>PIVY01000338.1 GCA_003353795.1 bacterium
GCGTTCGGCGAGGGTCTCGCCCGAGGCGAGTTCCATGCGTATCCGAGCCACATCTGCGGCGGCTCGGTCGCCCGCGCCGAAGTCCGTGACCGCGCCACGCAACCGACGAGCCTACTGGCCGATAGGGCCAGATGGCCGCCTCGACCGCCACCGCGGGCGCAAGCCCGGCAGCGGCTGTGCTCGACCTGCAGCCCTGGCACAGCGCGCTGTACCAGGTGGTGCGGGACAATGTGGCGACGCTCTACCGCGCGAGCGAGGACGGCTTTGGCACGCCCTTGCCCCAGTTCGTGCGGGCCGAGCTGGACGGCTACCTCGGCTGCCAGGTGCTGGGCCGCGGCTTCGCGCACATGGTCTGCAAAGACTGTGACAAGCCGCATCTGCTTGCATTCTGCTGCGGTGGGCGAGGCTTCTGCCCGTGTTGCACCGGTCGGCGAATGGCACAGTCCTCCTCGAATCTGACCGAGTTCGTGCTGCCCGACGCCCCGCTGCGGCAGTGGGTGCTGACAGTGCCGCACGCGCTGCGGCCCCGCATCGCCTACGACCGGCGCTTGCTGCCGCGGCTGTACGCCATCTTCCACGACAGCATCCAGCGCTTCTATCGCAGCCGCCTGGCGGACCTTGGCCACCCGGATGGCCGCACGGGTTCGGTGACGGCTATCCAGCGAGCCAGCAGTGACTTGCGCCTCAATCCACATCTGCACGGGGTATGGCTCGACGGCGTGTACGTGGAGCGCGGACAGGGCGAGCTTTGCTTCTTGCCCCTGCCGCCGCTGTCCGACCTCGAGGTGCAGGAGGTGCTGCAGACGATCGTCGCGCGCATGCTTGGCTACCTCCAGCGTCAAGGTCTTCTCACAGACGACAGCACTGCGCTCATCGATTTGGAGGATTCCGACGATGAGCAACAGGTGCTCGGTGCCCTGGCCACTGCCGCTGCCACGGGCACTTCCCTCGCCGGTCCCGAGTCACGCCCTGGCCGCCTGCCGCGGCGAAAAGACGCGGCCGAGCAGCCCCGCACGCTGAGCCCCCTGTGCGCCGCCACCGCCGGCTTCTCACTGCACGCGCGCACCACGGTCGTGCACGACGACAAGCCCGGCCGCGAGCGCCTCATCAAGTACATCCTGCGCCCACCGCTGGCCGCCGAGCGTATCGAGCGACTCGACGGCGGGCGCGTGCGCTTGCGCCTCAAGCACACGTTCAGCGACGGCACCTGGGCTGTGGAGATGGACGAGCTGTCCCTGGTCGCCAGGCTCGCGGCGCTGGTGCCGCCACCATGGCAGAATCAGGTTCGCTACTCGGGCGTGTTGGCACCGGCCAGCCACTGGCGAGCGCGAGTGGTGCCCAAGCCCCCGCAGTCGTCCCCCGACGAGCAGCCGGGCTGTGACCACGACGCACTGCCGATGGACCCCAGCGACGCCGCAGCTGCCGAGCAGCCCAAGGGTAAGGGCTGCCGCTACTGGCCCTGGCGCTTGCTGAAGTCCCGCACCTTCGGACAGTCCACCGCAGCGTGCCCCGACTGCGGCGGCGAGCTCACCCTGCGCGCCCTCGTCCGGGACGCCGACAGCATCCAGCGCATCCTCACCCACCTCGGGTTGCCCACAGAGGTGCCCAAGCCGGCACCCGCCCGAGGCCCGCCTTACTACCGGGGCCCCGTGCGCCGGCTTCGACCTCGCGGCGCACAACAAGACTTGCTCCCCTGAGCTCGCCCATCGGCAGAGCCGACGCACCGCTGCGCGATCTCACCCACAAGCGCGGGCCCTGGCCTCCAATCTCGGCGTGGCCCCCGCTGCTCAACCCGTCAGCCCCCCCATCCTGCCCTTCACAGACCGCCCCACGTTCCCAACTGACCCCCAAAGAGGGCGCCGGGTGCCTTTGAATCAGTTACGCTTC
>PIVY01000339.1 GCA_003353795.1 bacterium
CAGCGCCGCCGGACGACGCGGACGAACTCGCCCAGGTCGTCCCGCAGGAACGGTTCCCCGCCGGACAGGTTGACCGTCTGCAGGCTGGGCGGCAGGCGGAGCATGTGGTCCGGCTGGAGGGCGTCGTCGGCCCGGCTGCGCCAGATATTGCACATGCCGCACCGCGCGTTGCACTGATGCGTGACGGCGATCACGGCATCGCGCGGCCCCGCGTCGGGACCCAGGTCAGTCAGTTGTCTGCAGAGCGTTCGGATCATCACAAGCACCGTCGCGGCAGCCTCCGCCGCCCGCCGAGCGCGCACACCGCACCCGCGCAGGCGACGAATCAGCTCGCCGCGCGCCAGTATTCTCCCTATCGGCTAAACGCGGGGATCAAGAGAGCCGTGTTCTCCCATGACAGGTGCCATGCTCCTACGCGAAGCGGAGGGGCATGCTGGCACGAGGCGGCTCGATGTGAGCCGTCCGTATCTCAGAGGAACGCTCGGGCCGGCGCGGGCGTGCAGCAGAGCATCTCATTCCTGGGCTGGGCATGCCCCTCCGCTTCGCGTGTTCAGTGAAGAGACATGGGTTACACATTGTGAAGAGACATAGGTAACAGGTTTCAGAGGACAGTATCTTTGGTCAGTTGGTTCGATGCAAGGTGTCGGATGGCGTGGTTGGCGTAGAAGATTCGTAGTTCATTGTTGTCTTCTTCAAGGCGGACGTAGTCTCCGGCGAGGCCTTTGCCGATCAGAATGCGGGTGGAGCGGTAGCTGATCCAGCCGGAGGCTTGGATCTTACGGAGCACGCTGCCTTGGTCGTACTCTAGCGGCGGCATGTTTGGGGGGCGTTTTCGGTGGCTGGGGCGCCAGCGGCTTCCGGGCACTTGCATGCCGAGGGCTTCGTGGGGCCGCAGGGAGTTGTAGACGGCGGTTCGCCAGTGGTCCAGATCTCGGGCGAAGGCGGGCAGGGATGTTCTGCAGACGAACGGGAGCACTTCTCGATGGAGCGTGCCGTGCAGGCGTTCGACTTTTCCTTGGGTCTGGGGGTGGTAGGGCCGGCCGTGAATGGGCCGAATGTCGAGTCGCAGCAGTTGCGCATCGAACCATGACAGGCCGGCCTGGCCGCTTCGGCAACTGCCGTTGAACTGGTTGTCGCAGAGCAGCTCTCCCGGCAGGCCGACGTCAGCGAAGAGGTCCCACAGCACGTGCCAGACGGTGGCGAACCGCATGTTGTCACAGGGCGTCAGCTGCAGGAGATAGCGGGAGTGGTCGTCGAGAATGGTCAACGGATGGATGCGTTGGCGTCGGATCTCCAGGGGCCCCTTGAAGTCCATTTGCCAGAGTTCGTTGGCGTGGCGGCGTTCGAAGCGTTGGGTCGCCGGGTCCTGGGGTTGCTTGGGCTTGAAGCGTCCATGGCGTCGCAGGATGGTGTTGATGGTGCGTGCCGAGGGCGTGGTCCGTCCTCGTTGCTGCAGGAAGGCATGAATCTTTGCCGCCCCCCAGTGATAGCGATCGCGGACGTGGAGAATGCGTTCGACGATGGCCTGCGGCGTTTTGCGGGGCGAGACCTTGGGTCGGCGAGACTGGTCGTCCAGCGGCCGGCTGGGGGCTTGCTGGAACCGTCGCAGCCACTTGTAGGCGGTCTTGCGGGAGATGCCGAATTCGCGGCAGGCTTGGGCGACGGGGACAGATTGGTCGAGCACCTGATGGACAAAGGCGGTACGCAATTCGGACACGGTGATGACTCCATTCCAGGGCATGCTGGGCTCCTTCCTTCCGCTACGCTCCAGGAAGGAGCCCATCATGCCAAAGTGTCACCCATGTCTCTTCACAAAGTGTTACCCATGTCCTTGCCATCTACACGCTTCGCGTAGGAGCATGGCACCGCGGTAGGGCTCTATGA
>PIVY01000340.1 GCA_003353795.1 bacterium
TCGGCCAGGTCGGCGGCCTGGGTCTTTGTGAGGTACCGCTCGTGCTCGTGCTTTGAGCCGCACTCCCGACAGATGGCCACCAGCTCCAGGCCGCGCCGGCGGAAGCTCCCGCCCCTGGCGAGGCCGTCGCATTCGTAACAGCGGCCCTTCGTCGGCCGGACGATGTCTTTCTTGCGCTTCCTGGCCATCAGGGCCGCCTGTTCCTTCTCTCCTCGGAGGAGGCTCCCGTCGATCCATCAGGATCCACGATCGGCTCGACGGCGCCGCCCTTCTGGTGGGGGAGGGTCTTCGGTGGCTTGGGCAGCTTCACCCCCCTCGCCAGGGCCTTCGCGCCGGCGTCGGGCTCGAGGGCCTTCTGGCGAAGGACGTACCAGGAGAGATCTCGGGCCTCCTCGACGTGATGCGCGACGCCGCCCAGGCTGAAGTCGGCGAAGATGTGGCCCTCGAGCTCGCGGATCTTCGAGCAGAGAGCGAGGTCCTCGCTCTCGTACTCGCCGCGCCGGACGTTCCAGGGGCGCTCGAACCACGGCTGAGGGAGGACCGAGAAGACGGCGCCGGGCATCGCCGCGAGCGCCAGGCCGATCCCGCCGACGCGATGCGTGCCCCCGAGCTGGAGGATCTCGAGGTGCGGCTGAGTGTTGGTCGGGAGCCAGCGGACATTGAGCGCCGGCCTCCCTCCCCTTACCGGCATCGGGGCCCCGACCAGGAAGAGGACCTCCCCGAGGCGCCCGACCGTCCCGTCCATGGTCTGCCAGAGGCGATCCTTGACCTTCTTCACCAGCCGGATCCCGACGTCGACGGGAGTGAAGACGTCCGCATCCATCCAGACCACGACCTCCGCCCTGGCGAGGAGGGCCCGCCGCGCGAGCTCCTCCCTGGCATCGGGCAGAAGGGTACCGGAGAGGATGTCGACGGCCGCGGACCCGTGGATCTCCTCGAGGGCGCCCCGCAGCTTGATCAGGCTCTGCGCCGCCTCTGGGTGGATCGCCCGGAACGCGGGCATCAGAATCACGATTCCCCCGCGGTGCTCCCTCCTGGCCTCCGCGAGGAGTTCGAGCTTCGCCTCCTTGCTGATGCCGGCGGTCAGGTTCGGCGTTCTCATCTCCATCAGCAAACCCCTTCCGTCGAAAGGTCGAGCTCCTCGACCGTGTAGTCGCCAAGCTGGATCAGCCCAACGAAGTCCGGGTTATCGGCGAACCCCGCGGAGAGCAGGTCGACCATGCGGCTCGGCGGCGACCCCCCCTTCATCTTGACCAGGCAAGACGGCGTGAACCCCAGCTCGACGCTGAGGCGCTTCGGAGAGATCCGGACCCGGTAGATCTTCATGCTGTCCTCCCTGGCTTGTCCTTGAAATCGACGTGCTCGACCCGGACGGCATCCTCTTCGCCCTTCTTTCGCCACCACCAGCCGTCAGGGTCGAGCGCGTGCTTGTAGCCGTCCGTCTCCCAGGTCTCACCCGGTCCTCGGTTGACGCACTCATGCGTCGCATCGACCCGGGCAACCTGCGGAGGAGGAGGAGGGCCGTCCTCGCCTTTTTTCTTCTTCCCTCCCCTCGTGCGCGCGCCCGCGCCCGCGCCCGCCTGCCCCCCCCCCTCTCCCATAGGGAGGGGGGGGCAGGGGTCCGCGAGCCGTGACGTTTCTCGTGACGCGCAACGCTTTTCGTTACCCCGTCACGCTTTTCGTTACGGGTGAGGTCGGCCTTCTCAGCACCTGGCCGGCCGTTATCGCCCCCTTCGTTGGCTCGCAGCATCGCTTGCCGCCGACGGTAGGCGCGGGATCGTTCGGCTCCTGTGAGGGCCTGATCTTTCCCGTTGTGCTTGCGGTAGTTAGGGAGGGTCACGCCCTCGCCGCTCGACCACGCCCAGCCCACCGCGG
>PIVY01000037.1 GCA_003353795.1 bacterium
CCCCTCAGCCAGCTCCGCTTCGACCCGAACAACCCGCGCCCCTGGGGCCTGCAGGTTCAGCGCCGCATCTTCCGCAAGGAGGAGCGCTCGACCTGGCAGGAGATCCCGCGCGACAGCAGCGGTTGGGTAAGCCAGTTCGGAGAACTACGCGGCATCGATGACCTGAAACCGTCGCGACGCATCGAGCTGCTGCCGTACTTCGTGGCGCAGACCGAGCGCTACCCGGCCGAGGAAGGAAACCCGTACCAGACCGGGCGCGACGATAAGATCACCGGCGGGCTCGACGCCAAGTTCGGCCTCGGCAGCGACTTCTCCCTCGACCTGACCATCAACCCCGATTTCGGCCAGGTGGAGGCCGACCCGTCGCAGGTCAATCTCACCGCCTTCGAGACGTTCTTCGCCGAGAAGCGACCGTTCTTCATCGAGGGCAAGGACATCCTGGAGCTGCGCCTGGCGCCGGCCATCACCGGCGGCCACTTCACCCGCGATCTGCTCTTCTACTCCCGGCGCATCGGTCGCCAGCCGCAACATTCGCCGGACCTCGCCGACGGCGAGTACGCGAGCGTCCCCGACCAGACCTCGATCCTGGGCGCGGCCAAGCTCACCGGCAAGACCGCGGGCGGCCTGAGCGTGGGTATCCTCGAGAGCGTGACCGCCCGCGAGCAGGCCGACATCTCCGGCCCGGACGGCGAACGCCGCGAGACCGTGGAGCCCCTCACCAACTACTTCGTGGGCCGGATCACCCAGGACATGCGCGAGGGCGGCACGGTGATCGGCGGCATGCTCACGTCCACGGTCCGCCGCATCGAGGACGACTACTTACGATTCCTCTCGCGCCAGGCGTGGGCCGGCGGCACCGATCTGCAGCACTACTTCCTGGACCGCGACTGGCGCATCGACGTGAAGCTGCTGGGCAGTCACCTGCGTGGCGATTCCGAGGCCATCCTCGCGGCGCAGACGTCGTCGGCCCGCTACTACCAGCGCCCCGACAACACCCAGGCCAGCGTCGACTCCACGGCCACCACGCTCAACGGTCATGCGGGATCGGTCATGCTCACCCGCACGGGCAACAACACGAACGTGAGAGGGCAGCTCAGCTTGGCCTGGCGCTCGCCCGGATTCGAGATCAACGACCTGGGATTCATGCGCCGCGCCGACGAGATCAACAACTCCGGCTGGCTCAGCTACGTGAAGCGAAACCCGTTCGGTATCTTCAACAACTGGCAGCTCAACTCGAACTACTGGCTCGACTGGGACTTCGGCGGCACGCTGCTGCGCAAGGCGGTCAACGTCAACACCAACGGCCAGTTCCGCAGCCAGGACGGGTTCTATCTCAGCGCCTCGCGCACCTTCGACCAGGTCTCGAACACGGAACTGCGCGGCGGGCCGAGTTCGCTATGGCCCGGCAGCTGGGACTTCTCCGCCAACCTCAATTCGGACCAGCGCCGGCCCGTGCACCTGCGCCTGGGAGGATGGGTGGACATGCACGACGACGACCGCAAGGACGAGTGGCAGGTCTCGGCCACCGTGGTCTGGCAGCCGAGCAACTGGCTGCGCCTGTCGGCCACGCCCCGCTACACGCACAACCTGGACGAGATGCAGTATGTCGGCACCGAGGATTTCGACGGCGACGACCGCTACGTCTTCGGAAATATCGACCAGTACACCGCCTCGCTCACCACGCGCGTGGACCTCAACATCACCGCCAACCTCACGGTGCAGTACTACGGATCGCCGTTCGTGTCGGCCGGCGCCTACGATGGGTTCAAGCACATTACCGACCCCCACGCCGATCAGTACCGCGATCGCTTCGCCGAGTACGATGACGACCAGATCACGCGCAGCGACGGCCTCTACGAGGTGGACGAGAATCTCGACGGCACTGTGGACTACGCGTTCGGCGACCCCGCCTTCAACGTGCGCGACTTCAACTCGAACCTGGTGGTGCGCTGGGAGTACCGACTGGGGTCGACATTCTACCTGGTGTGGTCGCAGGGACGGTCGGACTTCGTGAACGACGGCACCTTCGACCTGGCCAGCGACATCGAAACGCTGTTCGGCGTCGAGCCGCACAACGTATTCTTGGCCAAAATCAACATCTGGTTGTCGCTCTAGCGGGCGGTCACCCGTCGGCCTCGGCGACCTTCAGCATGCGCGACCGCACCAGACACTCGCAGACCTCGAGGATCACCCCGAGTCCGTGGCGCTCGGTGTTGATGACCAGGTCGTAGTGGCGATGATCGTCGACATCGGCATTGAAGTAGGCCCGGATGAACGCGGCGCGAGCCTCGTCGGTGCGTGTCATCACGGCACGAGCCTCGTCGCGATCGAGGCCGCGCTTCTGGCGCAACGTCGCCAGACGATGCCGGTCGCCGGCTACCAGACGCAGACGCAGGTCGGCGTGATCACCGAGGATGAATCCGGCGCCCCGGCCCACGAAGACCGCGCCGCCGGTGTCGGCCAGGGTCTTGATGGTGCCGGCGAGCGCCTCGACGTAGTCGTCCTTCATGAAGAGACGATTCTCGAGGATTCCCTGGACCCACGCGGTCACGTTGCTCACCAGGCCGGTGTCCAGCTTCTCCACCACCTCGCGACGCAGACCCCGATCGTTGGCGATGGCGTCTACCAGCTCGCGACCCCACACCTGCACGCCGAAGCGATCGGCGAGGTCCTGGGCGAGGTCGCGGGCGCAACAACCCGCCATGCGGCTGATGGTGATCACCGGGCCACGCACGACCGGGACTTCCTGAGCGTCTTCGCGGAGTACGGATTTGAGGCGGTTGTATTGGTGGAGCTGGCGGCTGATGAGGGTCTCTAGGACGATTCGGGACATGGCTTGACCCCCTTGGTTGGGCGACGGTCGGGGTTCGCCAATGAGTATACACGATGGGTTGTGCCCTGGAAAATGTGTCCGGGGCCTGGAGTGGCCCGTTAGCCTGCACAATTGTCAGTTATTATTGGAGTTATGCCATTTCTATGCCGTATTTGAAGGCCTCGGCGGGCCGGACACATTCTTCGCGGCACAACCCTCATGTAACCCCCCACACCTCTGCGCGTCTATCCTGTCACTATGGACCGAACGACCTTCAACAGAGTCCTCACGGACCAGCGCCACCGAGTCTACAGCCACGCCATGCAGTGCCTGCGAGATCCGGACGACGCCGCCGACGTCACCCAGGAAGCATTCCTGCGATTGTGGCGACGCGGCCCCGACGTGGACGATGAGCGCCTCGCCGCCTGGCTCACCCGCGTGACGCACAACCTGTGCATCGACCACTCGCGGCGGGCCAAAACGGTGCGCAACCGGCTCGGTCGACCTGATCCCACGGCGCTGGACGAGCTGTCCACGCGGCCGGAGCAGATCGACCCGGCGGGCGACCGCCGTCAGGAGATGCTCGACGCCCTGGAGACCCTGCCCGCGGAGACTCGCAGCATCATGCTGATGCACTACTACCAGGGTCTGAAGCTGCGCGAGATCGCCGACATGCTGGGCAAGAACGTGAACTCGCTGAAGGTGCGCATCCACCGGGCACGGAAGGCCCTGCGCGACGTCCTGGACGAGACCACCGTCGATGCGATCTCGGCGGCCAGAAGGGAGAGCGGCTGATGACTCGCTGCGAACTCGCCACCGGTATGTTGACCGGCTACGTGGCCGGCGAACTGGGACCCATGGAACAGGCCATCGTGGCCGAGCACCTGGCCGAGTGTGCCGGATGCCAGGCAGAGTTGGCCCGGGAGCAGAAGCTCCGCGCACTCATGGGCGACGTGCCAGCCTACGAATGCCCCGACGAACTGACCGCGGCCATCACCGCGGCTGTGGATGCCGAGCCGGCGCCGCGGCACCACCAACGAACTCGACGGTTCCATTCCTGGTCTGGAACCCTGGCCGCCGCCTCCCTGGTGGCCGCCGCGGTGTTGCTGGCGGTGGTATTGCCGCGGTCCGAACCGCTGCTGGACGCCACAGCGGTCAGCGATCCCCAACCCGAATCCACGTCCTGGACGCAGGACGAGCTGGATAGAGCCCGTGAAGACGCTCAGTGGGCCCTGGCCTTCACGGCATCCATCATCGACAAGGCAGAAAAGCAAACCATGGCCGACGTGATGCGCCGCCTGCAGGAGGAGACCTTCTCCGGCTTCCGCGGGCGCTCCACGCCGACCTCACCTGGAGGACAAGGATGAACACCCTACGCACGCTCGCCATCGCGGCACTGCTTCTGATGGCCCTGAGCGCCGTGGCCGCGGCCAGCATCGCCAACGACCCCGGTTACTTCGACCTGGAATGGATCGAGATCCCCGACGATGCCGAGGAGGTCCAGGACATCGACCTCTCCGCCATGCTCACCGAGGTGGCGGCCAAGGCTCGCAACGAAGGTGACGACGAGCTGGCCCGGGCTCTGGCCATGGTGCGGTCAGTGCGTGTGAAGGCCTTCTCGCTGGAATACAAGGATCGCGAGACCGAGGCCATGGTGGACCGCGTGACCGACGAGCTCAAGGAGGGCGGCTGGAATCGGCTGATCTACGTGAAGGACGGTGACGAGATGGTCACCGTGAGCTCCATGCACGTCGACGGCAACATGGTGGGCCTGGTTGTGGTGGCCTACGAGCCCGGTGACGGCGTGGTCTTCGCCAACGTGGTGGGCGACCTGGACCTGGCGACCCTCATGGGCCTGGCCGGCGAGTTCGACCTGGACGACATCGACGAGTATATGGAGATGCACGGGCACGATCACGGAGACGAGGACGAGGACGACGAGGACGACCCGCGCCGCATGTAGCGGACCGCCGCTCGCATTGCCTGACAGACAGACGCTCCCCGGCGGCCACCGGGGAGCGTTCTAGTTGATGTAGACCAGCCGCGCCACCTGCTGCTGCATCCTCGACACGGCACGCACCAGGTAGACCCCGTCGGCCAGGGCGTTCGGCAGGGTGAGGCGGTGCGGGCGGTCGGGCGCGAGGTCGCGACCCAGGGTCGCCAGGCGGCGTCCGCGCAGGTCGAAGAGCTCCACGCTTGCGGCGGACATTCCCGAGGGCAGCGCCAGATGCACCGAGCGTCCCCCGCGCAGCGTGTCGCCGATACGCAGCCACGGCGCGTCGGTGATCACGTCGGCCACGGCGGTGGTGATCGGCGAGAGTTCCACGTCGACCACGGTCCAGCCACTACCGGCCACGTCGACCGGAAAGGTCTGGGTGACGTGGTCGCGGAGGGAGACCTCCAGCGTGAAGTTGCCACCGAGGGTCGGCCGGTGGAACTGGCCGTTATCCTGATCGGTGTAGCGTGGGCCGATGGCGTCGTCGTGCATCTCGAGGATCCGCACCTCGGCGATGAGCGGCAGACCGGTGATGGCGCTGGTGACGGTGCCCGAGATGCCGGGCCCGTCGAGGGCGCGGTCGAGCAGGTAGCTGCCGCCCCTCGCCACGCGGATCCCGATGGTGTCGACCGATGCGCCCGTGTACCAGCAGTGGTCGCCGATCTCCATGAGGTAGGCCAGGATGCCGGTGTTGCCGTAGACCCAGCACTGTTCCTTGGGCAGTGTGTCGTAGGCGTAGATGGTGCTGAACGGGTTGCCGCCCACGGTCCGGGTTTCCGACGCCCATTCCTGGGCGATGTCGCGGCATACGTCCCAGTCGGGCGTCTGGCCACCGTTCTGCCGCTGGAACGGATAGAACACGTAGTTGCTCCAGCCAATGGTCACCGGCGAGTGGTAGTCCACCACGATCACCGGCTTCTCCCGCACGATGAAGTCGCGGGCAGCCACCACCTCGGGCTCGGACCACGGGTAGGGTCCCTTGTACTTCTGCGAGCTGGGGTTGGCTTCGTTGGATTCGAGCCAGCGCCAGTCCCAGTTGCGGTTGGAGTCGACGCCGTCGTCGGGGAAGTCGACCTGCTGGTTGTCGTTGTTGTCGCGGAGGGTCTTGCGCCAGTCGTCGGCGCTGGGGTTGTCTCCGAACACGTAGCGGTGGCCGTCGGGATTGCGGACGGGCGCGAACCAGATCTCGAGACCGTCGACGCGGGCGGTGAAGGCCGGATCGCTTCCGTAGCCCTCGAGAAGAGCGGCCATCTGGGCCATGACCGCGGTGGTGCCGTTGACCTCGTTGGCGTGCTGGGCGGCATGGAAGAAGATTGCCGGCTCGGGTTCGCGCACCGACGCGTTGTCGCTGATGCAGGCCAGGAGGATGGGCTCGCCCTGGCCGCTGGTGCCGAGGGTGGTCTGGTGGAAGATGTCGGGATACGCGAGCTCCCAGGCATCGAACTGGGCGATGATGTCGTCGAGACGCCAGTAGCGGGGGTCCTGGGCCTGAGCCGACACGGACAGGCCGGCGAGGAGCACGAGGAGAACAGCGCAGGCGACGCGCTGGCGGACGGTGTCGAGCATGGTGCGCCTTTCGCGGATCAGCGGGCGGGAGTCGCGGCCAGCGATAATTCTACCACACATCGGCAGCGCCCAACCATGCCCCCAAATCACCGCACCAGCGTCAGCCGCCGCGCCACCCTTCCGCCGGCCTGTTCCACCACCGCCAGGTAGACCCCGGTGGCCACTGCGCGACCCGTGTCGTCGCGACCATTCCAGATTGCCCTGTGCTCGCCGGCGGGAAGGTCGGCCGACACGAGGGTGCGCACCCGACGACCGCGGGCGTCGCTGATCCAGAGTCGGGCGGGACCGGACCCGGGCAACGCGAAGGCGATCTCGGTGCGCGGGTTGAACGGGTTGGGCGCGGCGCCGTGCAGACGAAGCGTGGCCATGAGCGTTGCGGTCGGGTCGCCGACCGCGGTGACGCCGAGGAGCTCGTCGATGATCCAGTCGTGGCTCAAGGCGGTGACGGTGACGTGGGGCTCGTTGGCCGCGGGAACGAAGATGGACTCGAAGGGCGTCAGACCGAGCAGGTCTGGTTCGGCCTGCAGGTCCATGAACGGCGAGGCGCCCACCAGGCCCAGGGCGCTCACTGTGGGGATGAAGGCGTGGTTGGGGTGCAGGGCGTGAAGATCGCCGTAGGGCACCTCGGTGGCGTCGAGGTCGGCGAAGGTGGTGCGGTAACCGCCGGGCGCGCCGTCCCAGGGCAGGGTGCCGCTCACTGTGACGTAGCGCTCGGTGTCGGGCAGAGGCCAGATGAGGTCGATGAGGCCGTGGAAGATTATCTGGGTCCCGCCGTCGGGCACGGCCCACACATTGCCGTTGATGTCCACGAGTACGCTGCCGTATTCCCACAGGATGACCTGGGCGCCGGCGGCGAATCCCTGACTGCCGCCGAGTCCATTGCCGTTGACGGCGGCCACGAGGCGGGGCTGCGCGGGCCAGTCGCCGATGGCCGCGAGGTCGGCCAGGAATGCGGTGCGGTCCGGCGACGGCGCGGCCGTGGTGCCGCTGAGGGCGGTGTGGTGGTAGAGGAGCATCTGGCGCGCGGCCGTGGTGTTGAGGCGGCTGAGATTGTAGGCCGCTTCGTCGGATTCGCCCTGGAAGAAGTCGAGCCAGGTCTGCATGCCGAGGGGAATGTCGGCGCCGACGTGGGGCACGTCGAAGGAGAGGAAGGTTTCGCACTGGTGGCCGGCGCCCGAGTGCTCGAGCCAGGTGAGGGCGTAGCGGGTGACCAGGCCGCCCATGCTGGCGCCCACGATGGGGTAGCTGGCCCCGGGCGGAAGCTGGGCGTCGACGGTTTGCAGCAGTTCCACCAGGAGGTAGGCGTTGCGCTGGATCGGGTCGGTGGCCTCGGCGAAGTTCAGGACGATGGCGTCGCGGCCGGCGGCGCGCAGGTCCTCGATGAGGTTCTCCTGATTGAGCAGATCGTATAGCTCGGGCCAGTTGAGGGAGTTGTCGAGGTCGAAGCCCTCCACCACGATGACCGGATCGGTGACCGCGGCGTGACCGTCGGCCAGGTAGACGAAGGCCTCGCCGCTGGCCGCGGCGCCGCCATGGGAAATGCTCGCCGTGAGAGGCCAGACGGCGCTCGGGTCGGGGACCACGAGGGTGACCACGTCGACGTCGAAGCGGGCGTGACGGACCTCGCCCGTCGTGGTCTCGGCGCGCACGCGAATCTGCCGGGGTCCGGTGGCGTGGTAGTGGGCGACGATGGGTGCGTCGGGGCGGACGGGACGGAAGCCGGCGCCGTCGGCGAGGTCGATGCTCAAGGTGAGCGGTTCTTCGGCGACCAGGAGGTCGGACGGCAGGACGAAGCTGGTGTGCTCGCCGCCGTGGATGCCGCGAGTGAGCGCGGCGGCGGCCGTGACGCGGCGGCGGTCCACGAGGTCGGCGGCCGTGGCCGTGGGATCGGGAGCGAGGCGGTCGCCGTCGGGCCGGAGGTGGCCGGCCGCGAGGACGTCCGGGCGCAGCGACTCGTAGGCCAGGTCGAGGAAGGCGAGGGGAACGAGATCGTGGGACTGTTGTGCGTCGGCCATGGCGCGCAACGCAGCGCCGGTGGGCCACGGCGGCGGTGTGGACGAGGCCAGGCGCAGCTCGTGGAGGATCTGGCGCCAGGTGACCGCGTCGGCGGCCGGCGCCTCCGGGCTGCCGTCGAAGCGGTGCAGGCCGGCCACGGGCACGGCGCGATCGGCGAGGCGGCCGGTGGCGAGCACGGGATCCAGGTCGGCGAGGGCCGTGCGGAGCGTGGCGTCGGGATCGGCGGCCACCGCGGCGGTCGCCGCGGCCATCAGGACCACGGCAATGATGAGTGGGCGAGTGTTCACGATGTCCTCCCGGTTCAACCCTGTGCTGCGTCGGCGTCGCCACTCAGCGATTTCATGAGCGCCGTCTGCACCGCATCGCTGGTCTGGTTGACCGTCGTGGCACCTCCGCCACCCATGAACGGGTCGACCACCGTGCGGAACGGGCGACCGCCGGCCGGCGCATCCACGGCGTCGGCCACGGCGTCGGCCACGATCTGCGGATCCGGTCCGCCGGCGCTGAGGGCCTCCATGAATCCCGACCAGAGCTGGGTGGGAGCGTCGGCCAGGTCGCCGTAGGTGGCGGCCCGGTCGGTGTCGGCGGGGGCGAGCATGCGGGTGCCGATGCCGGTGTCGAAGCCGCCGGGCTCGATGACGACCACGTCGACGCCGGTGCCGGTCAGTTCGTGACGGTAGCTCTCCATGAGGCCCTCGACCGCCCACTTGGTGGCGGTGTAGGGCGCCGACCAGGGAATGACGATGCGGCCCATGATGCTGGAGATGGTCACCACGATGCCGCGACCGCGACTGCGCATGGCCGGCAAGGCGGCCCGCGTGACGCGCTGCACGCCGACGACGTTGATGTCGAGGATGGCGGTGAGTTGCTCGGCGGTGAAGGCCTCGGCGTGACCGCCGGCTCCTATGCCCGCGTTGTTCACGATCCCGTCGATGCCGCCGGTGATGGTCTCGGCCGCGTTGACGGCGTTGGTCACCGAATCGTCGCTGGTGACGTCGAGCTCGAGGATGTGGACGTTCTCGCCGAGATTGTTGAGCTCGGCGGCGGTGGCGGCGTTGCGGCCCTCGGGATCGCGCATGGTGGCCACCACGGTATGGCCGCGGCCGGCCAGCGTGCGCGTGATCAGCTTGCCGAACCCGCTGCTGGTGCCGGTGACGAGGATGGTCTGGGAGGTGGACATGGCGGTGACCTCGCGGGTTGAGTGGCGATACTGGAGCTACTCAATCCACGATAATCACGATGGGCGGGCGCGGCATCGGCGCCGGTAACGCGGCGAATGGACGCGACGTTCTCCGGCCGTTCGAGTCGCGCGAGGTTGGATTGCCGGTAGCGCGTTCGCCGGCGGTCAGCCCGCCTCGATCTCCTGGATGACCGCGGCCGGCTCCGCATCGCCGTACACCAGCTTCAGGAGGCCGGGGTAGTAGCGCATCATCATGGCCGCGCCCACGTTCAGCAGGTTCTTGACCATGGTGACGCACAGGTCCGCGCCCTCGACATCGATGGAGGTCTTGTAGCGGACCTCGCCGTCGCTCATGTCGATCTCGAAGTTGCCGATGCGCAGTCCGTAGTTGGCGCGGCAGAGATACTCGGCCGCGGCGCGCCGCTTCTCCTCGGGCACGTTGGTGGGGCCATAGACGTAGCAGATGAACTGGTCGCTCTGGTCCTGCGCGTCGATGAAGACCCGGTAGGTCTGGCCGTCGCTGCTGACGCCGGTCTTGAGGAGACCCTTCTCGTCATCGCGCTCGTAGGGCCACTCGTCGGACTCGAGGTACTGCTGGGCGATATTCAGAAACTCGGACATGACGGTCTCCTTGCCGGGCTGGCAAACGCGTGCAGCTATTGATTGCGGCTATTCAGATGATCGGCCGGGGCGCGACCAAGTTGAGCGGCATTCGTCGCCGCTCCCGGCCCTGATCACGACGCCGCTACCCCAGCCCACGGAATTTCCGCGGCGCGAACGGCTCCACTCCCACCTTGGCCCACTTCTTCCCGGCCGTTTCGTTGGTGGCGCAGATGTTCACTCCCAGCTGGTTGGCGCTCTTCCAGATGTTCTGCTTGTTCAGACCGTAGCCGCGCGTGATGTACCGGGTGCGGTTGACGATGTGGTCGAACATGTCGTCGGCATCGCCGATCCCGCCGGTGCCGTCGTCCACGTCGTCCAGCCAGCTGAGAGACTTCAGCGCGAAGTTGAGGAAGACGCGGTTACCGACCGAGGCCGAGGGCGGCACGCTGGTCCAGGCGATCTTGCGATCGGCGAAGCAGACCCGCTGGAACGCCTGCGCGGCATACTCCTTCTTGCGCTTCTCGGTCCCCGAGAGGACGAACAGGAACTTGCCCTGCAACTCCTCGACGGTGGGCCAGCCCAGCGCATTGACCGCCGCCACCAGGGTGGCGCCGTGGCCGGCGAAATGGCCCGGCTTGAAGATGCGGTCCTCGTCGAAATGAGCTCGTAAGTAGTCGTCGAGGATGGTGATCCAGGACCCGTCTTTGCCGCGGATCTTCTTGAGATCGACGGTGATGGTGACGGGGTCGTGGGCGTGGGCGACACCGGCCGACCAGGCGGCGAGGTCGTCGAGGTGCTTGGAGAACGGGATGCGGTGAGCGGCATCGCCGGGCCAGGTGTGGGCGACCCAGAACTCGCGAGTGCCGTCGGCCTGATGGATGTCGAGCTCGAGCCCTCGGCAACCGTGCTGATGAGGCTCGGCAGGATCGTGGCTGAGCTGGGCGGCGAGGGAGTGACCGTCGCGGTCATACGAGTTGTGAGAAGCCTTCCAGGCGACCTCGTTGATGGGATTTTTTCGGATATCCGGCATGGGTTTCCCCCTTGGTTCGAGATACTAGAGCGATAGCGTCGGATCGCACGCGTGGCAATCGGCGAAACCTTTAGGCAGTGCCCTTGAAAATGTGTCCGGGCCAGGATTCGATGGATTTTGCTCACGATATGTGCCCATAGGGTGACCATAGATCAACCGCCTGAGGGGATATCCCCCTCTCCCTTCCTGGACACATCTTCGGCGGCACAACCATTGATACTGCATGGCTGTTGTCAAAATATCCCACATGCCGTAGAGTCGACCCCACGCCTGCGTGCACCTGCAGCAAGACAACTGGATCTGGCGGATTCTTCGACCCATCGCCCCGAGACCGTGTCGCCCACCCTCACGGTCCACCTGGTAGAAGGAGATCGCGGCCATGAAGAACCTATTTCGACCTCTGCTGGTATTCGTGTTGATCGTGGCCTTCGGCTGCTCGAACGACGACGGTCCGACCGGGCCGGGCGACGTCACCGGCGACGAGGTCAATCGGATCCTTGCCGAGGCTGGCAAGGTCGAGCCCCTGGCCGACGCCGACGACTCCATCTCCGACATCACCGAGGAGATCGAGGGCGACTACAGGTACGTCTACGAAACCCACGACGTGGTCGACAACATCGAGAGCATCGCCTACCTGGGCCTCAACGACGACGTCATCTGGCCGGGCGCCCTGATCCGCGGCGACCAGGCTCACAACTTCGTGTACGTACCCATCATGATCGAGCGCGCACCCATCACCATCTCGGCCTCGCTCGAGAGCTCCAGCGGCGGCGACGACCTGTCCATCGAGGTGGAGCAACCGGCCCTATCCTCGGTGCGCCAGGGCATCTCCGACCTGCTCGACACCGCCGTGGGCGAGAACACCCACGTGCCGGCCCGCGTGGAGTTCAACTACCAGCAGGTCTACAGCGAATCGCACATGAACCTGTTCGTGGGCGCCGATCTGTCGTACGCGGGATCCACGTTCTCGACGGCCTTCGACTGGAGCGAGAACTCCACCACCAACAAGATCATGGCGAAGTACATGCAGATCTACTTCACCATCGACATGGACACGCCCACCACGCCGGGCGCCGTCCTGGCTCCCGGCCAGACCGCCGACGACATCGCCGCCGCGTTCCCGCCCAATTGCTGCCCCATGTACGTCTCCAGCGTGAGCTACGGCGTGCTGGCGGTCATGTGCATCGAGACCAGCTTCACGGCGACCGAGATGAGCCTGGCCATGGACTACGCCTACGACGGAATCCTCGACGCCTCGGTCACCAGCGAGTACACGGCCGAGGAGATCCTCGAGCAATCGTCCATCTCCATCGTGGTGTACGGCGGCTCGGCCGCCGGTCTGCAGGACCTGGAGACCGGCCTCGACGGATTCATGAACGTGGTCGAAGCCAGCAGCGAGTTCACGCCCCAGTCGCCCGGCGTGCCCCTGGTGTACCGCTTCCGCAACCTCGTCGACAACTCGCTGGCCCTCATCACCCTCACGTCCCAGTACACGCTGGTCCGACCGATCAACATGTATCCGCGTGTGCGCGTGACCGCGATCGACTTCTACTGCGAGATGGCCGACGACGAGGGCGCGTTCAACACGGTGGACATGGATCGTTTCCGGATTCGAGCCAGCGCGTACAACAGGTTGACGGAGAACGAATCGGGCAGCCCCATCGTGGAGGAATCCATCGTCTACTACTGGTCCACGAGCGGCGAGCACGACATGGATGCCGGCGACACCTGGACCACCACGCCCCCCAACTCCCTGGACATCGTGTTCAACAACAACGAGTACGATTTCAACATCTCGCGGCTCGTTCTCGACGGCTGGGCACGCGACTGGGACGGTCCGTTCGGGTCGTCGGAAAACGGCTACGGCGAGCTGGAGATTCCGGGCGCGCGACTGCTGGAGAACGGAGGACACCATTCGTTCTTGATCGAGTCATCGGACTTCCGATTCCGCGCCAACGTGCTGATCGAGATCGTGAACTGAACCGCCGCGTCGACAGGGCTCCGGCGACGGCCGGAGCCATTTTTTTATCGCGGCGAAGCCGTTCCGTGGAGCCACGCGTCGAGCTCGCCGAGGTCGATGGCGATACCCAGGATCTCGCACGCCCGCCCATAGCACCAGACGATCCGGTCGTTCTCCGCGTCGCCCAGACCCAGAGTGCGGGTCGTCACGAGGAAACCACGGATGCGGTCCAGCACCACCGACCGGCTCCGTTTCTCCTTCGCCACGGACATGAGGATATCGAGCGACGCGTTCATGGCGCGATCCAGCTTGCGCGCGATCCCGCTGTTGGGCATGCCGGGATAACCGGTTTCGAGGTCCTCGGCGAACTTGTCACGCGCCTTGAACCGCTGCATCTCGTCCCCGGTCGAGGCGGTGATGATGAGCATGTCGGGGGCGGTGCTCGACTGGCTCGGCGCCTCGGTCGCGCCAACCAGGAGCAGCCAGACGACCATGGTGGTGAGATGTTTGATTCCTGGATTCGACATACAAGAGGGTTACTCAGGGGTCGCACCGGTGTCAAATCGGCGCGAGGACGGCTGCCCTGAATTCGTGCTGAAGCGTAGTGAAATGTGATAGAGTCGGTCCGCTATCGGCCCGACCGCACCGCGCCGGGCCTCCTCGCCCTCCAACGCAGGAGCTCTCCGATGCCCGCCGCCCCGGATCCGGATCTCCAGCGACTTCTCGACCACTTCACCCTGCCGGCCGGAGTCCCGAACCTCCACGCCGGACGCATCGACATCACCGTGCGCACCATCGCCGACCTGCTGGACGAGCCGCAGAAGAGCCTGCCCCACACCATCGGTCTGTTCGGGTCGTGGGGCACGGGCAAGACCACGTTCCTGGCCCTGCTGGCGCAGAAGCTGCAGCGGCAGTTCGGCGACGAAATCCACCTCATCTACTTCAACGCCTGGAAGTACGCGGGCTTCACGGAGATCGTGCCCGCCTTGATGTACCGCGTGCTCCAGCACCGCACCGTCGAGGAGCCCGAACTGCGCGAGAAGCTGGTGCGGCTCATGCTGTCCCTGGGCGCCCAGTACGCCGACGCCGCGGGCAAGGGGATCAGGGCCATGACGGGCATCGATCCCGTGCCGCACCTGAAGAAGATCTGGAAGGCATACAAGGACATCGAAGACGACTCGGAAGCGTTGCTGACCGAGTACTACACACGCGTCGACAAGGCCCAGGATCTGCTGCGCGAGGTGCTGCCGCCGGGATCGCGACCGGTGGTGGTGCTGGTGGACGAACTCGACCGCTGCGACCCCGACGAGGCCTTCGCGGTGATCAAGCAACTGCGCGTGTTCTTCGCCATGACGGGCGTGCCGCTGCTGTTCGTGCTGTGCGCCAATCCCGAACCCATCGGCCTGGCCGTGCGACACCGCTACGGACTGGCCGACGTGGCCGACGACTACGAGACCCGGCGCATCCTGGAGAAGTTCGTGGACAGCCTGCTGGACATGGGCCACCAGAAGAGCTTGGGCCAGGTGGTCGCCCAGTTCTGGAAGCCGGACGAGGCGTGGCTACCCGAGACGCCGTGGATCCTGCAGATCGACGAACGCTGGTGCCAGGCCGACGAGCGCGCCGATACGGTGCGGCATGCGTCGGGCCTGGCGTCGATCAACTCGGGCAGCCGCTACTACAGCAACCTGCGGACCCTGCACAAGAGCTTCGCCACGGTGCGCACCAAGCAGCCGTCCAACCCGCGGCTCCTGTGGACCCAGTGGCACCTGGAGCTGGTCTACCAGATCGACGGCGCGTTCCGGAAGGACATCGCGCTGGCGGCGAACCAGATCCGGGAGATCGCGACCTACGCCTACTCGGCGCTGCTGGGAACCAAGTGCGAGCGCCGCGACCGCGAGTTGATCCTGCACAGCGACAAGGGCAAGACCCTTTTCAGTGCCCTGCGCAGTTGCTGCTACGAGGGCACCGACAAGGTGATCACGAACATGAGCCAGTTCCGCGACGCCGAATCGCGACGGGTGCTCGAGGTGCTCCAGTCGTTCCGCGAGGACTACCGGCGGATGGATTTCCTGGCGCGCATGATCCTGTTGCCGGCGATGACACGGGAGGACGTGAACACGGTGGTCCCGGACGCACCTGAGGATCTGGGATTCCTGACGCCGCTGTTGGGCGAGCGCGACAACGTCCGGCACGCACTCGAGAAGGGCGGGGATTCGTTGTCGGTGATGCGGCAGCTGGGGTGGACGCTGGCGAATTATCGGTGATCGCTGGATGTCGCGGCGGCGGAATGCGCCAGCGCCGACGGCGATCGGCGACTGACGATGGCCGGCGCTTCCTGAACGAGATCGTCGTTCTCCAGCGCCGCGACCATGAACAGGGCGAAGTCGATGCGGCGCGTCTTGTTGCTGGCGAGGACAGGGTCGCCCACGTGGCGGCTCCACGACGGCAAGCCCTCGCTCTCGCCCTCCTCGAGATCGCTTCCGCGCACGACGGTCCAGCGGGTCTGGCTGGCGAAGATGCGGCGGCAGGCCTCCACCTGGTCGTCGATGTCCACGAGCCGGAGGAGCCTCGCGATCCGGGATGCGGCGCCGACGGTCCAGAGGAAGGATTTCGAGTACCGATCCTGGCCGTCGCGGGTGATGTGCCAGCCGCAGGAGAAGACGAGGCGGGCGCCCGGTTCGGCGAGGTCGAGGACCGCTTGGGCGGTGCCCGATGAGTAGCCGTGCACTCCCCACGGAACGAGTACGGTGAGGACACCGTCGCAGCCGGCGGTGGCTTTCTGGATCACGGCGCGGTCGTCGGTGGCGCCGGAGACGATGGCGACTCTGTCCCGAAACTCGTCGAGCTTGTTGACGCTCTTTTCGCGGCACACGCCCACCACCTCGTGACCACGGTCGAGGGCGTGCCTCACCATGTACTGGCCAAGCTTTCCGGACGCCCCGACGATGCAGACTTTCATGGCTTGATCCTTCGTGGTCAGCAGCTTGATCCGACATTCGACGAAACCCGAAGCCGGTCTTGGAAACCAGAATACTGCAGGAAGTCGTCTGCCGCGTGAGGATCCGTTCTACATATCCGGGGCGGCGGCGAACTCCACCGTAAGTGCGGCGCTCCACCGTTGATCTCCGTTGATTTTTAGCGGTAGAATCTATCGTGGCCCCTTATATGTATGAGCACAGGATCAATGGTAGGAAAGGCGACCGATTAGAGGAAGGAAGCGTATATGATACATCGAATCAATGTCGATAAATCGGAAATGAGAATGGGCGAAAAGCGGAAGCTCACGGTATTTGGTGACTCCGAAATGAGCGTAGAGATCAAGTGTTTCGTGACGGATCCCCCTCCACCTGACTACAAGCCATGTCCTGAATGTGGTGTTTTCGATGTCGCGTCGGGAGGTTCCGTGACGTTCTGCGCCAGTTCTATGGGGTTTGGAAATCGGCCCGGCGGTTCTCTCGAGATCGTCGTCCGCGATGCAACTGGAGATATCGAAACAATTACTCTCGGGGTACTGGCGGCAGCTGTACAAGAGGGTTAGCAATCGACCCGCGCAGCGCTTCCACGGCCGGAAAGATCCAGTATGAGTAAAGATGCAGTGGAGTCATTTGAGTTCGCCCAGAAACAGTTGAGTGGCGAGATCGACATCGCTAAGCGGGATCTGAATCGTTGCCGTCGTGACGCTCGCGGACGCCGAGCATTACTCTATATCGCTCGCGGAGTACCGATTGTTGGTGGCTTGGTTATCACTGTCTGGAGCGACGCGATTCCTGATCTGCCTCGCTGGGTCGGTCCGGTCATCACGCTGACAGCGACGGTTGACACTTTGTTTTGTAATCATACTCGTCTCATCGCTGCCGTCGAGTCGACTCGTGCCTACGAGAGGCTTCTGAACGAAATCGTCACCGCGCACAATTTGGGTATACGAGAGTTTAAAAGACTAAAGCCCGCAGACCCCGAGGCTGCACGGGAAGATCTGACCGATCTTCTTGTAAAGCTGCAGAAGAAATTGAGCGAGGGACGGCAGGCAATTGCCGACGCTCGCCATCAAGAGGATGTCAAGGCCTTGATATCCCTGGAAGAAAACCAGAACGGATCTTCTGGCGGACCATCGGATCCCGGATGATACGATTCAGAATCCGAACCTCGAGACGCTCGACGGTCAATCGGGTGATCTGGGTGCTCACGTGCGGCATGGGATCTCCCGTTGTGTCGTTCCCCCCGGGGGGCACCTCGCTGGTTCACCGCACCCGCACCACCCGCGCCACCGCGGCCGCCCCGGATCGACCCTGCCACCGCGCGAGGTACGTGCCGGACGCCGCCGGGTTGCCGCTGCGGTCGCGACCATCCCAGACCATGGCCCCGGCACCTACCGGCGGCGCGAGCTTCCGAACGAGGCGGCCAGAGATGTCGTAGATTGCGATGGTCTCGCCCGCGGCGAAGGGCCGCGATGCCCGCAATGTGGTCGAGGACGACGTGAGGCTAGGCGCGGCCACGAGGGTGCGCGGGCCACCCCCGATGACGACGGGGTCGCCCACGCCGGTGAGCGTCTGATCCTCCCAGTCGGCCATCCAGACCATGTCGAAGAACGGCTCTTCGGGATCGAAGTCGCCCTCGGACTCCAGGATGAACGAGACCTCGAGGCGGTCGTTGGAACGCGCGCCGGAATCGGTGACCACCGCCTGCACGTCGACGAACTCGTATTCGTGGGCAGGATTGCAGGTGACGACGAGGCGGATCATGGACGTGCCGTGGGAGATGCCGTTCTCGTCGTAGAGCATGACGCCGAGGAGGACACTGAAGTCGGTGGCGCCGATGAAGGGGTCGGGCGGGTAGTCGATCTGGGGGGTCAGGCCGTCGGCGGGCGTGAGCTCGAAGCTGATGAGGAACTCGACGAAGCTCGGCTCGCCGGGCTCCTGCCAGGTGACCGTGGAGCGGACGATGTCGCCGCCATGAAAGCTCTCTTGTTGCAGGTCGGCCGTGAGTGCGGGGATCGTGCCGCCGTCGGATACGCTCTCGAACACGAGGGCGGTGCCGAAGAGCGGTTGCAGCACGTGGTCGAAGGCGCGCCACGACAGGGGCGACGAGGGGATGGGCGGCACCTGGGTGGCGAGGAAGTCGCGGGTGATGTCGGCGATGATGGCGCCCGAGCGCATGAATCGCACGTCGGTGACCTCGAAGGAGGCGTCGCCGCCCCCGGCATTGAGGTAGAGCACCATGGCGATGGCCTGGGTGGGATCGATGATCTGGTTGCAGAAGTCGATGGGCCATGACACGACGCCGGGGCCAGCGTCGGGAAAGCGCTCGACGCCACAGAACGTTCCGACGTTGCCGATGCCGAACGAGAAGTAGGCGCCGGGCGTGACCGCGTTGTAGGCCACCTCGATGCGGTCGTACGCGCCGTCCTCGGTAATGTCGTACGGCACCTCCCAGTGGTAGGCGAAGCGCACGCGACCGCCGCCGGTGAAGGTGACGTTGGCCGCGTCGTCGCCGCCGGTGAGGGAGAGCTGGGCGGAGATGGTGGCCGAGCCGCTGGCCGGCTCGAGCACGACCTTGCGGGTCGACGTGTAGACGTGGCCGGCGTGCTGGAAGACGGGCACGAAGTGCTCCTGGTAGGCGCCGGTGGTCTGGAAGAAGAAGGGGCCGGCCTCGAAGTCGTCGATGGGCTTGAGGGCGGCGGCGGGGATGGCGACGGCAAGCATGAGCACGATCAGGGCGAGTTGACGTGGCATTGCGGAGACCTCCTGGTTATCAGGACAAAATAGATCCTGATTGGAGGTTGCGCGATTGACGCGGCCGGATGGGCGCCCGCTACGGCGTGGCGATCCGCGCGCTCAGCTCCCGCGCCTGCCGGGCCGGACGGAACTCCGGATCCGCCTCGTCCCACGCCGCCAGCGCCACCGTGAGGTGTTCCTGGGCCCGGGCGAGGTCACCCTTGTCGTACGCCAGCTGCGCCAGCTCGAGCTGGTACTCGGGATGCGCGGGCTCCACCTTCACCGCGGCGTCGAGCACGGTCCGTGCCTCGTCCGATTCGCCGGCCAGGCGCAGGGTGCGGGCCAGCCGCACGCTGTACATGGGCTTGACCTGCACCGCGGTCTCGGCCGCCGTCCGGTAACGTGCGATCGCCGTATCGAGGTCGCCCTCGGCCTCGGCGATCATGCCCTCGATGAGCGCGATGCTGGAACGGAAGGTCTCGAACTTGTAGGCCTCCACCACGACCACCGCCGCGGCGAGCGCGGCCCGGGCCTCGGCCAGTCGGCCGAGATCGACGAGGACCCAGGCCTCCCCCACACCCGCCAGGTCGGCGTACGGAGCGGGGATGCGGGTCTTGACCTCGGCGAGCCGCGACAGGGCCGCGTCCGGCCGACCGGCCATGCTGATCGCGGGCAAGGCCATGGTGTAGACGAGGTTGGCCTGCATGGGATTCTGGATCGCGAGGAGGCGCTCGTAGAAGACCTCGAGGCGATCGATGACCACGTCCGGCCGACCGCGCAGGCCCGCCAGTTCCATCTGCCGCGCGCAGACCCGGATGCGGTCGCGGTCGGTGTCGGCGCCCGCCATGAGGTCGGCGAGGGCACGCTCCGATTCGGCGTAGCGGCCGAACTTCACGTCCAGGTCGATGAGGCTGAGGGCGAGATCGAGGTTCTCGGGCTCCAGGAGCTGGGCCTTCTCCAGGGCCTCGCGGGCCTCGTCGAGGCGACCGGTGATGCTGTAGAAGTCGGAAAGATCCTCGTAGCCGTCGGCCCGACCGGGAAAGATCTCCACGTAGCGCTGGAGGCATGCCTCGGCCTCGGGATGATTGCCGAGCTGGGTGTGAAGGTCGGCCAGGTCGTCGAGGAACTGCACCCGCGACGGATCGATGTCGAGGATCCTCTCGTAGGCGGCGATGGCGCTCGGCAGGTCCTGTCGGATGAAATAGTAGGTGGCCTGCTGCTCGTAGGCGTCCACGTCGTCGGGATAGATCTGGCTCCACATCTCCAGCACGGCCATGGCCTTGTCCGCGTCCTGCTTCTCGTTGAAGTAATATTGCGACTTGATCATGAAGGCGAGCCGCTCGGGCACGCGGTAGAGGTTTTCCATGGCCGCGGAGATGGCGACCGACGCGCCCTCCTGGTCCCCCAGGGTCTGGCGCACGGCGAAGAGCAGGAACTGGGCGAGGGTGAAGTGCGGATCCCTCGCGACGGCGTCCTCCAGGTACGGCGCCGCCCCTTCCCAGTCGTTCTGGTGGGTCACCGCGAGCACGCCGTTCACGTGGCTCTTGACCGCCTCGATATCGGCACTCGATAGCTCGGCGATGGGCAGGTCGGGATTCTCGTCGAGGTGTGCGGCGGGGATGCCGAGGTCCTCGCGGAGCTGACGGGAGGCGTGGTCCACGAGGGCGAAGAGGTCGGCCGCGGTGTCGGTGCGGCTGGTGACCACCTTGCCGGACTCGCTCTCGTGGAGCTCGGTGGCGAGCTGCCACTGGCCGTCACCCTGGAGAACGATGGTACCGGTGAGGAAGTAGGCGATGTGCGCATCGCGCGCCAGCTTGCGCTGCAGGGCGCGCGGCAGGCCGTGGCCGTCGCGGCTGCCGGCCTCGAGCATGGCGCCGGTCATGGTCAGAGGCAGGGCTACGTCGAGGAATCCGTCCTGGCTGAGGTCCATGCTCAGGAGTAAGGCCGTGGTCTCGCTGGCCCAGGCGTCCTCGTCGGGTCCGCTGTTCTCGGGATAGAAGAGCAGCACGCGGCGCCGGTACTCGCTCTTGGGCACCACGCGCTCGGTGACGGCGCCGTTCTCGTCCTCCACGGCGATGGTGCGGGTGACGCCGCCGAGGTCGCGACCGCTGAAGAGGAAGCCGACGAGGAGGACCACGGCGACGACGTTGGCCGAGACCACCACCTTGGGCGTGCGGCCCCAGGTGTCCTTGCCGGGTCGACCGTGGACCCAGGCGAGGGTAATCACCGCCGGCAGCAGGAGCAGCAGCGAGAGGCCCGCGAGGTTGACGAGGTGCGGGGAGACGGTCATGCGGTTCTCGAGGAAGGCGAGGAACTGCAGGAGTCCCCAGGAACCGACGAGGTAGGAGAGGGTGATCCGGAAGACGCGGCGCTGGCGCAGTTCCTGGAAGAAGTTCATGGTCGTCTCCGGGCAGGGGGCGAGGGCGGACGATGCCGGAAATGATGGGCGAAAATGGTCGGAATCACAACCGCGGAAGCGGTGGCGAGCAGTCGGCGGCGGCGGTCGTCAGGACGACCAGCCCTCGCGCTCGATCAGGCGCGTGACGTGGGCCAGGTGGTGGCGGCCATGCCATGCGTAGAGACCGATGATCTGGTCGACCCGCACGACGCCGATCTCCGGGTGCACGAACTCTTTCATCAGTTCGGCTTCGCCCAGGGTCCGCAGGAGACAGACCCAGCGCTGATGAAGCGCCTCGAGAAAGAGCAGCGACGACGCGACCGGAATCTCGACGAAGTCCGGAAGCTCCGCCCAGCGATCCTCGCGATATGTCTTGATGGTCGGACGGTCCTCCGTGAGCGCCAGCTTGAACCGGATGAGACTGTTCATGTGGCTGTCGACCAGGTGATGGACGACTTGTCTCGTGCACCAACCATCGGGCCGATAAGGCACCTCGAGCTGTGCATCGGACAGGGGGGCGACGACCTCGCGAAGCGCCGCGGGAAGAGCGGCGATCTCGTCGATCCAGGTGGCGACATCGACCGGCGACACCACCTCCGGCATCTCGAACTCACCCACCGGATACCTGAGATCTTTGGATTCCATGAGCGTCCTCCTTCCGGATCGTTGTTCGCGCGCGGCCTGGTCCGCGAGTCAGGTTCCCCATTCTAGCGGCATCAAGGCGCGGTCGCTCCATCCTCGCCGCCCTGGTCCTGGCCGCGATCTGCCCACTCGCGTCGGCAACCGACCAAGGTCACCGCCAGGGCGCCTTCAACCTCGACCAGGTCGTACTCGTCGCCGGCACTGACGTGGGATCGCCGGGCAGGGTGCAGTCCTCGATCTCCTCCAGGTTGGTCCGACCGTCCTCGTCCGAATCCAGGTGCTCGATCAGCCAGGGCTGATTGGCGACGTCGGCGAGGTCGAGGCCGTAGGGGTTGAGGTCGGTGATGGTGTCGTGGCAGAGGGTGCAGTCCTGGGCGGCGGCGCGGAGCGGTTCGCAGGCCTCGGGGTAGTGGCGGAGCCAGTTGGTGTTGGACTTGGCAGGGCACGACGGTTCGATTGCCAGGACGGCACCAACGGTCGTGAGTGCCAGGGCCAGAAGAATCCACCGGTGGCGCGCGCCGCACCGGCCACTACCGCCCCGTGTTGCCATTGTCCATGTCCGACATGATCAACCAGCGACCGTCGTCCGACTTGCGTAGCGTGAGCGTGAATTTGCCGGCGTCGGGATCGCCCGGAGCGCGCGCGTAGGCGCCGATGATGTAGCCCAACGAATCCTCCGTCGCGAAGGCCAGAGCGCGCAAGGCGAGCGGTCCGCCGCTGTCCACGTAGCGCTGCTCGATCTGCGCGCGGCCCCGGACGGCCGGCTTGCCGCTGGAGAGGACGAAGCCGTCCTCGGCGAACAAGGACGCCAGGGCCTTCTCGTCCCCGGCCTGCCAGGCGACCTCGTAGTCGGTCAGGACGCGGGCCAGTTCCGGGGGCAGTTGCACGGACGGATGGGCGGGCGGCTCCGGAACCTGGGCGGCGGCGATGCCGACCAGCAGCGGCGTCGCGGCCAGGATCAGGACGATGGGCGAGATTCTCATTATTTCCGTCCTCGGTTCGTGACAAAGGTCCCGGGGAGTCGATTTGATCCCGGGTCGCCTCCGGTGTTATAATCCCACCTGTACGGTCGGGATGGCCCCATCGCCAGCCCGACCGATTCTTCGCCCCACTCGACCACCGACCACGCCACCACCAGAGGATTGATCGAAATGACCAAGCGTCTCGTGCTCGCCGCCGTGCTCACCGCCCTGATCTGCGCCTCGGCCGCCGCCGGAGTCCACTTCCTGCCGGACGCCACCCGCGACCAGGTCGTCATGAATCGGGCCAGCCGGGCGCTGCTCACCTGGGAGCTGCCCGAAGGCGTGCTCGTGGTGGATCGCCGGGGGCTGGACGAGCCCGGGCTCAGCGGCCGCGAACTGGCCCCGCGCTTCGCCGACGGCCAGTGGTACCTGGTGGACCGCGGGCGGGCGGCCGCCTCGGTGGATCCCGCCACGTTCGGGCACGTGCACCTGACCGGCGCGACCACATGGGTGGTGGAGGTGCCGCCAACGCGACTCGAGGCATTCCTCGGCGCGGCTCTGAGCATCCAGTACCTCGAGCGCGCGACGATGGCGCCGGCCGACCATGCGGCCAAGAGCGAGATCGCCGTGCCCATCGTCGACCCCGAGCAGAAGGCTGCCTACGTCGACGCCCTCGACCAGGATTCGTTCGACCAGCTCTTGCGCGAGATCACCGGCGACGTGGCCTTCTGGCACGACGGCGGTCCGCACATGGTGAGCACGCGGTACTACAACACCGCCGGCAACGACGAGGTCACCGAGTACCTGGCCGACAAGCTGGCCGGCTACGGCTACACCGTGGAGCTGGACGCGTTCACCGCCAGCGGGCATCCGTGCCGCAACGTGGTGGCGACGCTCGTGGGCTCGGAGACGCCGGACGAGATCGTGGTCGTGGGCGGGCATTTCGACAGCACGTCCGAGAGCGCGGGCAGCCTGGCGCCGGGCGCCGAGGACAACGGATCGGGCACCAGCCTGGTGATGGAGCTGGCGCGGGTGTCGGTCGGGCAGCAGTTCGAGCGCACGGTGCAGTTCGTGCTGTTCGACGCCGAGGAGATCGGTCTGCGCGGCAGCCAGCATTTCGTGGACGAAGCGGTGACCGAGGGACGCACCATCGTGGCTGCGATCACCGCCGACATGGTGGCCTACTACGACAACAACTACGGCGTGATCATCGAGGGCCAGACGGAGTGGGAATGGCTGATGACGGCCATGGCCGACAATGTCAACTCGCTCACCGACATCTCGTACGAGAAGACGTACCACAGCTGGGGCAGCGATCACGTGCCGTTCCAGCAGGCGGGGATCGCGGCGTTCCTGGCCATCGACCAGGACTGGAGCGACTACCCGTACTACCACCGGACGACCGACACGTTCGCGAATATCGCCGCGACGACGCCGCTGGGTCTGCAGATCGGGCGGGCGGCGGCCGGCACGCTGGCCGACGTGGCGGGCCTGATGAGTACGACGACCGGAGCGCCTTCGCCGGCGGTGCCACTGGTGCGGTTGGCGGCCTATCCGAATCCGTTCAATCCGGTGACGACGTTGTCGTTCAGTCTCGATGTGCCGGCGAGTGGCGAGCTGGCTGTCTATGACGTCAGCGGGCGACGGATTACGACCGTGGCGTCCGGAGACTTTCTGGCCGGAGAACACGTGGTGAACTGGACCGGCGTCGACGAGGCCGGACAAGCGGTGCCGAGCGGGACCTATGTGGCGCGGCTGCGCACCAGCGAGGGCGTGGTCAGTCAGAAGTTGATGCTGGTTCAGTAGTTCGTTGCGGCGGCATCGAATCGGCTATCTTGGTGTCTTCCTGCTGATCGGTTCCGCCCCAACCAGGTGTGGCGTCATGACCCTGCGAACTCTCGGTCTTCTCTGCCTGACCCTCGCGATGGTCGGTTGCTCGGGCGACGATTCCGCGCCTCGACCCAACGTCGTGTTGATCACCATGGACACGACCCGGGCCGATCATCTCTCGGTCTACGGATACCGGTTTCCCACGACGCCGTTTCTCGAGGAATTCGCCGCCGAGGGCGCGCGGTTCAATCAGGTCTATGCGCCGGCGCCCGCCACAGCGCCCTCGCACGCGACGCTGTTCACGTCGCTATCGCCGCTCACCCACCGAGTACTCAAGAACGCCGTGACGCTGGGCGAGCAGCACGAAACCCTGGCCGAGCTGCTGAGCGAGGCGGGCTATCAGACGGCGGCCGTGCTCAGCTCGTTCGTGCTGAACGCGAAGTTCGGTCTGGGTCAGGGATTCCAGATGTACGACGACGACCTGGGGCGCGGTCAGCCGAACATGGACTGGCACGACTGGGAAGGGCAGGAGGTCGAGGGGGCCTTCGCCCGTCGTGGCAACGTGACCACCGACCGCGCCGTCGCATGGCTCGAGACCGAGCGCGATCCGGACCAGCCGTTCTTCCTGTTCGTGCACTACTTCGATCCACACGACCCCTACACGCCGCCGCGGAAGTATCGGGGGCGGTTCATGGACCAGAGTATCGAATCGAGTCGCGAGCGGGCTGAGATCAGCAATTACGATGGGGAGATCGCGTTCACCGATGATGAGATGCGCAGGTTGTGCGCCGCACTGGATGGCCTGGGCCTGACCGAAGACACGATCGTCATCATTACCGGCGATCACGGTGAAGGGTTATGGCAACGGGGATACCAGTATCACGGTGCTCATATCTACGAAGAGGCGGTGCGGGTGCCGCTCCTGATGCGCTGGCCGGGGCGGATTGCGGCGGGCAGCGTGTTCGAGACGCCGGTGACGATTGCCGATGTGGTGCCGACGCTGGGCGACTTCCTTGGGCTGCCGCTCGAGGCCGGCGTGGTGCAGGGACGCAGTCTGGTCGGATGTCTGGGGACCGGCGAGCCTCTGGATCGTGAGCTGCCGGTGTTCCTCTATCGCATTCCCTACGAGCCTCAAGAGGAGTTCGGCGTCTGGGTGGAGGGCGAGAAGCATGCGATCCGGTACCAATCATGGAAATATCTGGTGGGTGACGATGAGGGGACGACCGAGCTCTATGACCTGAGTGCCGATCCTGGCGAGGTGCGAAACGTCATCGCCGAAAAACCCGAGATGGCGGCGAGGCTGGCCCGTGCGCTCGACGACTGGCGGCAGGCGGTGACGTTGCCGGATTCGTTGACGGTGCGGCCGGAGTTGTCGGAGGAGGATGTGCGAAAGTTGCGGTCGTTGGGGTATGTGGATTGAGGAGGGTATCGTCCTGAATCAGGCTGCAACCAGTTGAGCTGCTCCGTCGCCCCTTCGAAGGTCCCCTGCGAGTTCGCCCCGCCCCCCCGGTCGCCCAGGATGGCAAATCCGCAGGTCCTGGAATCATTGTCGAGTGTCTCGGATGTCTAGGGCTTGGCACCCGGAAATTCTGCCTCGTCATAGGCGAATGCGATATCATCCTGGTCGACCGATCCACAGCCCGAGATCATCACGGTGACGACAACGAGCAGGATCGATCTCATCGGGCACGATTGGGCTAACTTCATGATCTCCAATCTCCTCGATTGCGGTGCTCCATCTTCTCGTCGGCACTAACGATTGAAGATGGCGTTCTGCTCTGATGCCCCAGAACTATTCTCGACCGTCAATCATCATCCGGCGAGCGCTTGAACGCAGGTCGCTATTCTTGAAGGTTCTTGAAATCGAGGCGATTCAGGGTGCCCGCGAATCTAAAGGGAGCTTTGTCGAAGTAGTCGTTCGCGACCGGTGAGTTCGTGTCGCAGCCAACATCGAAGGTCTCCGATGCCGTGAAGGTGCCCGGTACGGTGCGCTGGACCTGGCCGCTGGCCGCCTCTTCACCGTTGATCCAAAATGTGACCTCGGCGGGTGCGGCCCGCTCCAGTGGCGTCTTCATCTCGAACGCGATGGTCACGTTGCCGGCCGGCAGCTTCCCGACTTTGACCTTGTCGCGTTTGAGCAAGAGCGCGCTGTACTCGTAGTACAGCTCTCCATTGAGAGCGTAGAGGCTCACGCCGCCGGCGTAGCCTCCCATGGCGAAGATCACACCATTGACGTTTTCCGGTACGTCTACCTCGATCTCCGCTCGGATGTTGCCGTTGCGCACGTTCGGCGCCTGGCTCTCGGGGATGCGCGTCATGCCATCGAAGAGTGTCCACTGGGTGTTCGAACTCCGCTTCATGACCTCAGGATTCAGTGGCGTGAGCAGCCCACCACCGATGGGCAGGACCTTGTTTTCCTTAGCGACCTCCATGAAGAGTTCTTTCATTTCGTCGAGTCTATCGGGTTGTTCGTCGGCCAGATCGTTCATCAGCGAAAAATCTTGGCGTGTGTCGAACAGCTGCCAATCCGGACCGTTGTCCGGGCTCGCCACGAATTTGTAGGCCTGGGCCTGGACGTTGACCGGCATCTTGCCCCAGAACATCAGCTTGCCCCCGCCGGCGCCGACCGGGACCTTCCATGGCTGCCCTGATTAGGCCGTCCAGTCGACCGTCACGATCGGCGCACTGTTGAGGTACCACCCGTCGCCAAGCTGGTAGACGATGAAGTACTGGAGCACCCCCTTGTTGACCGAATCGCGGTCGTCGTTGCCGGCATACGACCAGACGTTGTTCGCGAGCATTCCCAGTGTCCAGTTGCCGGGCCGGGTGAGCAGAACCCCCGACACGCCCGCGCTCCATTTCTCCGATCCGCGGGAAGCCCCCCCGGTGGGAAACTCCAGGATGGGCCGACCCCCCACGTGGTCGAGCCGGTGCTGGGTACGCGGAAAGCCGTGAACGCGATGTCGGACAGGCCGGACGAGATAAGGCCGCTCTCCGCCGTGATGTCCGGAATCCAGACGAAGGGAATGATCGTGCGCGTGACCCACTTGCCGCCGGCGAACGGAATGACAGGCTGGACATTGAGCACGTTCGACGTGCGATTGTACGGCCCCAGCCCGAAGTCGGTGTTGTTCTGCAGCGGGATGCTCATCAGGTCGGCGATCGGGTTCGCGGCCTGCTGAGCCAGATCCTGGCTGGACGGCTGGGCGCAGATCCCGGTCGCCACGAGGACGATCGCGAGCGCGAGCGTGGATGTCTTCACGGCCTGATCTCCTTGGCTCGGTTCATCGATCTTCCGGCACGCCTGCCGCGGCCTACTGTTCGATCTCCAGATTCTCGAAGTGCAGGCGCTCGATCGTCCCGTTGAAGGCGAAGGGCGCCTGGTCGAAGTAGTCGTCTGCCACGGGGCTGGCGGTATCCAGGCCCACGTCGAAGGTCTCCGAGGCGGTGAAGCTCACCGGAATCGTCCTCTGCACGGTGCCCGTGGCGGCGGGCTCGCCATTGATCCAGAAGGCGACCTCGGCCGGGGCCGCCCGCTCCATGGGCGTCCGCATCTCGAACTCGATGGTCACCTTGCCGGCCGGCAGCTTGCCGACGATGATCTTGTCGCGCTTGATCAGCAGTGCGCTGTACTCGTAGCGCAGTTCGCCCTCATACGCGTAGAGGGTCACGCCGCCCGCGTAGCCCCCCATGGCGAAGATCACGCCGCTCGCCTTCGCGGGCGCCTCGATCTCAATCTCCGCCCGGAGGTTCCCGCTACGCACGTTGGGCGCCTGGGATTCGGGGATACGGGTCATGCCGGCGTAGAGCGTCCATTCCGTGTTCGACGACCGCTTCATCAGGTGAGGATTCAGCGGCGAGAAGAGGCCGCCGCCGATGGGCAGCACCTTGTTCTCCACCGCCTCGCGCATGAACAGGTCCTTCATCTCCGCCAGCTTCTCGGGATGTTCGGCGGCGAGATCGTGCGCCAAGGCGAAGTCCTCTCGCGTGTCGAAGAGGTCCCAGCGATCCTGCCGGGGGTCCCAGCTTTCGAGTCCGGAAAGGTCGGCGTTCCACGGAGCCCTGGGGCCGAAGGTGCCGGCGTACCAACCTTCGTGGTAGATGCCGCGGCTTCCCATGATCTCGAAGTACTGGGTAGTCTTCTGCTCCGGCACCGACGCCGAGTCGAAGGTGTAGGCGAAGCTCGTGCCGTCGATGGGATCCTGACGGTGACCGTCGACCACTTCCGGTGGTTGGATCCCGAGGATCTCGTAGAGCGTGGGCGCCACGTCATTGACGTGATGGAACTGCTGGCGCGGCGTGGCGTCGTGCTCGATCCGCTGCGGCCACGAGATCACCATGGGCGTGCGCGTGCCGCCGAAGTCGCCGGCGATCAGCTTGGTGTAGCGGAAGGGGCTGTCGCCGGCCCAGGCCCAGGCGCTGTGGTACATGTTGTCCATGCGCGGCCCGCCGATCGCCGCTAGGCCGCCCACGGTCTTCGCGGCCGCGATGTTCTCGGCGACGGTGGTCGGGATTCCGTTCTGGGCGTTGAGCTCGGCAACGCTTCCCTGCATGCCCTCGGCCGAGGCGCCGTTGTCGGAGACGATGTACATGACCAGCGTGTTGTCGCGGATACCCTGGGTCTCGAGCTCGTCGATCAGCTTGCCCACCTGCACGTCGGTATGCTCCAGGAAGCCCGCGTAGACCTCCATGAGGCGCTCCTGGAAGGCGCGCTCGTCGGCTGGAATGTCGTTCCAGGCCGGGATGCCCTCGGGTCGCGGCGACAGTTCGGCGTCGGCCGGGATCCAGCCCATCTCGCGCTGGCGTTCGAAAATGCGCTGCTGGTAGGCGTCCCAACCGTCGCTGAACTTGCCCTTGTAATTGTCCGCCCACTCGCTGGCGACATGATGGGGACCGTGGACGGCGCCCGGAGTCCAGTAGACGAGGAAGGGGCGGTCGGGATTCAGGGCCCGGTGGCGACGCATCCAGGTGATGGCCTTGTCGGACATGTCCTCGGTCAGATGGTAGTCCTCGAAGTTCTCCGGGTGCGGTGCGGAGACCGGGTTGGTGTTCTCCCACAGGGCGGGCTCCCACTGGGAAGACTCGCCGGCGATGAAACCGTAGAAGTAGTCGAAGCCGTGGCCGGTGGGGAAGCGGTCGTAGGGACCGTTGGCCAGGGCGTCGACCGGCGTGTTGTGCCACTTACCGAACGCCGCCGTGGCGTAGCCGTAGTTGCCGAGAACCTCGGGAAACGTCGCGGCGGACCGCGGGATGACGCCTGTGTAGCCGTCCCAGTCGTTGGCGAACTCGGCGATCTGGCCGGCCCCGACACGGTGGTGGTTACGCCCGGTGAGCAGCGCCGCCCGCGTGGGTGAGCACATGGCCGTGGTGTGGAAGGCGTTGTAGGCGATGCCCGTCTCCGCGAGGCGGGTCAACGTGGGCGTGGCGATCTCGCCCCCGAAGGTGCCGGCCTGGCCGAATCCCGCGTCGTCCAGCATGACGATCAGGATGTTGGGAGCGTCCTCGGGCAGCCGGCGCGGCGGGACGCGCCACTCGTGGACCGACTCCTGCATCGTGTCGCCGACCTCGCCGCCCATGGGGGGCGGTGGGAACGGCAGGACCGAACCGTCGTCGACGCCGGCGACTGCCGTCGCCCGCTGCTGCTTGCCTTCACCCTGACACGACGCCAGAGCGGACAGGACCAGGATCACGGACAGAAGGATTGGCATTCGTTTCCATGACATGATTCGACCTCCGGTCAATCTGCAGGTTCCAGTGCGATCGGGAAACGCCAACCACCCTCCAGCGGCAGGGCGAAGCTCTCAGAGCGAATCATGACGACGATGGCCGCGAGGATCGTACTTCGGAAGCTCATGGTTCCTCCCGGTCAGGATTCTCCTGATTTGCTAGCGTAGGCCGAGCATGACCGCCGGATCTAGAAGAAGATTCCGCCGTTAATCGCGAACCCATCCCAGCCACCGAGTATGACCTTGGCCTCGACGAAGGCGGCGTTCCTCTCGGTGAGCTTGAAATTGAAGCCGCCACCGAGATTGAATCCGAATTTGATCGCGTCGGAATTGAACGCCAAGTCGAGCCCGGCCAGCGGATAGAAGCGACCGGGATCGCCGGGATTGATGATGAAGTGGTAATCGGCGTCGAGCCGGAACGTGGTCTGGTTCTGGAAGTAGACCGAAGCCTGGCCGGTGATCTGGGAGATGTCGCCACCGAGCCAGAAATCCTTGCGGAGCTGGAACCCGAAATCGCCGTCCAGGGCGCCGGCGCCAAGTCCCCAGTCCTTGGCCTCGGCAGAAGCAGTCATGGCCAGGACGAGCAGAATGATCACGACCATGTACTTGCGGCAGATCTTCATCGTTGGTCCTTTCGCTGCATCCTCTGCAGGGCCGCAATCATGGGCACCCGTCTCCCGCAGCCGATGGTTCCGGCCTCGAGACCGAGCATGGTGACGGAGGGATCGTGTCGCCGAAGTTCATTCGCGACAAGTGTTTTACGGCAGTGCGATGTAGGCTGCACTCTCGAACGTGAAATTCCGCAATCAGTTGGGCCGGAAGATCGTGGCTCGAGCAGGCACCGGAATGAAGGCTCGCCCGCTACGCCGGCGGTGACCTCCACGCCACAGACCGTATGCGGGAGGGTAAGATGCGACTCCTGTCGGCACGAGTACCTGGTGGCCTTCTCCTACAAGGTCCGCGACCTCTGCCCGTCTTGCGGTGCTCGCCGCATGGTGGAGACGGCCGCCCATCTCGTCGATACGGTGCTGCCGAGGGTGCCGTACCGTCAGTGGGTCGTCTCGGTGCCCAAGCGGGTGCGCTGGTTCCTGAAGCACCGGCCCGAGGCGCTCGACGGCCTGGCGCGGGTATTCCTGCGGGCGACCGATACGGCGTTGCGCCGGGCGAGCCCGGACGCGCCCCGGGACTCGCGGTTCGGGGCCGTGCTGTTCGTGCATCGGTTCGGCGACTCGATCAACAGTCACGTGCACTTCCACGTGATCGTGACCGACGGCGTCTTCAGCGCCGATCCGGATGACCAGGAGAAGGCCGTATTCCACCCCGCCGTCGATCTCGACGACACCACCGTCCGCACTGTCCGCGACCAGCTCCGCCACCGCGGCCTGCGCTGGCTCGTGCGCCACGACCATCTCGATGCGGCCGCGGCCGCCGACATGCGCGGCTGGCAGCACGGCGGCGGCTGGTCGGTAGACGCGTCGGTGCGGGTGGCGGACTGGGACCGCCAAGCGCTCGAACGGCTGGTACGCTATTGCGCCCGGCCGCGGCTGGCGTCGGGGCGCCTGGGCCGCCTCAATGCGGACACGCTGGTCTACCGCCTGCGCCGCCCGCTGATGGACGGCCGCGCCGAGATCCTGCTCAAGCCGCTGGAGTTCCTGGCCCGCCTGGTCGACCTGCTCACCCCACCGCGAAAACATCGACACCGTTACTGCGGCGTGCTGGCGCCGGCGGCCCGACTGCGCCCGGCGGTGATCGCGACGGCGGGTCCGGCCGGCACGGTGCTGCAAGAGATCGAGGCGGCGCGCGAAGCGATGGGGCTGTGTAGTGAGGCAGCCCGCCGGCGTCCGGCGTCGCGCAGCTGGGCGCTGCTGCTGGCGCGGATCCATGAGAACCGCCCGCTGCAGTGCCCGCGCTGCGGCGGGCCGATGCGGATCCTGGCGTTCATCCTGGAGCGGGAGGTGATCGTCAAGATCCTGCGGCATGTCGGGGAGGATGTGGAGCCGCCCGAGGTGCTGCCGGCTCGAGGACCGCCGCAGGGAGCGGTCGAGTTCGATCAGACGGCCGGCGGCGAGGAGTGGGCAGAGGTGGATCAGACGGCGGGGTGGTCGGACGAGGTCTGAGGGGGATCAGCGAACACGATGAAGTCGAACCGGGCCGGGGCGAGTCGGCCGAGAGGTGAGGTCTGCCTGGTTGGCGCCATCTCAGGGGTCACGACGCTGGTTCGGGCAATCACGACGGCGACGAGGCCCGGGTTGAGACGCGATCAGGGCGCCCAGGTCGACAAGCTGCCTGACGGCGTCACCGAGCTGGAGGAGGATGGCCAGAAGTATTACCAATTCGACTCGGTATTCTTCGAAGAGGTAGAGACGGAGGGTGGCGATGTCTTCTATGAGGTCGTGGGCAGCCCCGGCGAAGAGGACGTGGAATTAGAGGATTAGGAAGTAGTCGGAGGACCAACCCAACAGAAACCCGCCCAGAGTTACTCCGGGCGGGTTTTTCAGGCCAGAAAAGTTGTTCCGCCCAACGGTCACGTAGACTGTTCTTCACTGGTTGTGGGCCCTATCGATTTATTATCCAGTAAACCCGTCCGCAATGATCCGCTGCTCCCGGCCTTGAACTCATACCACCGTCACTGGTAGAATCCAGTGGGTTCAGTAACGTCGGGAGGGTGGTCTATGCGGTTGTTTTTCCTATCCCCACTAATTCCATGCGAGTATTGATGTCTTCATCTGAGCAACGGGTGGCGATATGCTGGAGTATGAGAGGAGTCCTCGATGATGAGCTTCACCTGGTACCTTGTCGGCGTTCTCGCCGCCGGATCGGCCTACGGCCTGTGGGCCTATTCCCGTAAGAATACCCTCGACTGGATCGCGTGGTCCGGGATGACGTTCGGTGTCTTCCTGGTCCTCTTCAGCGTCGCCTGGGCGGTCAGTGCCGTACTGGAGGGCGTGCCGCGCGCCGCCAGCATGGGGCTGCTCCTCTTCGGCCTGAGCGGAATCG
>PIVY01000214.1 GCA_003353795.1 bacterium
CAGCTCGGGAATGGTCCCCAGCTTGTGCAGCACAGCGCGGTAGAAATGCTCGTGGGCCACGAGCCAGCGTTCCTCGAGTTGCTGGCGATCGTCAGGGGCGAGATCCCCGGAGAGCATGCCGCCCTGCCGAATGAGCGTCTCGAGGTTCTTGCACCAGCCGGTGTGGGTATAGGAGATGAATTCCTCGTTGAGGCGATCCCAGACGGCCAGGGGTGTACGGTGGCGGCGCACGTACCGCACCGCCGACGGCAGGGTGGCCCCGGCCACTGCGCCGATGGGCAGCGAGACGGCCAACCCCCAGGCATCCAGTTGATGCCAGCCCACGTGATGCCGCACGGCCAGCGCCAGCACGCCGAGAACCGCGAGGGCAACGGGCAGATAGGCCGGCCGGCGGATTCCCATCCGCAGGCGGCGCAGGGTGGGTAGCCAGGCCAGCGCCAGGGCCAGGGCCATCAGCGCCAGGATCAGATGCTGAGCCGGCAGCGGCCAGCGGGCGAGGGCCGCCGACCAGGCCGGCAGATCGATCCGGCGCCAGCGATGCCACGCCGCGGCTAGTGCGCTCGTGGTCTCCACCACCACCACGCGATCGCCGGAATTCAAGTTCTCGCGCACCACAGTCAGGCCGGAGGGGAAGACCACCTCGAGACGGTAGGGTCCCGCATCCGGCACGCCGAAATGCAGTTCCCTGGGTCCGCCGAGCTGGTATCCGTTGCTGGCGCGGACCTCGCGGACGGCCAGGAAACTGTCGGCCGTCGCGTGCTGGTGGGTGAGCGTGGCCCGGGCGCCGACGGCATCCCAGTTGGAATCTACACCCAGCACACGGGCCGCCACGAAGGTGCGGCGCTCCGTGCGGTTCTCGAGATAGAGCGGATCGCTGTGCTTGCGGACCACGAAGATGTCCTGGTCACCATCACCGTCTCGGTCCACGGCGCAGAGGCCGTAAAGGTCGGTGATCTCCATGGAACCGAAGACCTCGCCGCGGTCGGGTACGAACTCGCCCCCGCCGGTGCCCAGCATGCAGAGCGACGGTCCGGAGCGGTTGCCGATGAAGAGGTCGAGGAAACCGTCGTTGTCGAAGTCGGCGGCCGCCACGCCTTCGCAGTGTCCAGCGTCGGCCACAGGCGTGTGACTGCGGCGGTCGCGGCTCCAGTTGCCGTGACCGTCGCCCCAGAACAGGAGGTTGCGGCCGGAGTAGGGTCGGCGACAGGAATCCTGGTCGATGCCGAGGTAGAGGTCCCAGGCGCCGTCTCCGTCCAGGTCGGCCACGGTGACGCCCTCGATCATGGCGCGGCGATCGCGGGAGATGTCCAGCGGTTCGGACGTGAACGAGCCGGTGCCGTCGTTGCGCATGAGACCCGCGCCCGAGACCAGCAGATCCTGATCGCCGTCGTGGTCGATGTCGGTGATGACCACGCCGTTGGACACGAGGCGCTCGCTCAGGGTCACGGCCGCACTCGGAGGTGCTTGCCGGAAACCGCCGCGGCCGTCGCCCATCATGAGCACGTCCACGTCGCCGTTGACGGCGATGTAGATGTCGAGCCAGCCGTCGCCATCGACGTCGCCGGCGGTCATGGCGCTCACGCTCACGGGCAGGTTCTGGGTGGCGTAGATGCGCGCGGCGTCGGCGAACCGCCCGTGGCCGCGATTCTCGAGGATCTCCAGTCCGGCACACTCCACGCGCACCAGGGCCAGGTCCTGATCGCCGTCGTTGTCCACGTCGAGGAAGAGACAGAGGTCGCCGAGATAGCGATCGATGCCGTGGTCGGCGGCGGAATCGACGAGCAGTTCGTTGCGTCCCGCCCACAACTCGGCAGGCCGCCCCAGGAAGCCCGGCATGAGCACGTCCCACGCATCGTCGGCATCGAGATCGGTGAAGCCGGCACTGTAGCTCTGGAGCTTCATGATCACGAATCCCGGCGTGCGCGCCTGGTCGCAGTCTTCCACGCCGACCCGCGGACCGAGGTAGATATTGTCCAGCCGCACCTCCTGGCTCACCGGCCCGCGCAGTTCGATCTCCAGGGCCTCGAGTTCGACGCACTCCTGCCCCGGCTCGAGGCATGGCGTGTGGAGGTCGTCCAGATCCAGGCGTTGACAGTTCCAGACGAGGACCGGATCGAAGCCGTCACTGGGAGTGTAGAACGGCGTGTTCCAGTGCTCGCGAGTCTCCAGTTCGTCGCCACGACGATAGATGAGTCGCACGCCGACGGCCTCGGACATGCGGTTGTCGCGGATCCACCAGTCCCACTGCATGACGGCTTCCTGCTCCACCAGGTAGCGCAGGTCGGGCTCGGGACCGCGCAGATCCAGTCGCACGCGGACCGCAGCATCGGTCATGCCCGGGTCCATGATGCTCGCCCGGACCACGAGGCACACCGAACTGTCGGGCCCCTGGCTGGTGAATCCGATGTCGTACCAGACCCGGCCGTCGATCTGCACCGACCAGGCCGGATACGGGTAGACCTGATCGGTAACCCTGGGCAAGCGCACGGAGTTGAAGTCCTGGGAAAACGTCACGCCCTCGGCGGGGATCGCCGCAGCCAGCAGTCCGATGAGGACCACCAGACTGGTGGCAAGCAGATCCCTGCCACGGTGGGTCTTGCGGCGGCTCGGCAAAGTCCTCTCCCGGCTGCGTGATTCCGGCGGGGCGCTAACGACTGTATCGACAGGCAAGAACAGCTGTGTGATGATACCAAACCGCCAGACCACGGCCAATGGCCGAGTCCCCGGAATACTGGCCGTTGACGGTCTCGTGAACGGCCTTATCTGTGGTATGTGCCGATGGATCGCCCAGAACCAGCTGGATCCCCGAAGGGAGGCCCTCCGTGGCCGAGAATCCGTCCCGGGACGAACTGCGTCAGGTCGAGGACCGCGAGTGGCGCGAGAGCCTCGATTACGTGCTCAACGAACACGGCCCCGACCGCGTACGCGAGCTCCTGCGCCTGCTGCAGACCCGTGCCCAGGAGCACGGCGTCAGCATCCCGTTCACGGCGAACACGCCCTATATCAACACGATCCCCCGCGGCCAGCAGCCGGTCTTCCCGGGCAACCGCGAGATCGAGCGACGCATCAAGAGCATCGTGCGCTGGAACGCCATGGCCATGGTGGTTCGCGCAAACCGCGAGAGCCCGGGCATCGGCGGCCACATCTCCACGTTCGCCTCGGCGGCCAACCTGTGGGAAGTGGGCTTCAACCACTTCTGGCGCGGACCGGACCACGAGTGCCTCGGCGACATGGTCTTCTTCCAGGGTCACGCCTCGCCGGGCGTGTATGCGCGCGCCTACCTGGAGGGCCGCCTCGACGAAGGCAACCTGCGGCGATTCCGGCGCGAACTCGACCCCGAGGGCGGCCTCTCCAGCTACCCCCACCCATTCCTCATGCCCGACTTCTGGGAATTCCCCACCGTGAGCATGGGCCTGACGGCGCTGTCGGCCATCTACATGGCGAGGTTCAACCACTACCTGGTGGACCGCGGCCTGCGCAAGCGATCCGGCCGCAAGGTCTGGGCCCTGCTCGGCGACGGCGAGATGGACGAGCCGGAAAGCCTCGGCGCCATCACCCTGGCCTCGCGGGAGCAGCTGGGCAACCTCGTCTTCGTGGTCAACTGCAACCTGCAGCGCCTCGACGGACCGGTCCGCGGCAACGGCAAGATCATCCAGGAACTGGAGGCCACGTTCCGCGGCGCCGGCTGGCATGTGATCAAGGTGATCTGGGGCAGCGAGTGGGACGACCTCCTCGAACGCGACGAGACCGGCCTGTTGCACCAGCGCATGGAAGAGATCCTCGACGGCGAGATGCAGCGCTACGTGGTGAGCGACGGGGCCTACATCCGACAGCACTTCTTCGGCAAGTACCCCGAGCTGCTCGAACTGGTGAAGGACTATAGCGACGAGCAGATCCGCAAGCTGGCCCGCGGCGGCCACGATCCGGAGAAGGTCTACGCTGCCTACAAGGAAGCCGTGGGCCACGGCAGGCCCCAGCCCACGGTGGTCCTGGCCCAGACCATCAAGGGTTACGGCCTCGGCGAATCCGGTGAGGGACGCAACGTCACCCACAGCCAGAAGAAGCTGAATCACGACGAGCTGCGCGAGTTCCGCACCCGCTTCGGTATTCCGGTCTCCGACGAGGACCTGGACGAGACGCCCTTCTACCGCCCCGACGACGACAGCCCCGAGATGCAGTACCTGCGCAAGCGGCGCGGCGACCTGGGCGGCGGGCTGCCGCAACGTCGCGTGGAGATCAAGCCGCAGGCGTGCGAGACCGACGCCATGTTCCAGGACCTCTACGACGGCAGCGGTGACCGCGAGGTCGCCACGACCATGAGCTACGTCCACCTGCTTTCGCGGCTCATCAAGGATCCGGAGATCGGCAAGAACATCGTGCCCATCGTGCCCGACGAGGCGCGGACCTTCGGCATGGAATCGCTGTTCCGTCAGGCGGGCATCTACAGCCACGTGGGGCAGCTCTACGAACCGGTCGACAAGGGCAATCTGCTCTTCTACAACGAGAAGAAAACGGGCGCGATCCTCGAGGAAGGACTCTCGGAGGCGGGCTCCATGGCCAGCTTCATCGCCGCCGGCACCGCCTATGCCAACAATCACGTGGGCACGATCCCGTTCTACACGTTCTACAGCATGTTCGGCTTCCAGCGCGTGGGCGACCTCATCTGGCAGGCTTGCGACATGCAGGCCAAGGGATTCCTGGTTGGCGCCACCTCCGGCCGCACCACCCTGGCCGGCGAAGGACTGCAGCACCAGGACGGTCACAGTCATGTGCTGGCCCTGGCGCCGTCCACGGTCAAGGCCTACGACCCGGCCTTCGCCTACGAGCTGGGTGTGATCATCCAGGACGGCATCCGGCGCATGTACTGCGAGGGCGAGAACTGGATCTACTACCTGACCGTGATGAACGAGGTCTACAAGCAGCCGCCGCTGCCCAGTGATCCCCTGGCCCGCGAGGGCATCCTCCGCGGCATGTACCGCCTGCGCAAGAGTCCGCTCAAGGGTGCCAAGGCCAAGAAACGCGCGCACCTGCTGGGCTCGGGCGCCATCCTCAACGAGGCCATCAAGGCCCAGGAAGTGCTGCACGAGAAGTACGGCGTTGCGGCCGACGTGTGGTCGGTCACCAGCTACAAGGAACTGTATCGCGACGCGGTGGAGTCCGAGCGTCGGCATCTGCTGGACCCCACCGTCAAGGACAAGCCCTGGATCGAGACGGTCCTCGAGCAGGAGAAGGGCGTGTTCGTGGCGGCCAGCGATTACATGAAGATCATGCCCGGCGTGGTGGCCCGCTGGATCCCCGGCCGCCTGCACATGCTCGGAACCGACGGTTTCGGCCGCAGCGACGACCGGGCCCGCCTGCGCGACTTCTTCGAGGTGGACTACCGGTACATCGTACAGTCCGCGCTCCACGAACTGGTCCGGGACGGCGATCTGGAGATGAAGGTGGCCCAGCAAGCCATCAAGGATCTGGACATCGACCCCGGCAAGCTGAACCCCCACGTCGACTGATCGCTGGCGTGAAGGAGACGACATGAAGCAAGAGATCCGCGTGCCCGAGGTCTCCGATGGCGTGACTAAAGGCAAGGTCATCGGCGTGAGCGTGGCGGTGGGCGACCGAGTCGAGACCGACCAGACGCTACTCGAGCTGGAGACCGACAAGGCCGTGGTGGCCCTGCCGTCGCCGTTCACCGGCACCATCACCGCGATACTCGTGGACGACGGCGACGAGGTGGACGTGGGTCAGGTGGTCATGGCCGGTGAGCCCGAGGGCGCGGCGGCGGCCCCCGACCCCAACGAGCCAAACGCGGCATCCGAGCCGACGGACCCGCCAGAATCCGTGCCGGAAGCCGCAATACCGGCCGCGACCGCCGAACCCATTGCAGATCCGAAGCCCCCCAGCCCGGCGCCGGAACCAGAGCCGGCGGCCGGAGCCCTGCCGCCCGCCCGCACCGAGGTCACGCCGCCCGGCGAGGTGGCCCCGGCGTCGCCGGTGGTGCGTCGATTCGCCCGGGAACTGGGCGTCGACATCCACGCCGTCGGCGGCACCGGCCCCGGCGGTCGCATCTCCGAGGCGGACGTGCGGACCTTCGTCAAGAGCGTCATGGCTGGAGGCGGCGCCACCGCCGCCGGCGGCGGTGTGCCCTCGCGCCCGCTCCCCGATTTCGCGAAGTGGGGCGAGATCCGGCGCGAGCCCCTCTCCCAGGTCCGCAAGATCACGGCCGAGGCCATGGCCTACGCCTGGGCCACGGCCCCCCGCGTGACCCAGGACGACAAGGCCGACGTCACGGCAGTGGAGTCGTTCCGCCAGGACTTCAACCGCAAGGCCGCGCCCGAGAACAAGCTCACCATGACCGCCATCCTGGTGCGCGTGGTGGCCGAGGCGCTGCGACGCTTCCCTCAGCTCAACAGCAGCCTGGACCTCGCCGCCAACGAGCTCGTCCTCAAGACGTACGTGCACGTGGGCGTGGCCGTGGACACGCCGGGCGGCCTGCTGGTGCCGGTGATCCGCGACGCTGACCGCAAGGGCATCGCCACGGTGGCCACCGAGCTCAACGAAACGGCAGCGAAGACGCGTGAGCGCCGGATCTCGCCCGCCGACATGGAGGGCGGCACCTTCACCATCTCCAACCTGGGCGGCATCGGCGGCACGGGTTTCACGCCCATCGTCTACGCGCCGCAGGTGGCCATCCTGGGCGTGTCGCGGGCGGAGATGGAGCCGGTGTGGGACGGTCAGGAATTCCAGCCGCGCCTGCGCATGCCGCTGTCCTTGAGCTACGACCATCGCGTGGTCGACGGCGCCGACGGCGCTCGTTTCCTGCGCTGGATCTGCGCGGCTCTCGAGCAACCCCTGATGCTGGTCATGGAGGACGACTCATGAGCGAGACGCTCACCAAAGCTGCGCTGGTGATCATCGGCGGCGGGCCCGGCGGTTACGCGGCGGCGTTCAAGGCCGCCGACCTGGGCCTCGACGTGACCCTCGTCGATCCCGAGGAGAACCCTGGCGGCGTGTGTTTGCACCGGGGCTGCATTCCCAGCAAGGCTTTTCTGCACGCGGCGAAGCTCATCCGCGAGACCGAGGAGTCGGCGGCCATGGGCGTGACCTTCGCCGCGCCGAAGCTCGATGTCGAGAAGCTGCGGGCGTGGAAGGACGGCATCGTTACCACCCTCACCAGCGGTCTCGGCGGCAAGACCCGGCAGAAGAAGATCCGGCACCTGCGAGGTCGCGCCCGCTTCGGCGGCGCCCGGTCGCTGTCCATCGACCTCGTGGAGGGCGGCGACGCGACGCTGGAATTCGACCAGGCCATCCTGGCGACCGGCTCCCGCCCGGCACTACCTCCCTTCGTGACCGACCTGACCGACCGCGTGGTCGACAGCACGGGCGCCCTCGATCCCACGCGCATCCCCAAGTCCATGCTGGTCATCGGCGGCGGCTACATCGGCCTGGAACTGGGATCGGTCTACGCCGCCCTCGGGACGCGGGTCACGGTTGTCGAGATGTTGCCGCAACTCATGACCGGCGCCGACGGGGACCTGGTCTCGCAGCTCAAGCGGCGCCTCGACACCCAGTTCGAGGGCATTCTCACC
>PIVY01000215.1 GCA_003353795.1 bacterium
TACCGTCAGTGGGTGGTCTCGGTGCCCAAGCGGGTGCGCTGGTTCCTGAAGCACCGGCCCGAGGCACTCGACGGGCTGGCGCGGATTCTCCTGCGGGCGACCGAGACGGCGTTGCGCCGGGCGAGCCCGGACGCGCCCCGGGAATCGAGGTTCGGGGCCGTGCTGTTCGTGCACCGGTTCGGCGATTCGCTCAACAGCCACGTCCACTTTCACGTCATCGTGACCGACGGCGTGTTCAGCGCCGACCCGGACGACCAGGAGAAGGCCGTCTTCCACCCCGCCGTCGATCTCGACGACACCACGATCCGCACCGTCGGCGACCTGCTCCGCCACCGCGGCCTGCGCTGGCTCGTGCGCCATGAGCACCTCGATGCGGCTGCGGCGGCCGACATGCGCGAATGGCGGCACGGGGGCGGCTGGTCGGTGGACGCGTCGGTGCGCGTGGCGGACTGGGACCGGCAAGCGCTCGAGCGGCTGGTACGCTATTGCGCCCGGCCGCCGCTGGCGTCGGGTCGCCTGGGCCGCCTCAACGCGGACACGCTGGTCTACCGCCTGCGCCGGCCGCTGATGGACGGCCGCACCGAGATCCTGCTCAGCCCGCTGGAGTTCCTCGCCCGCCTCGTCGACCTGCTCGCCCCGCCGCGGAAACATCGCCACCGCTACTGCGGCGTGCTGGCGCCGGCGGCAAGGCTGCGCCCGGCGGTGATCGCGACGGCGGGTCCGGCGGGCACGGTGCTGCAGGAGATCGAGGCGGCGCGCGACGCGATGGGTCTGTGCGACGAGGCGGCGCGCCGGCGCCCGGCATCGCGCAGCTGGGCGCTGCTGCTGGCGCGGATCCACGAGAACCGCCCGCTGCAGTGCCCGCGTTGCGGCGGCCCGATGCGGATCATCGCGTTCATCCTGGAGCGCGAGGTGATCGTCAAGATCCTGCTGCACATCGGGGAGGATGTGGAGCCGCCCGAGGTGCTGCCGGCTCGGGGACCGCCGCAGGGGACGTTCGAGTTCGATCAGACGGCGCCGGGGGAGGAGTGGGCGGAGGTGGATCAGACTGGCGGCTGGTCGGGCGAGGTGTGAGGGGATTCTGTCACGATGGATGAGGGAGATGTGGTCGCAGCGAGTGGGCCGGGTGGATTGGTATGCGCGGTGTGCGTGGTGGCAAGCCGCGAGGCGCTGGTTGTCGGGATTCGCGGCCGTTGCGGAGCCTGGATCTGACCGCGGTCGGAGCGGGCGAGCACGAAGCTGGGGCGAAGATGTGGTAGAATCATGGGGTCGGGATCTCGGGAGTGGGAGATGGGGCGGGGGAGAGGTGCTTTGGAATTCCTATTCGCTCCTACATCTCCCCCAGAACACTTTCCAACTCCACCAGCAATCCCGGCAGATCCCCCCAAGCCGTCAGCCAGACAGTTTCTACATCGACGCCGAAGTAGTCATGCACGAGTTTATCCCGCATCCCGGCCATGTCGCGCCACGGGACATTCGCGTACGCCGATCTCGTGTCGGCCGATACCCGCTTGGCAGCCTCTCCGATGATCGAGATCTGGCGCACGACGGCGTCCTGCATCATGTCGTTGGCCCGAAACTCCTCCGCATCCACGCCATCGATGTACTTCGCGATGGCTCGGATCGCGTCGACCATGTGGTGGAGGAAGACAGAATCGTCACGCATCGTAGAGCACCCGCTGTTCGCGCTCGATCCGGTCGCGCAGGTATGGGCTCACGGCCGCTTCGGTGAGGAGATCGACATCGCGTCCGAGGGCTTCCGAGAGTTCCCGTTCCAAGCGGACCAAGGCCAGCAGGCTGATCGGTTCGCCGAAGCGAACCAGCAGGTCCACGTCGCTCTCGGGGCCGGCATCACCGCGCGCCATCGAACCAAACATGGCCACTCGGACGGCGCCGCCGGCTTTGCAGATTCGGACGATCGTCTCGGTATTGATATCCGGAGGACTCATGGCCGGGCTCCTGGATCGGGACGCATTCTGGTCGATCCATGACTCTAGACAGTAAGCCTCTACCTGTCAACGAATTACGCCTCATCCTGTCAACACGATGCACCGATACAACGGCATGATAACTCTCCTCCTGGCCCGATTGTACTTGCCCTCCGTTTTCCGACATCTTGAATGGACTACGAGTGTGCCGTCCATACGAGATGTCGGTATGGTGCAGGAGAGTCCAAACAACGATATGATAGAATCGTTGAGATTCAGAGGAGGATCGTCGGGCTCGGGTCGGCAGGAGGTGCTTCGGCAACCAGTTCGCCACCTACGAGCCGACCAAGCCAGCGTCCGATCCCGACGACGCGCCACCTTGACAAGGGTCTACCCGCTCCATGGTCGACCAGCAAGCCAACGACCCGCTCCACGGCAAGACCCTGGAGGCCATCCTGACCAGCCTGGTCGATCACTACGGCTGGGATGAGCTGGGTGACCGCATCGCCATCCGCTGCTTCACGAGCGATCCGTCGATCCGGTCCAGCCTGAAGTTCTTGCGCAGGACGCCCTGGGCGCGGGAGAAGGTCGAGCGCCTGTATCTCGAGATGCAGTGGAGATCGCGCTGGTAGCGGCGGGCGACGAAGGCGTCGCCCACCGAGCTGGATGACCTGGAATGTCCTGTCGATATCCGGCGCTCGAGAACCGTCCCAGGTCGATCAGCGATACAGACTCTTCACATCGCTCCAGGTCGACGACTCCGTACCCACGAGCCCACCGTTGACAACCAGGCGCGGGCGTAGGCTGGCCGAGGAATAGTCGCTACTCCAGACGTAGATGGAGCCGTAGAAGCCACCGGTCGGCTTCAGGACCAGGCCGTGGTTCGTGGCGGGGTCGTCGATCCAGCCCTGCACGAGACTCTCCAACCCTTCGATCGCGTGCCACTGATCGTAAGCTCCCTGCCAGTCGTTACCCGAGAAGACGGTCGTCGCCGCGCTATCGCAGGCTGGCTGGGAATTCCAGATCAGACCCGACTCGTTCCACTCCTCGTTGACACAGTAGGCGCCGTAGTTGAATCCGTTGACGAATCCGTTCTGGCTGAACATGTAGAGCTCGAGTTGGGCGGTATCCACGGTGCTCCCTGGAGCGATGATGGACACGTCGAACTCGATGTAGAGGCGCCACTCGCTTCCCGTGCAACTCCCGGCAAAGTAGAGATAGTTCTCGGAGCCATGATTGACCGTCGGAGAGTCGGCGCCGACCCAGGTGTCCTGGCCGACGGCGCCGTCGGGCTGAATCACTACTTCGAGCGCCGAAGCGCTCGTTCCCAGGAGTAGAAGTAGCGAGAGGGCACCGATGGCAGCGATACGATAGCGATTAGTCATGATGTTCTCCCTAGCGACTGGGCGCGAATTGCGGCCCGTTGATAGGTTGAATTCAATTATAACACATGATGTCGACAATGAATTTGGTCTTGTCTGCCTTTTTCTGATATCTCGAGCTACTCGCATGGGTGCAGTCCGAGGTCTTTCTGCCTCGATCCCCTTTGATTTCAGCGGCCGCGTGTTCGTCGAGGTGGCCGACCACTACATCGACCAGCGCTGGACCATCGGTCCCGGCGGGCGCATCTACGCCCCCATGAAACGGGATGCCTACGAGGTCTCGGGGTTCGACTCCGCGGGGGAGTTGGTGCGGGTCTTCGGCCGCCGCTGCGAACCGCGCGCGCGGACGGCGGAGGACAAGGCTCGGGTCTCCTCGATCATCAATCCCGGCACTCCGCCAGATGCGGACTGGACCATCGACGACCACGACGAGTGCATCACGCGGATCATGGTTCACCCCGACGACGGCACCGTCTGGGTCCTGACGCCCCAAGGACCCGAGGATCTGCCCGAGGCCATCCTTGAGATCTGGGACGTCTTCGCGCCTGACGGCGAGTACCTGAAGCAGGTGCCGGTCACTCTAGGTCACGAGCTACCTGGTGGGCCACGACCGGCTGGTGGTGGTTCGCGGCGCCGGGACTTCCTTCGACGCGCGGGAGCAGGAAGGGGAGACGGAGGTCGAGCCGCTGGAGATCGTCTGTTACGAGATGCGGTGAGCGGAGCATCGGCTTCGATGACCTTGCCCGGGAATCCCCGACAGCCGGCATCTCCCAGCCGGGTGCTGTTCCAGGCGCCTCAGTATCGCCCGCGGAATGAGCCCATCTCAACACGTCCAGGCCAAGAAAAGACCCCGTCCTCACGAGGAGGACGGGGTCCGGCAATCGGGCAGGTCGACGGGCCGTCAGGCCGCGTCGGCTGCAATTACCACTTGGAACCGCTGTTGCGCGGCTCGCGCGGGCGGGCCTCGTTGACGTTCAACTCGCGACCGTCGACTTCCTTGCCGTTGACGGCCTGGATCGCCTGCAGAGCGGCGTTGTCGTCCGACATCTCCACGAAGCCGAAGCCCCGGGACCGACCGGTGTCGCGGTCCATGACCACGGTCGCGGTCGCGACCTCGCCATGCTGGGCGAACATGGCGGACAGGTCATTGTCGGTGCTGTTGAAACTGAGGTTTCCCACGTAGATCTTCTTCAATTCGAAACTTCTTTCGTACGCACTGGGGTCGGCGTCATGACCATCATCGGTACGACGCGCCGGTCCCCAGAAAATCGGACGAGCGCGGTCGCCCGTCCTGGCTACACCTTAGGTGTTCGCGGGGGCAATCGCACGGCGTAACTATTTGTGTGGCAATAATTTCCAGAGCCAATCGCCGAGAATCGTCTCAAATCGCATCCGGAACGTTTCTCGGCCTGATCACCGCGGCGCGATGATTCTACGAATCGGCGTCTGGCGGGAGGAGATGGAACCGCCGGCAGTGTTGTCGGCGTGCTTTGAAAATCCTATTCGCAAGCAGGTCCACCGTGTGGGAAGCCCCGGATTTCGTTGCGGCGCTGCAGGCGTTCTACTACGTACGGAGTGCAACCGACGGACGACCCACCCCTATCGAACCAGAGACACCTTCGCTGTCCGCGCGACATTGCTCGCCACCAGGCGCGCCAGGTAGGTTCCGCTCGCCAGGAGGCGGCCGGTGTCGTCGCGGCCGTCCCACGTGAAGACGTGGTCGCCGGCAGCCAGGGTTCCTTGCCACGGCGTGCGTACCCTGCGGCCGACGATATCGAAGATGTCGAGACGACTCGGTCCGCCCACGGCAATTGCGAAGGCGATGGTCGTGCGCGGGTTGGCCGGGTTCGGAGAGATCAGTAGGCGCGTGTCGAATGTGGTCGCGGTCGACTCGTCCACCGCGGTCAACGGCGAACACGGGGGCCGGATCACCATGACGTAGCCGCACGACGTGGTCATGAACTCGCCGGCCGGCACCAGGCCCCCGACGAAGCTGAAGAATCCGATCCTGCCGGCGAGAGCGAGGCTGCCGGGCGCGCTCAGGTCGAGGACGTTGATGGCCGACGCGCCGAGAATCCAGAGCTGACCCTGGTGCACGCGCAGTCTGCCCACACCGCCGGTCACCTGCGTGGTGCCGGCGATCTTCGGGGAGGCCGGATCGCTGAGGTCGACCTCCACCAGATCGCTGTCGAAGAATCCGCCCACGAAGCAGCGCGAACCGCTCACTGCGAGCGTCTCCGCGTAGACTTCGGTGCTGATCTCGGCGATCAGCGCCGGCGCTGCGGGGTCGCTGACATCTGCCACCTTCAAGCCGGCGGAGTGGCAGGCGAGCAGCAGGGTGGACGCGTCATAGGACAGCACGTTCCTCACCGCACCCGGAGGGTCGATGCGGCCCAGTTCGACCGGTAGCGCGGGGTTGCTGGCGTCCATGACGACAAGACCGTTGGAGTTGGCCGCGACGTAGAGCAGATCGCCGATCCAAAGCAGATTGATCGCGCCGACGGGCGGCGTCCAGGTGGCGACCAGATGCGGCAGGTCGGGATCGGTCAGGTCCAGGAGATGGCACTCGTCGGTGGTCAGCACCATGGCCTGGTGGCCCTGGGCCGCGGCGGCGCGAGGCGAGTTGACGGCGAAGATGCTGCGCAGGCGGGGGGCGGCAGGGTCGGAGACGTCGAATATCTGCACATCGTGGGTCGTGTCGATCTGGCGCAGACCCAGTACGATATCGGGGTCGCCCGTGGCGACCAGCAACGCGGAGCCGGCGTCGGCATCCTCCACGCCGACGATGGGCGCGGCCTCGGGGCCGGTGAGAGCGGCCACCGCCAGACCGTCGGTCCCGCGGGCGAGCACCAGCCAGCTCTCGATGGCCACGGCGTCCAGGATGATCCGCTCCCGTGGGGCGAGCCACCGCGGTGCGGCGGGATCGGCGATGTCGACGAGCATGGCGGCACCCGTGGCGCGGTTGCACTGTAGGACGAGGTCGCCGGCAACGATGAGGTGTTCGCCGGCGGCGACCCGCCAGGGGCCGATCGTCGGCGCGTCGGGGCTGGAGAGGTCGACCAGCGCCATGCTGCTCTCGGAGGTCACCAGCGCCCGCGATTCGTCTCCGAGCAGATGGGCTTCGATGACCCGCTTGGCGGATGAGACATCTCCCAGGGGCGCGGGCGACGCGGGGTCGCTCAGGTCGAGCCAGTGCACGTGGCCCTCGTCGGGAAAGTACGTACCGAGACCCAGCAGAACGCGGTCGCCCCGCAGGTCCACGCAGCTGCCATCGCCCTGGCCGGCCGGCGGGGTGTAGCTGCCGATGACCGACATGGCGGCCGGGTCGGTGGCGTCGACCACCAGCAGGCCGCTGGTCTTCGCGGCAACCACCAGGACATCGCCCTCGACGTCGAAATCGTAGATGTCTTCCTCGAAGGTCAAGCCGCCCACGAATTCCGGCGCAGCGGGCGACTGCACGTCGTAGACCATCACCGAGCCGTTGTCGGAGGACTGAGTCAAGATGTAGAGGAAACCGTCCCGACATACGAGCTGGGAGCCACGGCTCGGGCCGCCGAACTTCGTCACGAGCTGAGGAGTCGTGGGATCGCTCACGTCGTAGATCTGCAACTGGCGGCCGCTGTCCGTCGTCTTCTCGAGGGCGAAGAGCCAGGTCTGCCAGGTGTCCGCGGCGATGATCTCGCCGGCTTCGGGCAACGCGGCCACCAGCGGCAAGACGGTGTCGTAGTCCAGGCACTGAGCACTCGCGCCCGCAGCGGTGAGCAAGAGGAGAGCAACGGCGAATAGCCTCAGCACGATGTGGGCTCCTGATTATGGGGCGCCTGTCCCCGTTCGCAAATCCATCGGCCTTCCTTGGTGTCGCTTGTGTGACGGTGAGTGTACCACACCGTGGCGCTCGCCCTCGTCCCGTAGGCGAATTCAGCTAGCGGTCCGTCTTCGACCTCGTGGCCGTGACCCATCCATATCCACCCGCCATCGCCCCGACCGTGACGCCCACGGTCATGATCAGCCACCCGAGCAGCGTCACCGCCGAGAGTGTCGAATCGGTCAGCGACAGGAAGGCCACAGGCAAGCCACCGATGGCCGCGGCCAGTCCGATCGCCAGCCCGCCGGTTGCAATGCCGCCGATCCCGACACCGCCCATGGCCGTCAACAGGCCCAGGGCGATGCCGCCGAAGCTCACGATGCCGCCACTGATGCCACCGAACGCGATGATGCCGAAGCTGAATCCACCGATGGCCATAACTCCGATGGCGCAGTCGCCGATGGCA
>PIVY01000216.1 GCA_003353795.1 bacterium
GGCGCACGCCGTTCCGGGCACCGTGCTCGCGGTGGGCGATTCCGGCGTGGACGTCGCCTGCGGCGAGGGCATCGTACGCCTGCTGGAGTTGCAGGCGCCAGGCCGCCGCATGCTGCCGGTGGGCGAATTCCTGCGCGGATTTCCGGTGGTGCCCGGTCAGGTCTTCGCCTCGTGAGCGCGGACATCCTGCGCCGCCGCGCCCTCGACGCGTGGCTGGCCGTGGCCAAGGGGCGCACGCTGGAGGGGGAACTGTCGCGACTGCGTCGTGGACTGCCGCCGGACCGGGACGCCGCCTCGGCCGAGGAGCTTCTCCGCGGCGCACTCCAGTGGCAGGCCCGCTACGACCATCTGATCCATCACTTCAGCCGGCATGGCGCTCCCAGCGATCCCGTGATCCGCGGCGTGTTGCAGCTGGCGCTCCACCAGCTGTTGACCAGCCGCGGCGTGCCGGCCTACGCGGCGGTTCATCAGGCCGGCGAGCTCGTGCGTGCGGCGAAGCGGCCGCGGGCGGTCGGGTATGTCAACGCGGTGCTGCAGTCGGTCCAGCGGCACGTGGTCGCCGCCGGTGTCGCCGATCCCCTGGATGCGGTGCACGACCTGTTCGTGGATCCCGAGGGCGACCCTGTGGCTTACCTGGCGGCGTGGTGGTCGCATCCGGAGTGGCTCGTGCGGCGCTGGCAGGAGTGTTTCGGCGATGCGGAAACCGCACAGTTGCTCGCGTATGCCAACACTCCGGCGCCGATCACCCTGCACGTGCTGCCCGGCCATGATCCGGCCATTGCCAGGGATCGGCTCGCCGATGCCGGTGCCGCCACCGAACCCGTGGACGGATACCCGCGCGCCCTCGAGTTGACGGCCCGTCACCATCGCGCCGAACTGGCGGGATTCCTCGCTGCCGACCCTGGTCTCCTGGTGCAGGACGCCGGCGCTCAGGCGGTGATCGACTGGTTGACACGGGACGGCCGCGACCTGATCGACGCCACCCGACCGGTGGTCGACCTCTGCGCGGCTCCCGGAGGTAAGGCGGCCCATCTGCGCGCCATGTTACCGGCGGCGGTGCCGCTGGTGGCCATGGACTTGAGACCGCGTCGCCTGAAGCGGGTCCGGGAGAACCGAGATCGCCTCAGACTCGACGGTATGCCGCTCCTGGCAGGCGACGGGACCAGGCCTCCGCTGCGCCCCGGCACCTGCGCGGCCGTGCTGATCGACGGTCCGTGTTCCGGAACCGGCGTAGGACGGCATCACCCCGAGGGTCGATGGCGCCTGCGTCCGGCCACTCTCGAGCGGAACGGCGCGCGCCTGCTGGACCTGGTGCGGGCGGCTGCGGAGTTGCTGGCTCCGGGCGGGAGGCTGTACTATGCTACGTGCTCGCTGGAGCCCGAGGAGAACGAGGACGTGGTGGCCGCGTTTTTGACCGCCTGCGGCGACCTCGAACCCGATCCCGACGCCGATGGTCGCCACGAACGCGTATGGCTGCCCTGGCGCACGGGTACCGACGGATTTTACGCCGCGCGCCTGCGCCGCCGCCTGGATGCCGAATCCGATCCGAACGGAGGATCATGACCCGAGCCCGCGGCATGAAGGTCTGGGAATTCCTGCTCCTCGTGGTGGGCCTCATGGCCATCGCGGGAGTCCTGCTCGTGGCGGTCAACTTCACGGTGTTGCCGCGGATCGTGCATCGCAACACGGTGGTGGTCACGCCGGATCTGCAGGGCATGACCGTGGAGGGCGCCAACCTGACCATGAGCGGCCAGGGGCTCCTGGTGGAAGAGACGAGGCAGCGGGCTCATCCCAGCGTACCGGTGGGCATGATCCTCGAACAGGTGCCGGGTCCGGGCAGCCCGATCCGCAGCGGTCGCCGGATCCGGGTGATCACCAGCAGTGGTCCGCCGGCCGGTGGTGTTCCCGATCTGGCCGGTCTCAATTTCCGGCAGGCCGAGATTACGCTGCAACGCGAGAATTTCCGCCTGGGTCGCGTGCTCCGGTTGCGCCGTGTGGACATCACCACGCCGACGGTCCTGTTCCAGAATCCGCCGGCGGGGCGCGAGATGCGCAAGGGCCGTCCGGTGGACCTGGTTCTGGGCGAGCCGGCGCCCCCGCAACTCCTCTGCATGCCGGATCTGCGCGGCGTGCCTCTTTACCTGGCCCGCCAGCGTGTCGCCGATGCCGGCTGCGTGCTGGCTCCCGTCACTTACGAGCGGACCGACGATCGCGCCGCCAATCTGGTGCTGCGGCAGCAGCCGGCGCCCGGGCGTCGGATCCGCAAGGGAGAGCGCATTGAACTGGTGGCAGCGTCACCCTGAGCAAGCCGCGGACTCGGGCGAGAGATTGGTGGCGTTGGCGCCCTCGCTGCTGTCCGCCGACTTCGCCGACCTGCGGGCCGACATCGCCGACATGGCCGCAGTCGGAGTGGACCTGCTCCACCTCGACGTCATGGACGCGCACTTCGTGCCCAATCTCACCTTCGGTCCGTTCATCTGCGCGGCCATCCGGCGGTGCACCGATCTCGTTCTGGACGCTCACCTCATGATGACCGATCCCCACCGGTACCTCGAGTCCTTCGCCAAGTCCGGCGTCGATGCGATTACGGTGCATGTGGAGGCGGACAGTCCGTTGCCCGAGACCCTCGAGCAGATCGGTGAACTCGGACTCAAGCGGGGCTTGTCGCTCAATCCCGGGACGCCGGTCGACAGTCTCGACCCATATCTCGAGCGTCTGGATGTGGTCCTGGTAATGACCGTGGAGCCAGGGTTCGGGGGCCAGAGTTTCGATCCGCGCGGCCTGGAGAAGATGGAGTGGTTGCGGGACGAACGCGAGCGCCGAGGTCTCGATTTCGCCATCAGTGTGGACGGGGGAGTGAACGACCAGACCGCGGGCCCGTGTCGCGCCGCTGGAGCGGATATTCTGGTATCAGGCTCATATTTCTGCAAAAACCAGGATCGAACGAAAGCTGCGGCAATTCTGCGCAGCGAGCATCATTAAAGAACAATTCATAAGATTTTCCTTTTACAATATGTCATATTCTGCTATGATCTTCTTCGTGAGCAGCGTTCCGGACCGCAAACATGTCGGTTGGGAATGCGAGGTTAACTAGATCCTGTAGGGCGGACACGAACCCTTGCGGGGACTGGACCGCATAGCATCGAGGAGTGGATCCATGAAGCGTCTGCTAATTATCGCCCTGGCCCTCATGATCGCCGGCGGCGCCATGGCCCAGGACACCTTTGGTCTCTGGCGTATGGTCGATGGTGATTACGTGAACTACATCCCCGCGGAGGAAGTCACGACCCCGTTCACCCTGTTCATCACGTTGCACGATCCTTCGGTCTTCAGCGTTGGTGGCTACGAAGTCGGTATGGCCATTCCTGCCGACATGATCATCCTGGCTGCAACCGGCCCCAACGGCTGGACGAACTTCGGCGATCCCACCAACCAGCTGGTTGGCTTCCAGACTCCCGTGATCATTCAGACGGACATGGGCGTGCTGGGCGAGCTGCAGTGCCTGGGCCTGTCGATGCCGGCCGAGGCCAGCCACATCTCGTTCGGCGCCGCGAACCCGCCGAGCATCCCCGACCATGACGGTCCGGTCATCGCCAATGGCGTGAACCCCGACGAGCTCCTCCCCTGTGGTTACGTCAACGGCTCCCCCGACGTCTTCCTGTACGGCGGCGTCGTGGGCACCGAGGCCCACACCCTCAGCGACGTGAAGGCCCTGTTCGAGTAAACTCGAATTTCCTTCGCCCGCACGGGCATGAGCGGCCCCGGACCCTTGCGGTTCGGGGCCGCTTCGATTGATGGAAACGGGGCCGAGTTGCTCCGGAAATGGGGGGGGGGACAGCATGAAGAGTCTGATCTGTGTGGCCTTGATACTCATGATCGGCGGTGGCGCGCTGGCCGAGGATACGTTCGGACTCTGGCATCTGGTGAATGGCGAGTACGTGAACTGGATCCCGGTCGAACAGGCCACCGATCCATTCGAGTTGTCCGTCACGGTCCACGATCCCTCGGTCTTCAGCATCGGCGGCTACGAGGTGGGCATGGACGTTCCGGATGAGGTGCTCGTCCTGGGCATCGGCGGACCCAACGGTTGGACCAACTACGGAGACCCTACCAACCAGATCGTGGGATTCCAGACACCACTCATCGTCCAGACCGAGATCGGTATGCTGTGCGAGATGCGCTGTCTTGCCATCGCGTATCCGGATTACCCGGCAGCGATCATCTACCACGGATCCAATCCGGCAAGCATCCCGGGCCACGACGGTCCCGTCCTCGCCAACGGTATCAACCCTGACGAGCTCATGGCTTGCGGCTACGTCAACGGTCATTCGAGCGTGTTCTTTTTCGGTTGGCCGATGTGGCGGTGGAGCCGCAGACCTGGGGGGACGTCAAGGCTCTCTTTGAATGAACTCAAGCGCGAGTCGCAAGACCACACGACTCATTGTATGACCACGCAACCTGGGGAGAAATCATGAAGTATCTGATGATCGTTGCATTGATCCTGGTCACGGCCGGCGTGGCCCTGGCCGATGATACGTTCGGACTCTGGCGGCAGGTGGAAGGCGAATTCGTCAACCACCTGGATATCCGCGAGGTGACGACACCGTTCACGCTCTACATCACCTTGCACGATCCGACCGTCTTCTCCGTGGGGGGATACGAGGTCGGCATCACGGTTCCCGATCTCATTCTCATACTCGCGGCCAGCGGCCCCAACGGCTGGACCAACTACGGTGACGCCTTCAATCAGATCGTGGGCTACATGACGCCCCTTTCGACCTACGGGGAGCCGGTGGTCGTGCTCGGACAGATCGACTGCCTCGGGCTGGACGTGTTGCCGGGACCGGCGTCTGTCGTCTACGGAGCCGCCAGTCCTGCGAGCATCCCCGGCCACGATGGCCCGGTAATCGCCAACGGGGTGAATCCCGATCAACTCATCGCCTGCGGATATGTCACCGGATCTCCCGGCGTCTTCTGGTTCAGCGATCCGCTGGCGACCCGGACCGAAACCTGGACCGACGTGAAGGCCCTCTTCGACTGAGAACGCCGTTTCTTGCCCAATCCGGGCCGATCTGCTATATTTCCTCTCCGTCGAGCGACTCGGGGTGGGCCCAACGGCCCGCCCCGAACTCTGCTGTAGCTCGATAGGTGAAACGAATTCAATAACTTGGCGCGATCGAGCGCATGCGGCTGTCGTGATGACATCCGCCCTCGGTTCGTGCCGTTCGTCGCGCCAGTGAACGCGACGAGGAGAAGAAGACCGTGTTCCAGGACCTCACCCGCCGCCTCGAAGGCGCCATGCGCAAGCTCTCCGGTCAGACCCAACTGACCGAGGAGAACGTCAAGGAAACGCTTCGCGAGATTCGCCTGGCGCTCCTCGAGGCCGACGTCAACTACCAGGTGGCCAAGACCCTGGTGTCGCGGGTCAAGGAGCAAGCGCTCGGGCAGACCGTGCTCGAGGGTCTCGATCCGGCGCAGCAGGTGGTCAAGATCGTCCACGAGGAGCTCAAGCAGCTGCTCGGCGGCGACACGGCCGAGCTGGTTCTGCCCGAGAAGGGCATGGCCACCGTCATGGTCATGGGCCTGCAGGGCTCCGGCAAGACGACCTTCTGCGGCAAGCTCGCCAAGAAGCTCGTGAGCGAGGGCCGCAAGCCGCTCCTGGTGGCGGCCGACATCTACCGCCCCGCGGCCATCGACCAGCTCGAGACCATCGCCGGCCAGGTGGGCGTGCCGGTCTTCAGCGACCGGGTGAAGAAGAGCGCTCCCCAGATCGTCAAGCTGGGCCAGCGCAAGGCGCGCGACAACGGTTGCGACGTGCTCATCGTCGATACCGCCGGCCGCCTGCACATCGACGACACGCTCCTGCAGGAGCTGAACGACATCGCCAAGATGGTGTCCATGGACGAGCAGTTGCTCGTCCTCGACGCCATGACCGGACAGGAAGCGGTCAACATCGCCGAGCAGTTCGCCACGCGCGTGGGCTACGACGGCGTGGTGCTGACCAAGCTCGACGGCGACGCCCGCGGCGGTGCGGCCCTGTCCGTGAAGGAGATTACCGGCAAGCCGGTCAAGCTGGTGGGCGTGGGCGAGAAACTCGACGATCTCGAGGTTTTCCATCCCGACCGCATGGCCAGCCGTATCCTCGGCATGGGCGACGTGCTCACCCTGATCGAGCAGGCCGAGAGCAAGATGGACCTCGACGAGGCCCAGCACCTCGCGGATCGCTTCACCAGCGGCGAGTTCTCCCTGGAGGACTTCCAGAAGCAGATCAAGCAGGTCAAGCGCATGGGATCCCTGAAGGGCATGCTCAAGATGCTGCCCGGCATGGGCGGCGGCGCCCTGGACAAGGTCAATCTCGAGGATGATCAATTCGTGCGCGTGGAGGCGATCATCAACTCCATGACGCTGGCCGAACGCCGCAAGCCGGACATCATCAACGGCTCGCGACGCAAGCGGATCGCCAGGGGCAGCGGGACCAACGTTTCGCAGGTCAACAAGCTCTTGAAGCAGTACCGGGACATGCGCCGCATGATGAAGCAGATCAATGCTTCGGGCGGTCTGCAGGAGTTCGGTCAGAAGGTCCTGGGCGGTTCGCCCCGCTGACGCGGGGAACAAAAATTTTCCCGCACGAGCGGGGGAGGGACCCTGCGGGGTCCAACGCACGCGGCGCGCATGGGGCGCATCGCGACACCACCCGAATGGGAGGCTGATAAGTTGGCGACTACAATCCGTTTGACCCGTATGGGCAAGAAGAAACGCCCGTTCTATCGTCTCGTCGTGCTCGACAGCCGTAAGCGACGCGACGGTGCCTACCTCGCGAATCTCGGCTACTACAATCCTTTCGTCGACCCTCACGAGGTCGATCTGCGCCACGACGAGATCCTCGACTGGCTCGGCAAGGGCGCCGAGGTCCGCGACACCGCCCGCTCGCTGCTCAAGCGCGAAGGCGTCCTCTACCAGTTCAGCCTCGTGAAGCAGGGCCTTTCCGCCGAGGACATCGCGGCCAAGATGGAAGCCTGGCTCCCCGGTCAGCAGGCCCGCATCGCCCGTCAGGAAGAGGCCCGCACCACGCGCCTGCGTCAGATCGACGAGGTCGAGCAGAAGAAGCGCGACGACGCGGCCAAGGTCATTGCCGACGCTGCTGCCTCTGCCGAGGCCGAGAAGGCCGCCGCAGCCAAGGCCGCGGCCGAGGCCAAGGCGGCTGAAGCTGCTGCGGCGGAAGCCGACGCGGGTGACGCTGAGAAGGCCGAGACTCCGGCGGAAGGCGAGTGACGTGAACGAAACGCGTTCTCTCAATTCCGTGCAGGAGAAGGCCATGGACCTCATGTCCTACCTGGCCGTCAATCTGGTCGACCACCCCGACGAGGTGCGTATCGACCTGGTGGCGGAGGAGGACCGCGAGGTCTTCAGGGTCCACCTGCATCCCGAGGACCAGGGCCAGTTCATCGGCAAGAGCGGACAGACCGCACGGGCGATCCGCACCTTGCTTGCGGCGATCAACGCAAATCCTGATGAAGTTAAGGCATTCTTTGTCGGTGATTCCGATAGAGATGTCGAGGGATTTGCTGATACAGTTAA
>PIVY01000038.1 GCA_003353795.1 bacterium
CACCGAGCTGCGAGCCGAGCTCGAAGGCGCCGAAAAGGAGCTGGAGCGCCTCCACGGCACCGAGGAGGTTCGCGAGACCACCATGCACGCCGCCATCGATCGTTACTTCAAGGCCAAGGCCGACCTGCTGAAGCTGCACGCCACCGCCGCGGTGGAGGCTCGCGGAATCATGGGCGAGGAGCTCTTCCGGAAGATCTTCGATGCACACCAGCCTCATCAGCACCATCAATAGGCAGTCGACCGGCAATCGCTAATCGGAGCGCTTGATGCTGGCGAGCCTGGTCTTCGTGCTGGCCTTGACCACCGGTTGTGGCGGCGGCGGCGACAAGTAACCGCCGCTCGGTCCGCTCGTTTCAGGGAGCGTGGGGCACCCCGCGCTCCCTGATTTCTTGTCCATCGATCCAGATAATCGGAATCAGAAAATCCCCGTTCAACACCGCCTCGCCTGCGCTATAGTGGCCGCGTCCCCCCGAACCCGGAGGCTCGCACATGCCCACTCGCGACAAACCTGTCGATCCCGGCCGCCGAACGTTCATCAAGACCCTGGGCGTGGGCGTAGCCGGCGCCACGGCCGTCGGCGCCATGGGACCCGAGGCTGACGCTGAAGAGTCGCCCGCTCTTCCCGCCGGCACCCAAATCCTCGACCTCACCGTCAACGGTAAGCGCCACCGGCTCCACGTGGAGTCGCGCACGACGCTCGCCGAGCTGCTACGCGACGAGCTCGGCTTCACCGGCACCAAGGTGGCCTGCAACCGCGGCATGTGCGGCACGTGTACCGTGCTGCTCGACGGCCTGGCGGTCTATTCCTGCCACACCCTGGCCCTCGATGCCCACGGCAAGCAGGTTCTCACCGTGGAGGGCCTCATGAAGGGCGAGGAGCTGCATCCCTTGCAGCAGGCCTTCGTGGATCACGACGGACTGCAGTGCGGCTACTGCACGCCCGGCCAGGTCATGGCCGCCGAGGCCCTGCTGCGCGAGAATCCCGAGCCCAGCCGGGCCGACATCGAGGCGGGCATGGCCGGCAACCTCTGCCGTTGCGGCGCCTACCCCAAGATTATCGAGAGCATCGAGTCGATGAAGGGAGGGCGTTGATCATGAGCGGCACGAGATTCATCCGCGACCAGCGGTTCTTCGAGGAAGACAACGCCAGCTACGTGGCCGAGGTGCCCGTGGAGGACGCGCCGGCGCTCGAGACTTCCGAGGGAAAGTTCCTGGGCAAGAGCGTGGAGCGATACGACGGCTACCACAAGGTGAGCGGCACCGCGCTCTACACCATCGACCGGCAGCTCAAGCACGCCCTTGCGGCGCGGGCCCTTCGCTCGCCGCATCCGCACGCGAAGATCAAGAAGATCGACTCGAGCAAGGCCGAGGCGCTGGAGGGAGTGATGGCCGTGCTCCATCACGGCAATGCGCCGGATATCCCGTGGCACCGCGACAGCAAGCTCTTCGACACCCATCTACGCTACGCCGGCGACGAGGTGGCCCTGGTCGTGGCCTCGACCGCGGACGTGGCGACCGAAGCGCTGAACCTGGTGCACGTGGAGTACGAGGTCCTGCCCCACGAGACCCGCACCATGGAAGCCATGGACGATCGGGCGCCGGAGCTTCACGACGAAGGTCGCCTGCAGGGCGGCGAGCCGGCAACGTACGCGCGCGGCGAGGTGGAGCCGGCCCTGGAGAGCGCGGATGCCGTGGTGTCGCGCTCCTTCACCACCGCCACCTGCGTGCACAACCCCACCGAGCCTCACAATTCGGTGGTGTTCTGGGACGATGATCGGCTCACGGTCTACGACAGCACCCAGGGCGTGTTCGCCATGCGCAACACCCTGGCCGAGAAGCTGCAGATCCCGGCGTCGTCGATCCGCGTGATCTGCCCGGCCATGGGCGGCGGCTTCGGCTGCAAGCTGGAGCTGAGCAAGCACACGGTGATGGCGGCCCTGGCAGCGCGGCAACTGGGGCGGCCGGTGTCCGTGGTACTGGATCGCCGGGAGATGAACCTGGCCGTGGGCAACCGGCCCAATTCCATTCAGCACCTACGGGCGGCGGGCACCCGCGATGGTCAGCTCACCGCCCTGGTCACCGACTCCTACGGTATGGTGGGCGCCTACCCGTCGAACGCCTGGATGAACTGGCCATTGGTCGTGATGTACCAGTGCCCCAACGTCAGCGTCACCCACCGCAACGTCTACAGCAACCTGGGCCCCGGTCGGGCGTTCCGGGCGCCGGGGTTTCCACAGGGGACATTCGCCCTGGACCAGGTCATCGACGAACTGGCCGAAGCGCTGGGCATCGACACCTTGGAGTTGTGCCAGCGCAACATGGCCACCGCCAGTCAGGCCAGCGGCACTCCCTACACGTCCAAGAAGCTCGCCGAATGCTATGAACGCGGCGCCGAGGCCATCGGCTGGTCCACCCGTCGCAACCGCGAGCCCGGCTCGGGCGCCGGTCCCAGGAAACGCGGGATCGGCATGGCGTCTCAGGTCTGGGGCGGCGGTGGCGGACCGCCGGCCGGGGTCACGGTGATGATCCAGCGCGACGGTAGCGTGCAGGTGGTGTCGGGCACCCAGGACATCGGCACCGGGACCTTCACCATCCTGCAGCAGACCGTGGCCGAGGCCCTGGAAATCCCCCTCGAAAGTATTTCCGTCAGGGTCGGCGATACCGATGGCGCACCCTACGGACCGCTGTCGGGCGGGTCTCAGACAGCGCCTTCCATGACGCCCGCTGCGTGGAGCGCCGGCCTGGAACTGAAGCAGGCCTTGCTGCAAGGCGTGGCGGCGGGCGCCGAAGTGCCGCTGGAGAGCCTGTCCTACGCCGATGGTGAAGTGCGTGGCACGGAACAGAACTGGAGCTTGGCCGAGGCCATGCAGGTGATGCGTGAGCAGACCCTGGTGCGCACCGGCCTGCGGGCGGCGAACGCCGAGGGCAAGATCATCTGCTCCTTCGGCGCCCAGTTCGTCGAGGTGGAAGTGGATACCGAGACCGGTCGCATCGACGTGCTGCGCGTGGTGGCCGCTCACGACATCGGCCGGGTGCTCAACCGGCGATTGCTGGAGAACCAGTTCGAGGGCGGCATCATGCAGGGTATCGGCATGGCGCTCATGGAAGAACGCGTCGTGGACGACGTCGAGGGCAAGGTCCTCTCCGCCAACCTGCTCGACTACCGGATGCCGGTCATGGCCAACACTCCGGAGATCGAGGTGATCATCCCGGAGAACATCGACACCGTGGCCAACAACCTGGGCGTCAAGGGCGTCGGCGAGCCACCCATCATCCCCACGGCGGGCGCCATCGCCAATGCCGTGTACAACGCCACGGGGGTGCGTATGACGGAGCTGCCCATGACACCGGATCGGGTGCTCATGGCGCTACTCGGCGCCGAGGAGGTGTCGCGATGAGGAACTTCACCTATCTGCAGCCCGAGAACCTCAAGCAGGCCGCCAAGGCCCTCGAGAAGAACGAGGCGATGGTCATGGGCGGCGGCACCGATCTGCTGGACCTGCTCAAGATGGACATCGCCGCGCCCGAACAGGTGCTCAACCTCAAGTCCGCGGGCGATGCCGAGCTGCGCACCATCGAGGAGAAGGATGACAAGCTGCGCATCGGCGGGCTCGTGACCCTGGCCGAACTGGCGGCCGACGATCGATTGCGCCGCTCGTACACCGTGCTCCAGGAAGCCGCCGCCGCCGCCGCCACGCCGCAACTGCGCAACGCCGGCACGCTGGGCGGCAACCTCTGCCAGCGGCCGCGGTGCTGGTACTTCCGCGACCCCGAGTTCTCCTGCCTGCGCAAGGGCGGCGACACCTGTTTCGCCATCGACGGTCGCAACAAGTTCCACTGCGTGGTCGGCGGCGGCCCGTGCTACATCGTGCATCCATCCGATACGGCGGTGGCGTTGCTCGCGCTGGGCGCCGAGGTGCGGGTGCGCAAGGGCGGCAAGACACGATCGGTGCCCATTGGCGAGTTTTTCGTACTGCCGGAGGTCGATCCGCAGCGGGAGACAATCCTCGGCGACGGCGAGTTCGTGGTCGGTGTGGAGGTGCCGGCGCCGGGGCGCGACACGCGCAGCAGCTACACCAAGTTCAAGTTCCGGGAGGGATGGGATTTCGCGGTGGTGTCGGTGGCTCTGGTGATGGACAAGGCCGGCGGCATTGTCCGCGGCGGCACCGTGGCCCTGGGCGGTGTGGCGCCGGTGCCCTGGCTGGATGCCGGCGGCTCGGCGGCGCTGGCGGGGATCGGCGGCCAGGACCGGCGCCTGGATGCCTTTGCCGGCGCGTTGCTGGCCGGCGCCGAGCCGATGACGGAGAACGAGTTCAAGGTGCCGCTGACCAGGAATCTGGCGAAGCGGGCGTTGGTGGAGTTGCTGGATCGCTAGCGGCCGCGGTGCTCTTCCAGCATCTCGCTCACCGTCGGCTTGCCCGGCACGTGAGGTTCGTTACCGAAGCCGCGCTCCTTGACCACGTGGTCGCCCGGCTCGATGCGCTGGTGCAAGCAGACCTCCATGGAGGTGTACCGGTCGATCCAGGCGGGCTTGAACTCGTAGGCGAGGTGGTCGTCGCGGATGTAGAGGAAGCCGACGACCATCTCGAGTACGAACCACGACAGCGCCAGCAGGTTGCCCTTGAAGCGGATCTCGACCGGACTCACGACAGCCGGAATCCCTTCCCGTGCACGGTGCGGATCTCCACCGAGTCGTCGTCGGCGAGATACCGCCGCAGCCGCGACACGAACACGTCCATGCTACGTCCCGAGTGGTAGGTGTCGGCGCCCCAGATCCGGCGCAGAGCCACCGAGCGCTCCAGCACTCGACCTCGGTACTCGCACAGCAGTGCGAGGAGTTCGCTCTCGCGGGTGGTCAGCGAACGTTCCTGATCGTCGAGCGTCAGCACCTGCCGCGCGGGATCGAATCGGTAGCGACCGATCTCATGCACGCCGCCGGTCATGATCTCGCCGCCCGCGCCCCGCCGCGCCAGCACCACCTCCATGCGTACCAGCAGTTCCTCCATGGAGAAGGGCTTGGTGACGTAGTCGTCGCAGCCCAGGCGGAAGCCTTCCACCTTGTGCTCGCTCAGCGACTTGGCGGTGATGAAGATGAACGGCGGGCGGTCGTCCATGGCGCCCAGCCGACGCGCGAACTCGAATCCGTCGAGGCGCGGCATCATGACGTCGACGAGGCAGAGGTCGAAGCTCGCCTCGGCCAGGGCGGCGAGGCCGGCCTTACCGTCGGTGCGCAGGTCCACGGCGAACCCCTCGCGTTCGAGGGACTCGCGGATGATGAGACCAAGGTTGGGATCGTCTTCCAGCAACAGGATCGACCGGCTCGGATTCATGAACCGTCCTCCCGGGCGAGGGGCAACCACACGGTCACCGCGGTGCCGCCACCGTCGCGTGCGGCCAGCGTCACCGAGCCGCCGTGAAGGCCGACCATCTGGCGCACGTAGCTCAGGCCCAGGCCGAAGCCCTTCACGTCGTGGCGGTCGCCGGTGGGGCAGCGGTAGTAGCGGTCGAAGACGCGCTCGCGGTCGCGGGCCGGCACGCCCCGGCCGCGGTCGGTCACGGTGATCACGATCTGGTCGCCGTCGTTGGCGCTGGCCACCGTGATCTCGGGCGTGGCGGGCGAGTACTTCACCGCGTTGTCGAGCAGGTTGGCCAGCACGCCCGTCAGGTGCACGGGGTCGGCGTGGACCAGGCTGCGATCCGCGGCGAGTTCGTTCGCCAGTCGTCCTCGCGCCTCTGCGACCTGCAGTTCGAATGCGGCGGTCAGCGCGACGAGCGTCTCGTGCACGTCCACGATCTCACGTTCCAGGATGACCTCGCCGCGTTCGAGGTGCGCCAGCTGCAGGATACGGTCCACGTGCTCGCGCAGTCGCCGCACCTCCTCGCCGATCATGCCCGCGTACCGGGTGAGCGTGTCGGGTTCGGCACGCACGTCGTCGCGGGCGAGGGCCTCGCTGGCCAGGGCCATGGTCGCCAGCGGGGTCTTGAACTCGTGGGTCAGGTTGTCCACGAAGGTGACCAGCTCGCCGGCGAACCGGTGCTGCGCCAGGATGGTGCGCACGGCGTACACGGCGCACAGGATCACCAGCAGCGTGAGTCCGACCGACCCTGCCAGCAGCGGCGCCGTCTGGCGCCAGGCCCAGGTGGTGCGGCCGGGGAAGTGGGCGACCAGGTCGTAGGCCGGCGGCAGGAAATCCGTGGGGAAGAGGCGGGCGCGGTAGGGGGAGCCGGCGAGCGCGGTACGGTCGGCGCTGCCCGATGCAAGGAGCAGGGAATCGCTGCCGGCGGTGGTCACGCCGTAGTCCACGTCCACGTCGAGACCGGCGTCCGCCAGGGCCTGTGGCAGCAGGGAGTCCAGAGCCGCGGGGTCCAGCCGGTCGGTGACCGGCCGCTCCGCCTTGTGGGAGAGATCGAGCATCACGCGGCGCACGAGCTGGGCCTTGGTCGCATCGTTGCTGTCGACGAAGACGGCGGCGAAACGGGTGTCGGCCATGACGTGCAGGGAGTCGGCGGCCTCGACGCGGATGACGTGCGGTCGATCGTGGTCCGCCCAGAACGTGTCGGCACCGAGAGAATCGCCGGGCGCCAGCAGCGTCGCCACCTGGTCGAAGACCTCGCCGGTGTCGAGCCGCCGCGCGACCTGACCGAGAGCGGTGCGGGCGGCGCGGTCGAAGGCCTGGTCCTTCTCCCGATGAACGCCCGCCAGGAGCACGACCTGCAACGCCACCAGCCCGGCCAGCGACATCGCGAGCAGGGCCACCAGCATCCGAACGGTGCGGCGGGAGAGATTCATGCCCCGATGATACGCGTCCCCGGGGCCGATTCCCACCTCCGCGAGCCGTCTTCACATCTCTTAACGTCCGTTCACAGCTCTTCACCCAACCCGGCGGCGCCGTGCGCGTAACCTCTGCATCGAACTGACCGCCCTGACGCTCCCGACCGGAGGTGACCCATGCGTACCGTTTCCTGCCTCGCCCTCGCCACCGTCCTTCTTGCCGCCGCTGCCGGGGCCACGCCGCCCACGCCGCCGCATGTGTCCGGCGACTATGCTTCGCCGCCGCCGGTGGAGCGGCTCGAACCGCGAGAGCTGTGGCGCGTGACCGACGGCGACGAGGAGTCGGGCGAGATCCTCGGCGAGATCCGCGATGCTGCCGTGGACGCCGAGGGCAACACCCTCCTGCTGGATGCCAGCTTCAACACCGTGCGCATGTACGACCCCGAGGGCGTGCCCCTGGGTACCGTCGGCCGCGACGGCGAGGGCCCTGGCGAGTTCCAGAACCCCGAGAATTGCCTGGCCTTGCCGGACGGGCGGGTGGGCGTGTCCCAGATCATGCCGGGGAAGGTCATCACCATGGATCGATCGGGCGATCCGGGCGAGTCGATCAACATGCCGGGCTCGGAGTCCATGCAGGTGCTCATGATGGCCGAGACAACGCAGAACGGATTCGTGGTCTGCACCTCGTCGATGAGCATGGGGGACGACACGATGACCTCGATCACGCGCCTGAGGAGCCTGGACATCGACGGCGCGCCGCGCACGGTCTTCCGTGAGCAAGAGCGCAAGATGGAGGTCTCGGGCGGCGGGATGGCCATGCGCGCCGGCGACGGCGACGATTTCTCGCGCTTCTGGTCTGCGGGGTGGGACGGTCGCGTCTACGTGTCGCCCCAGCCTGACGCCTACCTCATCGAAGTCTACGCCCCCGACGGCACCCTCGAGCGGGTGATCGACGTGGCCTACGAATCGGTGGAGCGCACCGCCGAGGAGATCGCAGCCATCGAGGAGCAACGGTCGGGCATGAGTTTCAATGGCGGCTCGCTCGACATGGGTGAAGTCGAGCGGTACCTGCGAGACGTGGCCGTTCTTTACCCTCGCCCCGACGGCACGCTCTGGGTTGCGAGCAGCCGCGGTCGGCGCGAACGGCCCCAGGGCGCCGTGGGTGCTTTCGACGTGTTCGATCGGGAGGGAGGCTTCGTGGGGCGTGTGGCCGTGGCCGCCGATTTCGACCCCGACTACGACCGGTTCGTCATCGACGGCGATCGTCTCTACGTCTTCAAGGAAGTCCTCGCGACTCCGGCGAGCACGCCTGGCGGCGGCGGCGGCGCCATGGTGATCCGGCTCGGCGAGCCGCGCGCCCCGGCTGATCCCGATCGCGAGCCCATGCCCTACGAGGTCGTCTGCTACGATCTGAAGGGTCTCTAGGCGTCGCGCCGGATGGTGTTCACCATCTCGTCGAGCTTCTGCAGGAACAGCGAGCGGTCCTTCTTCTCGAACGGGGGAGGGCCGCCCATCATGACGCCCTGGTCGCGAAGCTGGGAGAGGAGTTGCCGTGTGGCCAGCGACTCACCTACGTTCTCGGACGTGAACGGCCTGCCCTTGTGACCCAGCACGAGGGCGCCCTTGTCGAGGCAGCGCGCGGCCAGGGGGATGTCGCCGGTGATGACGATGTCGTCCTGGTCGGCGCGCTCGACGATGAGGTCGTCCGCCTCGTCGAGACCCTTGTCGACCACCACCAATTCCACCCAGTCGCCACCGGGAATGCGCATGTAGCTGTTGGCCACGAGCGTGACCTTCAGGCCGTAGCGCTGGGCTACCTTGTAGACCTCGTCCTTCACCGGACAGGCGTCGGCGTCGATGAAGACGTGCAGCATCAGAAGTAGTACCGCATGTCGATGGTCGTCTGATTCAGGGTCATGTCGTTGCCGTTGTAGCCCAGCGTGGAGTAGGTCGTGGTGAAGTTGAGACCGATGGTGAAATCGTCGCGGCCCTGCAGGCCCAGGCGCAGGCTCCACATCCAGACCTCGACACTCTCCCCGCTGCTGGCTGCGTCCTCGTAGTAGCCGCCGGTCAGGGCCAGTCCCAGCGGGATCTTGAGGTCCGACTGGGCGTCATAGCTGAAGGCCGCCCGGATGTCCGAGTCCCATTCATTCTCGCCCTTGCCGTCGAAGGACTCCCGGTAGAACACCGTGAGGTCGCCCAGCAGACCGAAGCGGCGGCTCAGTCCCCAGGCCGCGCGGAGGCCGCCGCTACCGCCGAGCGAGGTTCGACTGCGCACGAGTGGGACGTCGGTGCCCTCGAGGATACCGGAGGCCCAGTCGGCGAGGTTGACGAAGGTGCCGGCCCGGTTACCCAGGTCCAACGATCCGCTCAGCAGGAAACTGCGGGATTGATGGATGCGCATGAGCCAGCCGATGTCGTATCCCAGTCCTCCGGTCACGCCTTCGGCCAGCAGGGTGTTGGTGCTGGTGCCGATGCGGCCGAAGGTGAACAGGTCGACGTTGACCGCGAGCCAGTCCTTGACCCTGTGCTGGTAGATGAATCCGATGCCGGCCACCAGGAGATCGGCCTCGGTCGTGCCGAGGATGTTGCTGTCGGCCAGGTCGATGATCGGGACGCTGGCGTTGATCGCCCGCCCCAAAGAGATCCTGGTCTCGACCTGGGTGACGAGGAAGGGTTCTTCGAGATCCGTCACCGGCACGAAGGTGTGCTCGCCGAGACGGGGCAGGCCCGTGGATTCAGCCGCAGATCCGGCGGCCAGCGAGAGCGTGATTAGGCAGACGATCCAGCGCATGCTCATCGCCTCCCCAGGGGGAAGAGGTAGCCCACGAGAAACTCGAAGCCCCGATACTTCACGCTGGGACCGGAGAGACCCGGGATCTCGTCGGTGTTGTCGCGCTCCACGATGTCGCTCAATCCTTGCACGTAGCGCAGTTCGAAGGTGAGGAACTGGCTTCCCAGAGGCACCATGGCGCCGGCGCCGAACAGCGCGCCGACGGTGGTGTCCCGGAACTCGGCGGTTTGGTCCTCCGTCACGCCGTCGGCAGTCACCTCGGCATCGAGAAGGAAACTGAACTCGAGACCGGCGGTGACGAAACCCCGCACGCCCAACGGATCGCCGGTCACCCTCAACAGCATCGGCACCGTCATGTAGTTGAGCGCGTAGTCGACCTCGTCGACCACCGTCCCCCTGCTCTTGAAGACCTGCCGCGTCTTGCGGGGTGTGTATCCCGGCTGGAGGCTCAGCGAGATGTCAGCTGCGAAATCCAGTTCGAAGACCGCGGTGCCGCCCAGCGCCGTCTGACCTTCCCAGCTACCTTCCGCCGGCAGCTGTCCAGTGAGCGAGTTCCTGACGCTCATCACCTGCACACCGAGCTTGCCGGTGAATGCCGACGCTGCGGGGGCGTGAATCGCAACCAAGATGAAGAAGAGCAACAGGCCTCGCATGGGTGCGGTCCTTTCGGGGCTCGAGGTGTTGCCATAGTGGGCTGAGGGAGGCGAATCCCTCAAGCAAAAGGTTGTGCCCAGGAAAATGTGTCTGGTCCGTGGAAGGGTCTGTCAGAATGCCCAATTGTGAACTATTGCTGAATTTACATCATGTTTCATGATGGGCTTGGAGACCTTGGCGGGCCGGGCATATTCGACTCTAGCTGGGCATGTCGCTAAAAGAACTTGTCCCACAACAACTTGGCCAACGTCAGCCCCACCGAGGCGACCAGGAACCACCGTACGAAGCCCGGCGACCGGCGCACCACTTCCCGAGCCCCCAGCGTGGACCCGATGATCTGACCCGCCCCCATGGCCAGTCCCACGGTCACCACCACCTTGCCGCCCAGGGCGAAGAACACGAGTGCCGTGGCGTTGCTGGTCACGTTCATCACCTTGGTGGCCGCCGTGGCGCGCCGCAGGTCGAGCCCGACCAGGGTCACCAGCGCCAGGGACCAGAAGGCGCCCGTTCCCGGGCCGAAGAAGCCGTCGTGGAAGCCGAGGACGAGACCGCCGCACACCTGGAACAGGCGCCGGTCCATGCGCGCTCGGGAACTCGTTGCGCCCAGTTTCGGCGAGGCGAGGGTATAGATCAGCATTGCCAGCAGCAGCACCGGGATGGACCAGGTGAGTTGATCGGGGCTCATCTGCTGGATGAGCAGGGTCCCGGCGGTGGCGCCACAGAAAGTGCAGACCACGGCCAGCCACCAGTCACGCAACCTCACGAGACCGCTGCCACGGAATTTCCGCAGCGCCGTCCCCACGCCCATCACCGATTGCAGCTTGTTGGTGCCCAGGGCCAGATGGGGCGGCAATCCCACCGCCAGCAGCGCCGGGACGGTGATCAGGCCGCCGCCGCCGGCGATGCTGTCCACGAAACCCGCCAGGATACCCGCCACGAAGACGATGCCGTGTCCCAGGAGCGTGATGTCGGAACTCATGATCATCCCGGCAAGTTAGCGCACCGGAGAATCGTGTCCAGGTCACCGTCCTTGCACGGGTCCACCGCGGCCTGTTAAAATTGTCGTTCGATCATTAACCCGGAGGGCTCTCCATGCCGCGCTTCCTCGTCGTCCTGTTCCTGCTCGCCATCCTCGTTCCGTCCGTTCATGCGGATCAGCCCAAGTGGGCCTTCGAGGGGCAACTGCCGACCATCTTCCACGTGTACGAGCCGCTGCCGGCCGCCATCTACACCGACGACGGCGCCGTCCTCACCGAGGAGCAGATCAAGGGCTGCATGGACATCGATCCGGGCGATCCGGTGGTTCTCATTCGCGACGGCCAGGTGGTGGGCAGCGGGACCATCGGCGAGATGGTCGCCCAGAAGTACGATGAGGCCCGTGACCGACACGCGATCTACTTCCGGGCCGCCGGTCTGCCCGACGGCGTCGAGACACCGGCCACGCTCCGGGGTCCGTCCGTTCTCGAAGATTCCGGCTACGACCTCTACGTCCTCACCGACAAGGCCGTGGAAATCCTCGCTCCCGATCCGGCCTACACCGACATCGTCTGGGGCGTCCACGATTACTGCGTGCGGGTCGGCCGGCTTCGGTTCGCCGTCATCCGTGAGAACTGGTCGCCCACCGGTGGGTTTCGTGGCTGGCAGATCATCAAGTTCGAGGATACGGGCAACCTGAAGATCCACGCCGACTACACGTGGCAGCCGCGCTAGGAGCCGGAACCGCACCACGCCTCGAAGCGAGAAGCGGCCGCGCTGGATAGCGCGGCCGCTTGCCGTCGGCAGGATGAGGGCGACTAGCGGCGTGATACCTTCTCGCCGGGGAGCTGCTCCGGGTAGAGGGGCTCGTCGTGACAGGCCTCGCAGGTGGGCGGATGCTGGAAGGCCCGATCGGCGTGGCAATCTTCACAGTCGAGTTCGGCGTGCTCCTCGTTGAGCGCCAGTCCCACCGAGCGGTGATTGAAGCTGCCGGTTTCCCAGTGGATGTGGCAGTCGGCGCATTTGCCGGTGGGAGTGCGGAATTGCTGTGGCTCGCCGTGGCAGGTCCGGCAATCCAGCGTCTCGTGGTAGGGCTCGAGGCTCCACCCGACCCGCGCGTTGTGCTCGAAGCGGTCGCGCGGTTCGACGGAGTGGCAGAAGGCGCAGTTGCGTTCGGCGTGACAGGCGCCGCAGGTCACCACATGGTCGAGCTTGCGGACCTCGTGGGCGCCGGTGTCGTGGCAGCTCTTGCAGGAGTCGCCGCGGTGGCAGTCGACGCACTGCAGCCCGAACTCCTCGACGTGATCGGTGTGGTGGAACGAGACGGTCGGGCCCTCGGTGTAGGAGGTCTCGTAGTTGTACTGGTCGGTGGCCTCGATGAGCGGGTGAGGGATGCCCACGATGTCGGTGGTGTCGACATCTCCGACGCCGCCGCCGTTTGCCTGTTCGTGGCAGAACCCGCACGCGTTCTCGTGGGCCCAGTCGAGGTGACAGTTGATGCACTGCCGGTGATAGGCGCCCTTGAGCGCGGGCATGCGCAGATCCACCGCCTGCTTGTCGGCGTCGTGGCAGCTGCGGCAGGGCGGGATGGTGCCCGACTCCTCCGAGTAGTGATGACAGTTCTCGCAGCCACCGGTCATGTTGGCCATGCCGGCGTGAAGCCGATGGGCGAAAACCACCGGCTCGTAGAGATCGGCCAGCTGGTCGATGATCACGATGTCCGGCCCCTCGTCCACGACATGCTCACCGTAGAAGTGGCCGCCGTGGCGGGGGCAGGCAACCAGGCAGGGGTCCTCGGGGCTGGGTTTCTCGCAGGCGTGGCACTGGTTGCAGGCCGCCGGCTCGGGGCGCCAGGTCCCGTGAGGGTCTTCGACCGGCGACGAGGCCAGGGTGGACATCGGCGCGATCGCCAGGATCAGCGCCAGCGAGATGACGATCGTCCTAGGCATGGTGCGCATCTCCTTCATGATCCAGGACCGGTAGGTTGAGGACGAAGAAACGGTAGAGGAGGACCAGGATCGCGATGAATCCCGCGGTGACCAGGACCTCGGACCAGGCCGGCACGTAGGGCTGCTCGGCATAGAGCGGCTTGTAGCCGATGACGAACACGTTGATGCGGTTGAGCGCCACGCCGCCGACGATCATGGCCGCCGCGGAGAACAACCAGGTCTGGTTGCGTCGCAGCCTGTGGGTCATGAGGATGAAGGCCGGCACCACCACGCCGACGACCACTTCCACGAGCCAGCTGATCGATTGCAACGAGGGCTCGGCCAGGTAGGTGTAGGTGCCGCGGCTCACCATGTCGATGAGCTTGGCGGCGAAGTAGAGGGTCAAGAGGAACGGGATCATCCGGCCGAGGGGCGCCAGGACGTCGAGGTCGAACGGGTGCTTCAGCGAGCGCGACGCCAGGTACGACTCGAAGATCACCATGGCCAGCCCCACCGCGAACGCCGACAGCAGGAACTGCAGCGGCAGGACGGAAGTGTGCCACAAAGGATGCAGCTTGCTGGGTGCGATGACCATGAGCGTGCCGAGCGACGACTGGTGCGCGCAGCTCAGGACCACGCCGGCGATGATGAAGAAACTCATCACGCGATTCAGCGTGGCGTCCAGCACGTTCAGGACTTTCTCGGTGGCGCCATTGAAGCGGGCCATCCCGCCCCGCCAGTTCACGCGTCCCTTGAAGCGCTCGACCACGATGGGCAGGAACTCGATGTAGAGCACGGTCAGGTACATCAGCACGCAGACGCCCACCTCGAAGAGGGCCGAGTTGCCCTGCCAGTACCAGGGCATGAGCACGTGCCAGATGTTGTAGTAGCGGCCCAGATCGATGAACACGCCGAGCGCCACGAAGGTGTAGCCGAGCATGGCCGTCAGCAGCGCCGGGCGCACGATGGAGTGGAAGCGTTCGCGATGCAGGATGTGGGCGATGAAGGCGGTCGTGAAGCCGCCCGCGGCGAGGGCCACGCCCGAGGCCACGTCGATGCCGATCCAGATGCCCCACGGATACTGGTCGTCGAGATTGGTGACCGCGCCGATGCCGAAGACGAAGCGCGCAGCCAGCACGGCGATGCCGGCCACGGCGATCACGGTCAGCGTCATGACGCCGCGCGTGAAGAACGGGACCTTTGCTTGCTCATTCATCGTCGTCCTCCAGGCGGTCGTCGGGGCGCAAGCCCGCGGATTTCATGATCACGGCGATCAGACCGAAGAGCATGATGGGACCGGAAAAGCCCTTGAAGATGCCATGCTGAAGACTCTCGGTGAGCTCGGCGGGACTCACGTCCGGCATATCCGGCAGGTCGAGCTCCGTGAAGTCGCGGTCGGCCAGGTAGAGCCATGAGGTGCCGCCGCATTCGCGCGCGCCGTAGACGTGGTCGAGGTACCGTCCCGGGTGGGTGGCGATGCGCTCGTGGGCGAGGTCCAGCAACTGGTCGCGACGGCCGTAGACCATGGCCTCCTGGGGACACATCTTCACACATTCGGGCATGACGCCGGCTTCGCTGGTGCGTTCGGCGCAGAGCGAACACTTCATCACCCGGGGAGTGAAGGCGTTGTCGTACTCGTAGGCCGGGATCTGGAAGGGACAGGCCGTCATGCAGTAGCGGCAACCCACGCAGGCGCCGGCGTCATAGGTCACCGGGCCGTGGGGGTCCTTCTTGAGCGCTTGCACGAGGCAGGCCGACACGCACGCGGGGTGCTCGCAATGCAAGCAGTTGACCTTGGCGTGGAACGGCTTCACCTGACCCTGTGACGCCGGGTACCGATTGATCACCGTGAGGTTCGTGGCGTCGGGGCGGCGCATGTTCGCCAGCGGTGTCGTGTCGTCGTAGTCGGCGAGGTCGCCATGAGGGAGTTCGTTGGAACTGGAGCAGGCCCACTCGCAGCGCCGGCATCCCACGCAGAGCGTAAAATCGCAGAGAACGCCGACGCGATCGGGATCGAGGGGCGGTCCGGTGGATGCCATGGCGGCATCGACCCCGGCCGCCGCTGCTACGGCGCCGCCGGCGGCCGCGCCGGTGAACTTCAGGAACTCACGACGGCTGGACATGATCGTCGACCTCCTTCGGTGCGTGGCAGGAACCCTGGCTCTCGTCGAGAACGCAATCCTCGCCGCAGCGGCCGGCACATTGCAGGCAGACCAGCTCGGCATCCTTCTCGTCGGCCAGGGTGAAGCGGATGACCCGCCGCAGGAGATCCAGCAGGACCTCCTTCTCGGCGGTTTCGAAGTGATTCATGAGATTCTGGAGCTTCGCGGAACTGATCTGATCGTAGCGATCGAGCAGTTCGATCCCGGACGGCAGGAGCTCGAGATGGAACCGGCGACGATCGTCTGCCAGTCTCTGCCTGGACACCATCTCCAGTTGCACGAGGCGCTCGATGTTCTTGCTCGCGGCCGCGCTGCTGATCCTCAGCAGGCGTCCGATCTCGCCCACGGCGAAGTCACTGTGGTGCTTGAGGATCTTGAGGATCTTCAGCTGATTGTCGGTCACGACTCCCTCGCTGGCTTCCTCGAGAGTGTGATGCTGGCAGATCTCCGTGATGACCTGGGCGAGGATCCTGATATTCTGCCCGACTTGTTGATCAACTCGGTCCATTTTTAACCTCGTTTATGTTTAACTGAGTTAATTATCGCACCTGTTAGAGAAAAATCAAGTCCCTGGCGAGAATTCGTTATCGATTATTCCGAGGTGCGGAGTCGAATTCCCAAGACGTTGGGAATGGGGAAGTTAAGGAGGGTCCGGCTGGCGGTGTGGAGGGCGGGATCGATCCAGATCTGGGCCTCGGTGCCTCCTTCGAGGTGCTGGGCGGCCACCAGATCGATGGGAAGTGAGAGCAAGATCTCATTGAAGGCATGCATGTCGTGGGGATGCCGGCAGTAGATCCAGAGCATGCGCCCGGACGCGTCCTCGCCGAGGCAGGCCTCCGCCCAGCGACGGTCGCCGGGATTCCAGCGGTTGTCGCCGTTCTTGCGGACGAGTCGCAGGTTCTGGATCACGATGTCGTAGCGGTGGGCGAAGGTGCTCTCAGGGGCGGCGTCGAGGTCCTGGAGTGCGAAGGGCGGCAAGCCCGGTTCGCGCGGTTCGAAGCACGCGGCCTGTCGGTAATCGCGCTGATTCCAGATTCCGTTGTTCACGTGGTCGCCGGTGCGGAAGTACCCCACGTGGGTGCGGTGATCGGTGGCGTACATGCCGGCATTGATCACGGCCGTGAGGTCGAACTCGCGACCCCACTGACTCACGGTGCGCACCGATCCGTCGGTATCGGATGCCGCGAGCGCCACCGTTTCCCAGCGTTCTGGGTCGATGCGCAGGACCTCGACAGTGGCTGGCGGGACCTCGAACCGGGCCAGTTCGAGGCCCGGCGCCAGGGTTTGCCATGGCGAGGTCTCGGCGCCGCCGGGTCGAACCACGGTGAGCGCGACGATCGCCAGGAAGGCGGTCGCCGCGAGCAAGGTCCGTCCGCTAAGAATTGTCGTCACCATGACGCCGTTTCATGTACTCTTGAAGACCCTCTCCGACACCCGTCAAACCCGGAGGCCGGCCCGATGAGCGATGCACCCATCCTGGTACTCGGTAGCAGCGGCAAGCTGGGCGGTGCGGTGGTTCGCCAGCTCCGCCACGCAGGGTACACCATCCGCCAGGCGACTCGCAATCCCGACCCGAGCGATCCGGCCATGGTGCGATTCGATTGGACGAGTCCGCTCACCTGGGCGCCCGCAGCCGAAGGGTGTCGACAGGTGTTCCTCACCGCGCGGCCCCTGGACGTGGCGGCGGCGGCCATCGTGCCCGGCTTCCTGGACGAATGCGCGGACGTCGGCGTGGAGCACGTCGTCTTCTCGTCGTCTCTGGGCACCGACATCCAGGTCACCGGTCCGCTCGGCCTGGTGGAGAGCTATCTCCGCCATTGCGGCCTCGGCTGGACCATCCTGCGCCCCAACTTCTTCATGGAGAACTTCTCCCACGGCTGGTTGCTGCCGCAGCTGCAGTCGCATGGTCGAATCCAGCTGGCGGCCGGAGCCGGTCGCACGTCCTTCGTGAGCGTGGAGGACGTGGCGGCGGCGGCGGTGACGGTGCTGGCCGATCCTGCCGCCCGCAACGACGTGCACGACCTCACCGGGGGCGACCCCATGAGCCACACCGCCGTGGCCGCCGCGTTGACGCGGGCATCGGGTCGTCCGATCAACTATCACGAGCAGACCGTGGAGGAGATGCGCATCGCCGGACAACGGGCCGGTCTGCCCGGCGGCTCGCTCGAGTACCTGCTTTCCTTGTACGGCATGGTGCGCGATGGATTGGCGGCGCGGAAATCCGACGATCTGAGGAAACTCCTGGGCCGCGAAGCGCGTACGTTTGACGAATTCGCCGCCGCCAACGCCGATGTCTGGCGCGTGGAGGCGACAACCAGGCACGATTAACAGAGCGATCCTTGACCTCGCCTGATCAAGATCGTTCATTCATGAACCCGGATTCAGGCCGCGCTCGCCATCGGCCCCGCTCCCGGTAACCGACATGCAAGAACGCAACGTTCGCATCATCATTGGTGCGGTCATGTGGCTGGTCCTTTGCGCGAGTCCGCCGCGCGTCGTGGCGCGCATGCCCATCGATCCGGCGTGGGGCCCGGCCGACAAGGCACTGGTCCTGGATGGCAGCGCCGTCCTCACCGCCGGACACCTCCACCTGAACGTCACCAACTGGGGTCTCCTGGGCTCGCACTACTCGGTGCCCAGTAGTTACTTCAACGCGCCGTCGGGCCAGTGGCCGGGCGGAAGCGGCCACGAGTACATCTTCGGCGCCGGCCTCTGGGTGGGGGGCCGCCAGTTCGGCGTCACCAGCGTGTCGAGCGGTCAGCCCGAGAGCGAACTCCGCCCGCCTTTCCTGCACGAGAACGTGATGTACGAGGCGCGCGACGGCATGATCCGGCGTCCCCGGGTCTCGTCTGCGATCACCGGCGTGCCGGGAGACCTCAACGGTGGCGACGACGACGGCGACGGCCTCCGCGACGAGGACCGCATGGATGGTCGCGACAACGACGGCGACGGCCGCATCGACGAGGATTTCGCCCAGCGGGGCTCGCAGATGTTCGGCTGCATCATGCGCGACGACGACCCCATCGCCGACCAGCTGTTCCCCGACCACCGACCCCTGCGCCTGGAGATCTACCAGGAAGCCTGCGCCTTCGACTCGCCCGGCGCCGAGGACGCCGTGGGTCTGCGCTGGATCATCAAGAACGCCGGACCGCAGCCGATCTACGACATCTACGTGGGCCTCCTGGTGGACGGCGACATCGGTCGCCATGACGACCCCGACGGCGGCAAGGACGACCTGGCCGGCACCTTCGACGGACTCGTGCGCCAGCGCGATAACTACTGGGAAGACCTGTCCTACGCCTGGATGCGCGACGCCGACAGCGTCTCGGCGCTCGAGGGCTGGCTCGGAGCCGAGATCGACGGCAGCGGCTTCGGCGATCCCCAGGCCGTGCGCCCCGAAAAGCACGGCACCCACGCCATCCGTATTCTCAACGCCGACTTCACCCAGGGATACTCGGGCATTCCGTTCCTCGACTCCGAGCGCTACGAACTGCTTTCGAGACCCGGGCGCGACCGTGACGTGGAGGATCCCTATCCCAACGACTACGTGGTGCTCCTGAGCGTCGGCCCCTACGGTCAACTCGACCCCGGTGAGTACATCGTCGTCGAGGGCATCCTCACCGTGGCCGTCGGGCAGGAAGACCTGCAGAACGCCCTGCGCCGCGCCCGCGACCTCGCCGACGGTCGCTGGTACAACGCCGACAGCTACTGGAATTCGGGCCGCAACGGCGGCGAGACCCTGATCTGTGCCGAGGATTTCGCCCAGCCCTGGAATGTCCCCAACAACCCGCTCTTCCGACGTTTCGCATCCTACTGGAACGAGGATTGCAAACCGTCCGGCATGGGGGCTGGCTGGCCCATCGAGGCCACCAACCTGAGATACTACCCCGAAACCGACAAGCACTGCATCTGGATCAGCACCGACAATTGCGAGGAGTGCGAGCGGTACTTCGGCCGACCCTGCACGGTGGAGAATCCAGGCTCGGCGCCGTGCAGCCGCAACAGCCGCCGCGCCCGCGGCGCCTGCACCGGGCAGTTCGGGAACGAGGCCAAGCTCCCATTCGTGGTGCGCAGCCATCTGCCGCCGCCGCCGTTGCTGCGGATCGAGCCGGTGGACCGCGGCATGGAGATCTACTGGGACGACCTCAGCCAGCGCACACCGGACGCGCTCACCGGTATCCCGGACTTCGAATCCTACCGGGTCTGGCGCGCCGACGAGTGGGACCGTCCGGCCGGCACGTCCGAGGACACGGGTCCGCCGGTGCTGGACTGGAGCATGGTCGGCGAGTACGACCTGGTGAACTTCTTTCCCCACGACCCGGACGAGTTTCCGCGGTCGTTCGGTCGCAACACCGGACTCGCCGTGGTGAACTACCGGCCGGTATGTCTGGACGATCCCAGGTTCGAGGGGCTCGCCGACGCCATGGCCGAGATCGTGCTGGCGGACTTCACGGGTGAGATGGAGGAGTTGCCGCCGCTACGGAATCCGGAAGGCATCGCCACGCCGGGGCTCGAGACCCTGCTGCCCTGGGAGGACTATCCGGCGCATCTGGATACCTTCTTCGCGGTGACCGAGCGGCCATTCGAGGTGGGCGCGCCCAAGAAGGCCGTGAACTACTACATGCACCACGACGGTCCGCTGCACAACGGTTTCGTCTACTTCTACGCCGTCACGGCCACCGATCACCAACGATCCAACAACGGGCAGTTCGTGGTGGCCGCGGGGGGCGGGACCTTGCCCAGCGGCAGCTTCGGTGCAGGTCAACCGCGATTCGAAGCCGCCGGGCCCGGCGAGCAGGCACTTCCGATCTACGCCTACCCCAATCCCGCCACGCGGGAGTCGCTGGCCGATTTCCAGTCGCTGCACCCCAACGCGGGCGACCCTACCGGCGTGCGCATCTCGTTCGCCAACCTGCCGGCCTGCCAGAGCGTGATCTCCATCTACACCCTGGCGGGCGACCTGGTGGAGACCATCGATCACGACGGCGCGCAGGATGGCGGCCAGGCCTACTGGAACCTCATCACGCGCAACGGCCAGGAAGTCACCAGCGGGATCTACATGTTCGTCGTCCAGCCGGAGCAGTCCGGTTACAACGGCGCCACCGGCAAGTTCGTGGTGGTCCGCTGACGCGACGACTACTTGGACATGATCTCCTTGATCAACTTGTAGTTCACGGCCTCAGCGTAGGCCATCAGCTCGTCCTCGGTGAGGTTCGAGCCGTCGATGGTGACCAGCACGCTGCCCAGGACCACCACGTTGATGGTGCCGCTGTCGTCGTTCCAGTCCAGGGCGGCCTTGTTGCCGGCGACCCGGATCAGCTTCTGACCCGAACTGCTCAGGATCATGGGATTATTGAGCATCATGGCCAGCGACTGCAGCATGGGCGAGTCGGTGACGATGTTCACGTCGACGTTGGACTGATCCTTGTTGTAGCTGCGGCTGGCGGTGGTGCCGCCGCCGAACATGCTGGCGCCCATGGAGGCGGTCTCGGCGGTCTCGGCATTCCAGCCAGCAAGCGGCTCGGGCAGGGCCGCAGAGATCTCACCGGCCCTGAGCTGTCGGATCTGGGCGGCGGCGAATTCGAGCTCGCCGGCCGCACCGGCGAAGTCGCCGGCCTGGTAGAGCTCGATGGCCTGGTTGATCTGTTCTATGATCTCGTCGGCGGCCGCGGGTAGGGCCACCATCAGAACGAGCGCCAGGGCGGCGAGGATACGGGTGAAACGCATGGCGAACTCCTCGACGGATGGGGTTTGGTCTCTGAGACGCGCAACTTAGCCGTGCGTCACGGTTTCGCCAACAACCAGTTCGTGCCGTTTTTTGGCGCTGGCACTATCATGAGGCCGGAAATCTTATCGTGTGGAGTCCAGTTTTTTGAGAAGGGATGGTCGCGTGGACGCGCTGAAGGCCATCGAGGAACGCCGCAGCATCCATCGGTTCGACCCCGATCACCGCATGCCGCCGGAGGATGTCGCGACCCTTCTGGAACTGGCCCGCATGGCGCCTACCGCCTTCAATCTCCAGCATTGCCGCTTCGTGTACGTGACCGACGGAGAGCAGCGAATGCGGCTGCGGGCAGCCAGTTTCGACCAGTCCCAGGTGACCGATGCGGCGCTCCTGGTGGTGATATGCGCCGATCTCGGCGCCTGGCGGAGGCAGCCCGAGCGGTACTGGAGCCACGTGCCCGAGGCTGCGCGCGGCCGGCTGGTCGACACGATCACGGAATACTATGAGGGGCGGGAACGGGACCAGCGCGACGAGTGTATGCGGTCGTGCGGGATCGCCGCCCAGACCCTGATGATCGCTGCCAGAGGGCTGGGGTACGAGAGTTGCCCCATGGACGGTTTCGATTTCGACACCGTGGAAGAATTGATCAATCTGCCGGCCGATCACGTCATCAGCATGTTCGTGGCCATCGGCAGGCCTCTGGAGCCCGCTCGGCCGCGGGGCGGCAAGCTACCGGCAGCGGAAGTGATCACCGAGAATCGCTTCTGACAGGGTGTTCCTTGTGCAGGGCGGGGATGCATTGCTAATTTGGTCGAAATTCGTTGTGACTCGAACCCCGGTTCTCTGCGACCCAAACCCCAGCGAGGTAACGTGAAGACGCTGCTGCAGAACCCCGCGTTCCGATTCCTCTCCGATCTGCGACTGGCCGCCGTGCTCCTCGTGATCTTCGCCATCGCCGCCGGCGTGGCCACGTGGATCGAATCGTACTACGCCGGAGTCGGGTCCACCGACACCGGCCGCGCGGCCGCTTACTCCATGGTCTTCGACGCACTCTGGTTCAACGTGCTGCTGATCATGCTGTTCGTGAACGTGCTCCTGAACCTGGTGCGGCGCTTCGCGCGCGGCCGCCAGCCGCTCGGCTTCCTGCTCGTGCATGTGGGCATGCTGGTGATCCTGGTGGGCGCCGGCATGACGCGCTGGTACGGGTACGAAGGGTACCTGCGGATCCGAGAGGGTCAGGCCAACAACATGGTGGCGTCGGCCAAGCTCTTCGCAGTGGTGTCGCAGGGTGACGACGAGGCAGCCATGCCGCTGCGCCTCTTCAAGCCCGGCCGGCAGAGTCACGCCAAGAACGTGACCGTCGGCGGTCAGTCGCTGACCCTGGGCGTGTCCGAGTACTGGACGCGTTTCGAGCGCTCGATGATGCCCGGCGAGGGCGGCATCGCGCGGGTGGTGCTGAGCACCATGGGGTCCAGCGGCATGGACACCCACCCGATCCAGCAAGGCACCGATACCCAGATCGGCGGCGTCATGGTGCGCTTCCACGAGGACGGCTTGCCGGAAGCCACGGAATCGACGGGACGATTCGGCGATCTACGCGTACGCATTGGCGACGCGACCTGCCGCATACCCGTCACGGCGGTACCCGGCCTGATCGGCGAGTGCGCCGGCTGGCGGTTCGAGTTGGCCGAGTTCCAGAGCGACTACCGCGTCGGCGGCGATTCGGATCCTGACGGCCCCATGCACAATCCCATGATCCGCCTCGACGTCACCACGCCGGGCGGCGACGTGGCCGAGAAGATCCTCTTCGCCCTGCACCCCGATTTCGGGATGATGCACGACGAGGACGAACTCTTCGCGCAGGTGGATTTGCTCTACGAGTACAGCAGCGGTATCGACATCGCGAAGGTGGACGGCCAGATCGTCATGCGGGCGTCGTTCCCCTTCGAGGCCGCGTCCATGGACGGCGGCGCCGAGGGCCGCATGGTGGCCGTCGGCGAGGTCGTGCCCATGCAGGCGCAGCAGCTGTACCGGAGCGAGAGCGGTTTCCAGGCCGTGGCGTCGGAAGTGGAGACCTCGCTGATCACCGTGGCGGCCCAGAGCCAGAACCCCAATGCCCCCGACGCTGCCCGGGTCTATATCGAGCAGAACGGCGAACGGGCCGAGGCGATCTGCATCCACGGCGCCAATCCCCAGCGGGTGGAACTTGCCGGGAACTCCTACATGGTCCACTACGGTTCGATCCTCAGCGCGCTGCCCTACGAACTGTTCCTGAAGGACTTCCTGCTCGAGACCTACCCCGGCAGCGACAACCCCGCCAGCTACGAGAGTCACGTGCTGCTCAACGACCCCGACCACGGGATCGAGGGCCAGCCGGTGCGGATCTGGATGAACCATCCGTTGAACCATCGCGGCACCAAGCACTTCCAGTCGAGTTACGATCGGGACCGCCTGGGCACGGTCCTGTCGATCAACAGGGATCCGGGAAAGATGCCGACCTACATTGGCTACTCCATCCTCTCGCTAGGCTTCGCGCTGATCATCGCGCGAATCATCGGCGAGCGCATGCGCACCCGCTCGGCCGCCATCGCCGCCGGCATGGTGCTGCTGGCTGCGGCCGGAACACTGATGCCCTCCAGCGCTTTGGCGCAGGATCCTGGGCACGGTCAACCGGGGCACGTCCACAATGAAGCGCCGAGCGCGCCACCGTCATTGACGCTGTCGCCGGAGAACCTGGAGGCCGCGTCGCAGCTCATCGTCCAGGACTATCGCGGGCGCATGAAGCCGCTGGATACCCTGGCGCGGGAGACCGCCATCAAGATCACCAAGCGCACCCGCTTCGAGGGGCGCGAGCCGGTGGAGGTCTTCCTGGGTTACGTGGTGCATCCGTCAGCGTGGTATCACTATCCGTCGATCCACGTGAAGAATCCGGGTGTGCAGGATCTCGTCGGCGTCGGACGGGAAACGCACCACGTCTCGCTGGGGTCCTTGCTCCAGGGCGGCTCGTACAAGCTGCAGGACGTGGTCGAGCAAGCGCACCGCACGTCGGCCGACAAGCGCAACAAGACCCAGCAGAAGCTCATCGTCTTCGACGAGCGGGTGCACATCCTCTACGGCGCGCTCCAGGGTACCTCGTTGCGGATCTTCCCGATGCTCGACGACCCGGCCAACACCTGGGAGAGCATCGATACCGTGCTGGCCAGCATCCCCGAGGGCGATCCGCGCCGCGCCGAGTACGTGGCCGCGTCCGAGGCCCTGTTCGGCGGACTGGCGAAGAACGAGAACGCGCGCATTCGCGAGGGCCTGCGGCTCACCGCCGCCCTGCAGCAGAATTACGGCGCCGAGGTCCTGCCCTCCTCCCTGCGGGTGAACTCGGAGCTGACGCTCAACAACATGCGGCCGTTCGCCAAGTCCACGCTGCCTTACCTGCTGGGCTTCCTGCTCCTGATCATCGCCTTCTTCGTGGGCCTGTTTGCGCGCCATGGCCAGACCTGGTCGTGGAAGAACCCGCTGTACGCCGTGGGCATGCTGTCGTTGCTGGCCGGATTTGCGCTGCACACCTACGGCTTCGTGCTGCGCTGGATCGCGTCGGGCCGGGCGCCCCTGAGCAACGGTCACGAGTCGCTGCTCTGGGTGGCGCTCGCCGTTGCCCTGGCCGGCATCCTGTTCGAGTTCGGCAGCCGTACCGCCGCCGCCGGCGCCCTGGGCGCGCTGCTGACCTCGGTGGTTCTCGGCGTGGCCATGATGAGCACCTTCGATCCCGCCATCGGTCCCCTGGTGCCGGTGCTGGCCTCGTACTGGCTCAACATCCACGTGACCATCATCACGGCGAGTTACGGTTTCCTGGGTCTGTGCTGCCTGCTGGGCATGCTGACCCTGGTTCTGTACGTGACCACGTGGAGAGGCGGCCCGAAGCCCAACGTCACGTCGGCCATCGCCAAGCTCGACAGGCTGAACCTGGACGTGATGATCGCCGGCCTCGGCATGCTCTCGATCGGTACGTTGCTGGGCGGCGTGTGGGCCAACGAGAGCTGGGGCCGCTACTGGGGCTGGGATCCCAAGGAGACCTGGGCGCTGGTCTCGATCTTGATCTACGCGGCGATCCTGCACTTCCGCTGGATCCCCAAGCTGAACAACCCGTTCGTGCAGGCGACGGGATCGTTCCTGGCGATCTGGTCCATCATCATGACCTATTTCGGGGTGAACTACCTGCTCGTGGGACTGCACAGCTACGCGGCCGGCGAGGCCGTCACCGTTCCGCTGTGGGTGACCCTTTCGTTCACCGGCTCGGTGATCTTCTGCATCATCGGGTTCTTCGCCTGGTCGGACAGTACCGGTCAGAAGCGCCGGGACCCGCAGGTGGCGCCGGCCGGCGGGAGTGCGTGACGGGACCGGCCCAAACGGGTTTCGCGAAAAGGAACGGCCCCCGGACAGGACGTCCGGGGGCCGCTCTTCGTGGTGGCTGGTCCGCTAGGTCTTCTTTTTCAGCATGAAGATGTTGCCGCTGTTGCCCTGGCCCACCGGCCGAGCCTTGGCGGTTCCGGCGGCCACCGGCTCGCCGTCGGCGTCCTCTTCGGCCTCCTCGATGGCGGCCTCGGCCTCGTCATCGCTGAGCTCGACCACGGGCTCTGATTCTGGCTCTGGCTCGGGCGGAGGCGCCGGCGCCGGTGCGGGCTCGGGTACAGGTTCGGGCGCGACCTCGGCCTCCGGTTCCGGCGTCGGCTCGGGCTCCGGCTCCGGTTCCCGCTGCGGGGCGGGTTCGGGTGGCGGGGCCGCCGCGGCCGCGGGCTCCGCCGACTCCTCGCCAATGGCCTTCTTCGGCTTGTTCAGCATGAAGACGTTGGCGTTGGCGCCCGACGGCCGGGCCGTCGGCTTGGACGCACCGCTCGAACTCTCCTCGGCCGCGGGCTCCGGCTCCGGCTCGGGCGGGACGCTGCCGGCGGCCACGTCAGCCAGCTCGTCGAGGAGGCTGTCGGTTGCGGCGGCGATGTCGTCGGTCTCGTCGGCCGGGGGCTCGGGCGCCGGCTCCGGAATGGTCTCCGGAATGGGCTCGGGCACGGGCTCCGGTTCCGGCGCAACGGCTTCCGGCTCGGGGACCGGTTCAGGCACTGGTGCAGGCACTGGCGCAGGTGCGGGGGCCGGTTCGGGGGCCGGTTCGGGCGCGGCGGCCACGGGCTGCTGCTGTTCCACCACCGGTTCCGGCTGCGCTGCTACGGGCGCCGGTGTCGCCGCCGGAGCGGGAGCTGGAATCGGCGGGGCCGGCGCCGCAACGGGCGTCGGAGCCTGGTACGCGGCGCCAGGCTGCACCTGGAGCGGCGGTTCGAGCATGAGGTCGCCCAGGTTCGCGGCCACCTTGCGTACCGAGGCCACGTTCTTGATGATCTGACTGATGGCGGTCTCGTAGTCGCGCTGGCTGGTGAGGATCCCGTCCACGGCGGCCTCGATGCTGCCGGTGGATTGACTGGTGGCGTCAGCGAGTTGCCGCACTTCCTGGGCGACCACGGTGGTGAACGCCTCGCCGGTGGCGCCGTTGGCCGCGGCTTCGGTTTCGATGCGACCGGCCACGTCCTGGCTGCGGGCGGCCAGGGCGCGCACCCGGGCCACCACGTCGCCCATTTCGCGCGCGTTTTCCAGCAACTCGCGGGCGGTGTCGGCAGCGTATACGGCGGCGTTGTTGGCGGTGCGGGTGACGCGGGCGCCCTCGTGGGTGTCCTGGGCCATCTCGTTGAGACTGAACAGCATGCCTTGCAGCGCGGTGGTCACCGAATCCACGGCGTTCTGCATGCGCTCGGCGCTGCGGGCCACGGTCAGCATGTCCACCGAGACGCGGTCTACCGAGGCGCTCGCGAGTCCCAGGTCGCCGCTGGCCTGCATCGGCGGTGCGGGTCGGTGATGCGGCGCGGCTGCCGGTCGACGGAAGATGGATGCCGGCGGCTCGCCGTGCGGATCGGCCATGGCCGCAGGAGGGATGTCCAGAGCAGCGGTGGCAGGCGCGGCGACGGCAGTCCGCCGCGGCCAGAGAGTGATCAGGCCCACGAGGAGGGTCACCCCGCCGAGCACCACGGCCACGGTGCGCGCGACGGTGCCCAGTTCGGCGGACTGGCGGTCGGAGTTGCGCAGGGCGGACGCGGTGGCGTCGATTCCGGCGCGCATCTCGTCGGCAGGTCTGCGGAAGCTCGCGAGGACCTCGCGGCCGGCGGCGCTGCTGGGCGCAAACTCGCCAGCGGCCAGGTCGGCCAGGTCGAGACCGAGCGTCCTCCAGATCTCCTGCAGGCCGTCGACGGCCGCGGCGGCCGGTCCGCCGTCCACCAACTCGCTCAGGGCCACCAGGTTCTGGTCATAGGCCAGGACGGCGCGGGCCAGGTCCTGTCGCGCCTCGCGGACCGAACCGAGGTCATTCGCCTCGGACAGGCTGCCGGCGTGGCTGGACATGGCGTCCAGCGATGCACCGAGTTCGGCGACCAGTTCGAGCTGGGCGGGATGGGTGTCGCGCCCGCCCTGGGTGTGGACCATCAGCCCCACGGATGCCAAGAGCAGGCACGCGCTGAGCAGGGTCATGGAAATCAAGATGCGCCGGGACGACATGATTGCCTCCGTCGAGGGGTTCGATCCGTCTAGCTCCTCCCTGGTGTTTTCGCCCGCTGGGCGGATGCATTGAGCATTTCCTGCATCTGGGCCGCGATTCAACGGCCGGAAGCCGGGAACGTGGTCCCCGGCTTCCAGATCGGAACATCCTCGAATTTCGTGGTCAGCGGTAGAGCGACTTCACCGAACTCCAAGTCCCGCTTTCGGTTCCGACGGTGCCGACGATTTCCAGGCGCACGTCGGAGATGCCGCCGTACGAGTCGTCGGTGATCCAGCAGATGCCGATGAGGGCCCAGTCGACAAAGAACTCGATGTGGAGGTCGGCGCCGATCAGGGCGGACAGGTCGAGCACATCCGGCGGGCAGCAGGATGAGACATCGCCCCTCTGGTCGATGAAGGCCCCGTCCTGCGGCGAGATACTGGCGCGGAAATAGTCGCCGGGGAATGCGTCGGACTGGATGAACATGCCGAAACCGGCGTAGAACGGCGAGGTCTCGGGCCCCATGCCGTCGTCGCAGGTGATCTCGCCGGTGTGCCAGTTGCCGGACACCACGAGGTCGAGCTGCTCGATGGCGGTGACGTCGGCGGGGATGGTCAGGTCGACGGTGCGCATCTGGGGATAGCCCGGGTTGGGCTCGGAGAAGGCATCGGCTTCGTAGCCGCCGATCAATCCGGGCAGCGGGATGACGTACGAGTCGGCGTGAGCGAGGCCGGTCGTGACCATGAACAGAATGGCGATGGCGACGATCTTCATGGTTTCTCCCTTCATTTTGGTGGGGCGACCATTGTAGCACGGATCGCGGTGGAGGATCTCCATTCCCGGCAGCGCAGGGTTCATGTTAGAGTTCGCCGTCTTGCCGCCCCCAGCCCGAAGGAGTCGAACGCCGTGAGAATCTTCCCCACCATCTGTCTGATCATCATCGCCGCCATGGCTACCGTGGCCGTGGCCGCAGAGACCGCCGAATCTCCGCTCAACGAGACCACGCTTTCGGGCCTTCAGTGGAGGGGTATCGGCCCGGCCCTCATGTCCGGCCGCATTGCCGACATCGCAGTCGACCCACGCAGCCAGAGCACCTGGTACGTGGCCGTGGGCAGCGGCGGTATCTGGAAGACCGTCAACAGCGGCACCACCTGGGCGCCCGTCTTCGACGGTCAGACCAGCTACTCGGTGGGTTGCCTCGCCCTCGATCCGAGCCACCCGAGCACCATCTGGGCCGGCACGGGCGAGAACGTGAGCGGCCGGCACGTGGGTTACGGCGACGGCGTGTACCGCAGTCGCGACGGTGGACAGACCTGGGAGAAGCGGGGCCTCGAGGCGTCCGAGCACATCGGCATGATCAAGGTGCATCCCGACGATCCGGGCACCGTGTTCGTGGCCGCCAACGGTCCCTTGTGGTCGGCCGGCGGCGAGCGCGGCCTGTTCGTCACCCGCGACGGCGGCGATTCGTGGGAGAAGCTCCTCGGCGACGACGAGTACACCGGTGCCGGCGAGGTCCATTTCGACCCGCGCGATCCCGACGTGATGTACGCCACCACCTGGCAGCACTTCCGTAACGTGGCTGCGCTCATGGACGGCGGCCCCGGCACGGGCATTCACAAGTCCACCGACGGCGGCTACAGCTGGCGCGAACTCACCACCGGGCTGCCCGAGGAGGCCATGGGCAAGATCGGCCTGGCGGTCTCGCCCCAGGATCCCGACGTGGTCTACGCAGCCATCGAGCTGGGCAACCGCACCGGCGGCTTCTACCGCTCCAGCGACGGCGGCGAGAGCTGGGAACTGCGCAGCGACAAGGTGGCCCGCGGCACCGGTCCTCATTACTACCAGGAGATCTTCGCCAGCCCCCACGCGTTCGACCGCGTGTACTTCATGGACGTGATGATGTCCGTCACCCACGACGGCGGCACGACATTCGAGTGGGTCGGCGAGGAGCACAAGCACGTCGACAACCACGCCCTCGTGTTCAACCCCCACGACCCCGGCTACCTTCTCGCCGGCTGTGACGGCGGCATCTACCAGAGCTGGGATCTGGGCAAGAACTGGAAGTTCACGAGCAACCTGCCGCTGACCCAGTTCTACAAGGTGGCCGTGGACTACGACGAGCCCTTCTACCACATCGTCGGCGGTACCCAGGACAACAACACCCAGTACGGCCCCTCGCGCACCGACAACGTGCACGGCATCCGCAACGCCGACTGGTCGGTGACCCTCTTCGGCGACGGCCACCAGCCCGCCATCGATCCCACCAACCCCGACATCATCTACTCCAGCAGTCAGAAGTGCCGCTTCTACCGGGTCGACCGGCGCACCGGCGAGCCCGTGCGTATCCAGCCCCAGCCCGGCGCCGACGAATTCGAGGACCGCTGGAACTGGGACGGCCCCATCGTGATCAGCAAGCACGATCCGGCGCGACTCTACGTGGCCAGCCAGCGCCTCTGGCGCAGCGACGATCGCGGCGACAGCTGGACCGCCCTCTCCGGCGACCTCACCCGCGCCGAGGACCGCCTCCGCACGCCGATGATGGGCCGTGTCTGGAGCATCGACGAACCCTGGGATCTGGTGGCCATGTCCCAGTTCGGCACCATCACCAGCATCGCCGAGTCGCCGCTGGACGAGGGCCTCCTCTACATCGGCACCGACGACGGTCTCATCCACGTGACCGAGGACGGCGGCGCGACCTGGCGCGAGGCCGGCCGCCCGCCGAAGGTGTCGAGCCACCCCTACGTCAACCACCTGCTGGCCGACCGTTTCGACCGCGGCACCGTCTACGCCGTGCTCGACGAGCACAAGTACGGCGACTTCACGCCGCTGGTGTTCAAGAGCACCAACGCCGGCAAGTCGTGGAAGCCGATCACCGAGGGCCTGCCCGACCGCCACATCGTCTGGCGCCTGGCCCAGGACCACGTGAACCGGAACCTGCTCTTCGCCGGCACTGAGTTCGGCGTGTTTACGAGCCTCGACGGCGGCGAGTCGTGGCTCAAGCTGGGTGGCGGCTTTCCCACCATTCCGGTGCGCGACCTCGTGATCCAGGAGCGCGAGAACGACCTGGTGGCCGCCACCTTCGGTCGCAGCTTCTGGATCCTCGACGATTACACCGCGCTGCGCGACATCAGCGAGGCGTCGCTGGCCGCCGAGGCGCAGCTCTTCACCCCGCGTGACACCTGGTGGTACATCCCGCGGCGGTTGCTCGGCGGCAGCGAGAAGGCGGCCCAGGGCGCGGCTTACTTCACGTCGCCCAACCCGCCCTTCGGCGCGGTCTTCACCTACTACCTGAAGGACGGACTGCAGTCGCAGGAGGAGGCGCGGAAGGAGCGCGAGAAGGCCCTGGCCGACGAGGGCGCCGACGCGCCGCATCCCGGCTGGGACGCGCTGCGGATCGAGGAGACTGAGGACGCGCCGGCGGTGATTCTCACGGTGCGGGATCAGGACGGCAACGTGGTGCGCCGGGTCAAGGGTCCCGTGACCGCCGGCATCAACCGCGTGGCCTGGGATCTGCGCGGTCCGGGTTTCGCGGCCGTCACCGGCCCGATCGAGGAGGAGGTTCGCTCGGGCGTGCTCATGCCGCCGGGCACCTACTCCGTGGAGCTCTCGCGGCGAATCGACGGCGCGGTCGAGCCCCTGGCCGGACCGGTATCGTTCGAGGTGCGGCGCCTGCACGAGCCCGCGCTTGTGGGCCTGACGCCAGAGGCCTACGCCGCCGCCATGACCGAGCTGGCTGCGTTCCAGCGTCAGATGAGCGGCGCCGGTCAGGTGTTCGCCGAGGGCACCGCCCGGGTGACCGCCATCAAGGCCGCGCTCGACCATCAAAGCGTCGACGACGGCACGCTCTACGCCACCGCGGTGTCTCTGGCGAAGCGTCTCGAGGCTGTACGCGACCAGCTCTGGGGCCATCGCCGGCGCGATTACCTCAAGGAGACCCAGCCCGTGTCGGTGTCCGCGCGGCTAGGCGTGTTCCGGGGCAACCTGACCAGTTCCACCTACGGCCCGACGCCCATGCATCAGGAGCAGTTCGACCTGGCGCGGGAGCAATTCGCCGCGGCCAGTGCCGAGCTGGGCGCCGTGGTGCAGACGGAACTGCCACGGCTCGAGGCGGCGCTCGAAGCCGCGGGCGTGCCCTGGACGCCGGGCAGGCCCGTGCCGGGTGGTCGCTAGGGGCGACTCTACTTCAATAGGCTGATCTTGCGACTGACCGTGGCTCCGGCCGCGGTCAGTCGCGCGTGGTAGACGCCCGAAGGAGCGGGGCGACCGCCGCGGTCGACGCCGCGCCAATCGGCCTGATGACGGCCGGCGGCCAGCGGGCCCTCGATCAGGGTGTCGACGAGGCGGCCGCGGAGATCGTAGATGCGCAGCTGGACCTCGCCGGGTCGGTCGAGCGTGAAGGAGAGTCGGGTCCGCGGGTTGAAGGGGTTCGGGGCGGCTGCGAGCGCGAGGGTGGGCGCCGTCGGAATCGCCGGCGCGTCCGTGACGTCGAGCAGGCACGGTGCGGGATAGATGCGGTGGTTCGGACCCCAGCGCACGCTCACCCAGTCACGGCCCGCCACGAGCCCGCCGTCGCTGACGTAACTGGTGGGCAGGATGTCCACGATCTCGGGAATTCCCGGGCCTCGGATGTCGAGCATGGACACGTCGCCGAACTCGTGGCGCAGGTAGGCCACGTCGCCTCCCACCGCCGCATCGAGAATGCGTGACGCAGCGATCGTACCGAGCAGGGTCCAATCGCCGGTGCCGGGGTCGGGCTGCCAGACCTGCGTGGACTGGACGCGGTCGGTCACCAGCAGGCGGTCGCCGGCCAGGGCGAGGTCGGAGATGTAGTAGCGGCCGGGGAGGTTGCCGGACAGCGTCACGTCACCGGGATTGGACACGTCGTAGATGTCGACCCCGTTGGACTCGGTGCCCACGAGCAACTGGTCGCCCAGCTTGACGGCGCCGCGGTAGGCGCCCATGTCCAGCGCGGACGTGGTGATGAGCTGGGGTGCTTCGGGGTCGGCGAGGTCGTAGGTGGCGATGCCCAGGCCCTGCATGAGAACGTAGAGCACGCCGTCTTCCGCCACCATGCCGGTGGGGTTGGCCGGCAGGCTGCGGTAGGCGACGTGGAGTGGTTGGCGGAGGTTGTACACCGACACGATGTCGATTCGCGCGTAGGTGTCGCCGATATAGAGGGTCCATCCTTGCAGCGCCATGGAGAGGCGGGGGGTGACGGGATTGCCGAGGGTGCGGCTGCCGATCTGCTCCGGTCCGAAGGGGGCGTCCACCTGCACCACGCGCAGACTGGTCGTGTTGGCGCTGAAGATGTAGTCGTCGTCCTCGAGGCTCTGCTCGCCGGCGCCGCCGGTCCAGATGGGCGCGGGGGGGAAGAGGCCCGGCAGGCCGGTGGCGAGCTCGGATTCGGAAAGGACGATGACGCGCGAGGCGTCCTGGTGGATGTCGGCGTGCTTGCCCCGCAGGAAGCCCACTTGCTCGAACTCGGACGAGGCCACGACGAAGTCGAAGATGCCGATACCTCGTGACGCGACGATGATCCGGTCGGG
>PIVY01000217.1 GCA_003353795.1 bacterium
ATATCGACATGAACAAATGGCCCGATAGGCTGCGGGTCCCTGCGGGCTAACTAGATAGTGACTCCTTGTATTGACAGGTAGTATGCGAGCCGTCAATTCGCAGCCTCATCCTCCCGTTCTTGCAGTATACCCCGATTGGATACTCGTTTGCAATAGGACGCGGCTAATCATTGCGCGACCAGCATGCCCATGATCGCCGCCGACACGAACCTGATCGCGGCGATCTCCTACAACTCATCCAGCGGACTCCGCACCCCTCGCCCCCCGCGATTCAGCACGTGCGTGTAGATCATCGTCGTCGTCACGTCGCTGTGGCCCAGCAGCTCCTGGATCGTCCGGATGTCGTACCCCGCCTCCAGCAGATGCGTGGCGAACGAGTGCCGCAACGTGTGGCAGGTCGCCCGCTTCACCAGCCCCGCGTCGCGCGACGCCTCCTTCACCGCCCGCTGCACCGCCGACGGGTGGATGTGGTGTCGGCGCAGTTGCCCGGTGTCCCCGTCGCGATGGCGATTGGTGGCGGGAAACACCCACTGCCAGCGCCACTGGCGCCCGGCGTCCGGATACTTCTGCGCCAGCGCCTCGGGCATGGCGACCCAGCCGGCGCCGAGCCCCAGATCCTTCGCATGCCCCGCCTTCACCCGCTCCAGATGCGCGATCAACGGTTGCCGCAATCGACCCGGCAGCACCGTACGCCGATCCTTGCGACCCTTGCCGCGTCGCACCACGACCTCGCGCTTCTCCAGGTCGAGGTCCTGGATCCGTATCCGCAACGCCTCCATCAACCGCAGCCCGCCTCCGTACAGCAACGACGCCACCAGCCACGGCACCCCGCGCAGGTTCTCCAGTAGCGCGGTCGTCTCCGCCACCGTCAGCACCACCGGTACCTTGAGCGTGCGCTTGGCCCGGGTCAGGTCCTGGAGCCACGGCATGTCCCGGCCCAGCACCTCGCGATACAGGAACAGCAGCGCCGACAGCGCCTGGTTCTGGGTCGACGCGCTCACCTTGCGCTGCACGGCCAGGTGCGAGATGAAGGCGCTCACCTCCTCGGGACCCATGTTCTCGGGATGCTTCTTGCCGTGGAAGAGCACGAATCGGCGCACCCAGCCCACGTACGCCTGCTCGGTCTTGGGGCTGTAGTGCTTGACGCGGATGGTCTGGCGGACGAGGTCGAGAAGGCGGGGCATGGCGACGGTGGTCCTGACCGGGAGGCGGAGAAACTCCACGTCGCTCCAAGCAGGTGCCGTGCCTGCAACCATCCTCATGCCGGCGCCGACACCACCTTCAATCCCACGATCCCCGCCACGATCAGCAGCAGGCAGATCAGCCGTGGCCACGCCGTCGACTCCCCGAACAAGACGATCCCCAGCACGGCCACTCCCACGGCGCCGATCCCCGTCCACACCGCGTACGCCGTGCCCACGGGAATGGTCTTCATGGCCATCCCCAGCAGAACCACGCTCACCGCCATGGCTGCCACGGTGAGCACCGACGGCAACGGTCGGGTGAATCCCTGCGAGGACTTGAGGCCGATGGCCCAGGCGCATTCGAACACGCCGGCCACGGCGAGGATGATCCAGGCCATCTGCACTCCTTCGGTTACAGCGATGGCAGCGACGACTGCCTGTGAATGGTCGGTCAGCTAACGTTGCCGAGAGCTGACGCCAGGCTCCGGCGCCGCCCCATGAGGATCGCTCCGGTCACCACCGCCGACAGCCCAAGTCCCAGAAGGATCTGTCCGGCGAGCGATCCCTGCCGCACCCGGTAGAGCACGAAGGCGCCCGCATTCCCGGTGCGGAACGTGGAGCGCAGGCCGCCGGGAGGAGCCAGGTGCGCGGGCACCGGCTGCACGGCCACGCGGAAGCGGTCGCCGGATGGGAGCGGTCGGTCCTCCGGCACCCGCGCCGTGGGCTCGGACACGCTCGCCTGCCAGACGTAGTCGCCGGCCACGGCAGTCAACGAGACGCGGTACGACGAGATTCCGTCGATGGCGGTCCACTGCAGTGTGGGGCGCGAGCCGGGCACCACCTCGCCGGCGACGGGGCCCACGATCGTAGGGCCACCATCACCGGGCACTACCGTTCCGGTGGGCGGCAAGAGCAGCATGAGCGCCAGCCCAGCGGCTATGGCAATGCCTCCGGCGCCACCCAGCCAGCGGAGGCGGCGCACGTCGCGGCCGGCCGTGGAGCCCAGCTTCAGCGCGTTCGAGCGCAGCCCCGACCCGGTGGCCGCCTCCACATCCCGCTGCTGGCGGCACGAGGAGCAGAACGCCACGTGGGTCTCGAGTCGGGAGCGCTGGCCGGCCTCGGTCGCCGGATCCTCCAGGCGCCACAGTTCGCCGCCGAGCCGAGGGTCGATGCACACGTATCCCGATGGGTCGGTCGCATCCCGGCCTCCCGGCTCCGCCGGTTCTGAACCACCGTGGAGCCGTTGACTCACGTGGGTCTTCACACGCCGCAGGCAGACCGACCGCCGGTAATGCACACCCTGGACCGTGGCTAGACCCAGACGTTCCCGCACGGCCTCCGAGGACAGCCCGTCCACGTACATGGCTCTGAGCAGGCGGCGGCAGTCGGCCGTGAGGTGGCCCAGCGCCGACTGCAGCGTCGCCAGCCGCTGCGGCGGCTCGATCTCGTCGAGGATGCTTCGTGCGGGATCGGCCACCGGCGGGGGCGGCCTGCGGAGACGGCGCCAGCGGACCAGGTCGCTGCAACGGTTGCCGGCGATGGTCACGGCAAGGTGACGGATGTCGCCCGCGAACCCGGCGTCGCGATCGAGGTAGGTCAGCGTGGCCAGGAGCGCATCCGAGGCGACCGATTCGTGATCGTCGCCGAGCCGGCTGGCAACCTCGCGAGTCACCGGGTCGCGCAGCGCGTCTGCGAGGCGGTCGCCGGCCCCGGGCTCACCGGCATGGTAGGCCTTGATCCCCGGCAACAGCGATTCGCGGTTCGATTCTTTCAGGAGATCACCCATGGTGACGGCGGACGATTACGCGGGTTCGAATTGCTGGCTCGATGATAGATTCGCGAGATCCCGGTGTCTACCTGGCGGCTTCAGACCGTCTCCGCCTGCCGCATAGGAACGGGGCCGCCTCCGCGCTGGAGACGGCCCCGTTTCACCGATATTTCGGCGTCGCCTAGCGATTCACCCCGCTCATCCGCGGCCGGCTCTTGTCCGGATGCTCCGGCGTCGGCGGAATCGTCCAGCGATCCCCGCCGCGCTCCAGCTCACCCAGCAGGTACTCCACCGCGGCCTCCAGCTGCGCATCGCGACCCGCCACCACGTCGGCCGGCTCGTTGGCCACCACCTGGTCCGGCTCCACGCCCCAGCCTTCGATGAGCCAGTCGCCCGACCCGACGCCGTAGATGCCGAACTGCGGCGGCGTGGTGACGCCACCGTCCACCAGGTCCTGATGCGGCTCGATGCCGATGCTGCCGCCCCAGGTGCGCAGGCCGATCACGTGGGCGAGGTTCTTCTCCTTGATGGCCTTGGCAAAGAACTCGCCGTTGCTGCCGGTGTCCTCGTTGATGAGCACCGCCATGGGACCGTGCATGGTCCGCTCGGGGTTGCGGCCCGACTTGCCCTCGCGCGGAATGGTCATGGACCAGAGCTCGCGCTCCATACGGTCGATGATCATGTCGCCCACGAAGCCGCCGCCGTTGTAGCGCTCGTCGATGACGATGGCGTCCATGCCGCTCTGGGGATAGAAGTACGCGGCGAACTCGATGAGGCCCGGCTGCATCATGTTGGGCAGGTGCAGGTAGCCGATGCGGCCGTCGGACATCTCCAGCACCGCGGCGCGGTTGCCCTCAACCCATGCGCGGTAGCGGAGCGCGCGCTCGCTGCGCAGGGTCTCCACCTTCACCACGTCGCCGTCCTCGAACTCCAGCTCCACCACCTTGCGCGCCTTGTGCACCAGGGCCTCGAAAGGGCTCACCGCGGCCGACAGCGCCACGCCGTCGATGGCCACCAGCACGTCGCCCTCACTCACGCCCACGCCGGGTGCGGCCAGGGGCGAGACCATGGCCTCGGACCACTCCCATCCGGGCAGGATGCCGGTGATGCGGTAGCCGCCCTCGCCCTCGTCCCAGGCGAAGCCGCAGCCCAGCAGCCCGGTGCCGATGCGGCCGCCGCCGCCCTGGTAATCGCCGCCGTAGACGTACGTGTGGCCGATGTTCAGCTCGGAGATCATCTCACCGATGAGATAGCGCAGGTCGTCGCGATGACCGCACCAGGGCAGGAAGCGGGCGTACTTGGCGTTGATGGCGTCCCAGTCGTTGCCGTGCATGCCCTTGTCGTAGAACCAGTCGCGCTGAACGCGCCAGGCCTCGTTGTAGATCTGGCGGTATTCCTCGTCGCGCACCACGCGCAGGCGCACGTCGCCGAGGTCGATCTTCTCGCCGGTCTTCTTGAAACCGGCGCCGGCCTTGTTGACCACGTAGCTGCGGCCCTGGCGGATCACCATCTTCTTGCCGTCGGCCGACAGATGGTAGTTGGTGACGTCGTCGCCCAGGGTGAGCACCTCGTCGCTGCCGATGGTGTACTTCACCAGGGTGAGGTCGTCGTCGGTGGTGCGGTCGTTCACGTTCTGGTACTTGAGGAAGACCGGCTCGTCGCGGCGCAGCATCATGCAGCCGTTCTCGACGGCCTCGAGACGGAACCAGTTGGCGGCCTCGCAATCCTTGGCGGCGACGATGCGGCCCTGGATCCCGTCGAGGTCAATCTCCACCTTCACGCCCTCATCGTCCTCCTCGTCGTCGTCCTTCTTCTCCGGCTCGTCGGCCGCCGCGTCGAAGGGCGAGCGCACGTCGTCCTGCAGCAGCACCAGGTAGGGCCGGGCGCAGTTCAGGAAGATGTGGTTCTGGTCGAGGCGGCCCATGGTGGGATTGAACGTGCGATTGCTCAGGAACCACAGGTACTTGCCGTCGGGACCGAAGCTCGGCGACCACGACGAGAACATGGCGTCGGTCACCTCGGTGGCCTGGCCCTTGTCGCGGTCGTACAGGGTGATGATCTCGTGCATGTTGCCGGTGTTCTTGGTGTAGGCGACCCAGCGCGAATCGGGCGACCACACGTAGTCGAGGATGCCCCAGCGCTCCCAGGCGTCGTCGTACTCGCCCTGGTCGATCACCGTCACCTTGCCCGACTTCACCTCGACCAGATTCAGCCGCATGAACTTGTCGCCGAAGAGGATCCACTTGCTGTCCGGCGACCAGACCGGGGGCAGGATCATGCCGAAGGTGTCGTCGGTGAGCTGGCGCCAGTCGCCGCCGCCGGCGGGCATGACGTAGAGCTGCTCGTTGCCGGTGCGGTCACTCACGAACGCGATCTGCTCGCCGTCGGGCGACCAGGCGCTGTCCTTCTCGCGGCTGCCGCTGGTCTGGGTGAGATTCTTCCAGGGGCTCTCGTCCACGGGCACGGTCACCAGCTCGCCGCGGGCCTCGAGCAGCACGGTGTCGCCGGAAGGATCGAGGCCGAAGGCGCCGGTGCGCGGCCGGATCCGCACCATCTCGGGGCGCATCTGCACGCGGTCGCTGCGCAGGTCCACGTTCACCGGGACGATGCCGCCGGTGTTCACGTCCAGGATGTGCAGCTGCTCCTGGTACTGGTAGACGATGCGCCCGGGACCGGCCGACGGATACTTCACGTCGTAGTCGCCGTAGGGCGTGATGCGCTCGGGCTCGGCGCCGGGACGCGCGGGATCGAGGGCGAAGATGTTGAGCGTGCCCTCGGCCTGGTCGCTGTTGTAGAAGACGCGGTCGCCGATCCACATGGGGAAGTTGTCGGTACCGGTCCAGGTGGTGGCCTGGGTGATGGCGCCGGTCTGGAAATCGGCGATCCAGACCTCCTGGGCCATGCCGCCCTGGTAACGCTTCCAGGTGCGGTTCTCGCGCGGGATGCGGTTGTAGGCCAGCATCTGGCCATCGGCCGAGTAGCTGCCGAGAGCGGCGCGGTCCAGGGGCAGCTTCACCGGCAGGCCGCCGTCGCGACGCACGAGGTAGAACTCGGTCTCACTTGTGGAATGCGCGCGCGAGCTGCGGAAGAGGATGTGCTCGCCGTCGGGATGCCAGTCGATCACCTGATCGGTGCCGGGATGGAACGTGAGCCGCTTCGGCTCGCCGCCCATGGTGGGCATGAGGTACACGTCGCGACCGCCGTCGTACTCGCCGGTGAAGGCGAGCCACTGGCCGTCGGGGGAGAACTTGGCGTTCTGTTCCAGGCCGTGGCCGGTGGTGAGCCGCCGGGGCACGCCGCCATCGTCGTCGACCAGCCAGAGGTCGGCCTCGTAGGTGAAGACGATGTGGTCGGCCGAGATGTCGGCCAGGCGCAGCAGGTGCGCGGGCGAGCCGGCGAAGGGGGCGGCAGCATCGGTCTGCGCGACCGAGATCGACGCGCACAGCAGCGCACACGCCACCAGGGCGGTGAGGGATCGACGATTCACGGGGGGCCTCCTGGATGTTCGTATGGCTCCGAACAGGGAATTGGTACGCGGGGAAGGTGGCATGGGTTGCCGGAAGGTGTCAACCCGGGCGCTCGAGCACCTCGATCTCCTGGACCATCGGCGGGCGATCCATGATCCGGAGGTCGTGCCCGAACCGGAGGACTGATCCCCGGACCGACCTCGGTAGCCGGGTCATGGTCGGCCCGATGGGAGGGTGGTCCGTGGCCGCGGGACGTGCTAGCGTCGCAACGTCCGCGGGTCCGGCCCCGTCCTCGCCCGCTCTCGCCCTCTTCGAAAGGTCTATCCATGCTCCGGTTCAATCCCAGCCGTCTCCTGCTGACGGCCTGGATCCTGCTCGCCGCCTTCCTGCTCGCAAGCTGCGGTGACGACAGCACCACCGAGCCCGAGCCCGAGCCCGATCCCACGCCGCCCGATCCGCCGGCACAGGTCCAGGCAGTGGCGGGCGATGGCGCCGTGTCGGTGATCTGGACTCCGTCGAATGAGGCCAAGGCCTACAACGTCTACTGGGCCACCGAGCCCGGCGTATCCGGCACCGACTCCGTCTCCGTGGACACCGCCTCGCCCTTCGTCCACCTGGGTCGAGAGAACGGCACCACGTACTACTACCACGTCCGGGCCGTGAACGACGTGGGCGAGAGCGAGGCCTCGAACGAGATCTCGGCGACCCCGACCATGGCCAGCGTCTACGTGTCGGGCGACACCGGCGACGACGACAACGACGGCAGCCGCGCGACCCCCGTGGCGACCCTGGCCCGCGCCTACGAAGTGGCCCAGGCGGAGGACCTCGACACGATCCAGATGGCGGCGGGCGACTACGACGAGGTGCCCGCCTTCGTCGAGGGCATCTGGGTCGAGGGCGGCCACGACCTGCCCGACTGGACCGTGGGCGCAGACCGCTCCGTGTTCAGCGTGCCCGCCACCGGCGCCACGGTCAGCGACATCGACGCCGCGACCATCGTCAGCAACGTGGCCATCGTCGCCGGCGACGCGACCACCGGCAACTCCATTGCC
>PIVY01000218.1 GCA_003353795.1 bacterium
GTGACCTTCGGCGAGGTCCTCATGCTCGCCGACGGCGACGACATCAAGGTTGGCAGCCCGATCGTCGAGGGGGCCACCGTGGCCGCCGAGGTGGTACGGCACGGCCGCGGTCGCAAGATAGTCGTTTTCAAATTCAAGCGACGCAAGAACTACCGCCGGAAGAAGGGTCATCGCCAGTCCTTCACCGAGGTGAGCATCAAGGGCATCAACGCCTAGCCAGGGCGCTCTTGCCCGGACAACCCGTGCCCTTGGGCGCGGCGCGATTGGGAGCATCGATATGGCTCATAAAAAAGCAGGCGGCTCGACTCGTAACGGCCGCGATTCCAATCCCCAGAATCTGGGGGTCAAGCGCTTCGGCGGCCAGGCCGTCACCGCGGGCACCATCCTGGTGCGGCAGCGCGGCACGAAGATCCACCCCGGTCGCAATGTCGGCCGTGGCGGCGACGACACCCTGTTCGCCCTGATGGACGGCACGGTGGTGTTCGAGAACTTCGGCAAGAACCGGAAGCGTGTCTGTGTGCAGCCGAGTTAGTCTTTTCGTGACCTCAGGGTCGCGTCGGAACCCGCCTCTCTCGAGGGGCGGGTTTCTCTTTGTATACCAGTGGCGGAGGGCCGGAGCATGAGCGGCGGCGTTCTGGTCGTCATCCCCGCGCGATACCAGTCGAGCCGGCTGCCGGGAAAGCTGCTGGCGGATCTGGCCGGCAAGCCGCTCGTGGTGCGGACACTGGAAAGAGCCGCGGCCATGGAGGAGGCGGACGAGATCCTCGTCGCCACCGATGACGAACGGATTCGCGAAGCCGTCCTGGACGCCGGCTACGCCTGCGAACTCACTGGTGATCATCCCACGGGCACCGATCGCATCGGCGCGGTGCTCGCGGGGCGGTCGCCCGAGATCGTGGTGAACTTGCAGGGTGATGAACCGCTGCTCGATCCCGCCGCGGCCGATGCCCTGGTTCGGGCGCTGAAGGACGATTCGACCGCGGACCTGGCCACCTGCGCCCACCGGTTCGCAGACGGCGACCGCTGGGAGGATCCGAACGTGGTCAAGGTGCTGGTAGACCGTTCGCAGCGGGCTCTGTACTTTAGTCGCGCCGCGGTGCCGGGCGCGTTTCCGGGCTCGGGCGGCGATCCCCGGACCGTGGCCCTGCGACACGTCGGCATCTACGCCTGGCGAGCTGCTGCGCTGCCCCGGTTCCTGGAATGGCCGCGCGGTCCGCTGGAGCAGATCGAGGGTCTGGAACAGCTGCGGGCCCTGGAGAATGGACTGGTGATCCGGGTGGTCATGATCGAGGACGGTCCGGTGGGTGTGGACACGCCGGACGATCTGGAGCGAGCGCGCGCTCTCTGGAACAAGGAGCATTGATGGCCAAGCACATCTTCGTCACCGGCGGCGTGGTTTCGGCCCTGGGCAAGGGCATCGCGGCGGCGAGCCTGGGTAACCTGCTCGCGGCACGCGGCCTCAAGGTCGTGCTGCAGAAGTTCGATCCGTATCTCAACGTCGACCCGGGCACCATGAGCCCGTACCAGCACGGCGAGGTCTTCGTGCTCGACGACGGCGCGGAATGTGACCTGGACCTCGGCCACTACGAGCGCTTCACCGACGTGAGCCTCTCGCAGGAGAACAACCTCACCGCGGGCAAGGTCTACGAGACCATCCTCTACAACGAGCGCAAGGGCAAGTACCTCGGCCGCACCGTGCAGACCATTCCCCACGTCACCGACGAGATCAAGCGGCGGCTGATGCTGCCCGGCGTGAAGGATCCCGACCTCGACGTGGTCATCACCGAGATCGGCGGCACCGTGGGCGATATCGAGTCGTTGCCGTTCCTCGAGGCCATCCGGCAGTTGCGGCTCGAGCAGCCGCCCGAGGACACCATCTCGGTGCACCTGACGCTCGTGCCCTACATCGAGACCGCCGGCGAGATCAAGACCAAGCCCACGCAGCATTCGGTGGCCGCGTTGCGCAACATCGGTATCCAGGCCGATTTTCTCATCTGCCGTGCCCGCCAGGCCATCGGAGACGACGCGCGGCGCAAGATCGCGCTTTTCTGCAACCTGCCCCCTGAGTTCGTCTTCGACGGCCAGGACGTCCGTTCCATCTACGAGGTGCCTCTCAACTACCACCAGCAGAACATGGACGATCTGATGTGCAAGCGGTTGCAGATCGAGCCGCCCATGGAGGCCGACCTGGGCCAGTGGGAACGCATGACCCGCATCATCCTGGACCCGCCCGACCGCGTCCGCATCGCCATCGTCGGCAAGTACATCGAACTGAAGGATGCTTACAAGAGCATCACCGAGAGCTTCGTGCACGCGGGCATTCCCAATCACGTGGGTGTGGATCAGGTCTGGGTCGACAGCGAGAGCCTCGAGGGCAAGGAGGTCGGCGACCGCAAGCTGGACGAGGTGTTCGGCGACTGCCACGGCGTGCTGGTTCCCGGCGGCTTCGGCGACCGCGGTATCCAGGGCAAGATCAACGCCATCCGTTATGCGCGCGAGCAGGGGATTCCGTTCTTCGGCATCTGCCTGGGCTTGCAGTGCGCCATGATCGACATCGCGCGCGACGTGGCCGCCCTGGACATGGCCAACAGTTCGGAATTCGATCCCGCCACGCCCCACAACGTGATCCACCTCATGGAAGATCAGAAGTACATCGAGATGATGGGCGGCACCATGCGCCTCGGTGCCTGGCCCTGCAAGATCGCGCCGGACACCCTGGCCAGTCAGTGCTACGAGTCTTCGGAGATCTCGGAACGACACCGGCACCGGTACGAGGTGAACAACGCCTACCGCAAGCAGCTCCAGGACGCCGGCGTGGTCTTCTCGGGAATGTCACCCGACGATCACCTGGTGGAGATCATGGAATTTCCTTCGCATCCGTTCTTCATCGCGGTCCAGTTCCATCCCGAACTCAAGTCGCGACCCGACCGGCCGCACCCGTTGTTCCGCGAGTTCGTAAGCGCTGCCGTGGCGCATCAGGACAGGCAGCGCGGCCAGCAGGCCGAGGGCTGAGGAGGACGTCATGCCCACCGCCACTCCGGTGACCATCGCCGAACGTCGCGTGGGTCGCGGTCAGCCGCTCTACGTCATCGCCGGCCCCTGTGTGCTCGAGGATCCCGACGAGATGTTGCGCACCGCCGAACAACTGGCGCGCGCCTGCAGTGACCTCGGTCTCGCCTACTGCTTCAAGTCCAGCTACCTGAAGGACAATCGCACGAGCGGCTCGTCCTATCGCGGTCCCGGCCTGGAGTCGGGACTGAAGCTGCTGGCTCGGATCAAGGACGCCGTCGGCGTCCCGGTGCTGACCGACGTGCACGCACCGGCCGAATGCGCGCCTGCGGCCGAGGTGGCGGACATCCTCCAGATCCCGGCCTTCCTGTGCCGGCAGTCGTCGCTTCTGGAAGCGGCGGGCCGGGCAGGGTGCGCGGTCAATCTCAAGAAGGGGCAGATGGTCGCCGCGGCGGACATGACACACGGCGCGGCCAAGCTCGCCGCCGGCGGCTGCGATCGCGTGCTGCTCACCGAACGGGGCAGCTTCTTCGGCTACCGTGACCTGGTGGTGGACTACCGGTCCGTCAAGGTCATGCGCGATTTGGACCGTCCCGTGGTGTTCGACGCCACCCATTCCGTGCAGATGCCTGGCTCGACCGGGGACGCCACCGGTGGTCGCCCCGAACTGATTCCGCTGCTGGCGCGGTGCGGTGTGGCCGCCGGCAGTGACGCTCTGTTCCTCGAAGTCCATCCCGAACCCGCGCGGGCACTCTGCGATGCGGCGAGCCAGTTGCCGCTGGAACGCTTCGCGGGAATGATCGCCCGCCTGGCGCGGCTGCGCGAACTGGTCAACGAGGAGGAGTCGGTATGACCGATCCCTGGCCCATGCCCACGCCGGAGGAGGCGCGCAAGGACGTGGAGGACCGGGTCGGCGTCGAGATGACCGAGCGTCTGGCCCGGGTCGATCTGCTGGTCCTGGATTGCGACGGCATCCTGACCGACGGCAACCTGCTCTATGGCCCCGACGGCGAGGCCCTCAAGGAGTTCGACGCCCGCGACGGACTGGGCCTGATGATGCTGCGCGCGGCGGGAGTGTCGCGCTCGGTCCTCACCGGTCGATCCAGCGAGATGGTGCTGCGCCGCTGCGAGGAGCTTCGGTTCGAGTCCATCAAGATGGGTCGGTTCGACAAGATCGAGGCGCTCCAGGAGATCCTGCACGAGACCGGCGCCTCGCTCGAGCACACCGTCTACATGGGCGACGATCTGCTCGATCTGCCCACCCTGGCTGCGGCCGGACTGGCCGTCACGGTCCCTTCGGCGCCGGCCGAGGTGAAGGCCATCTGCGACCTGGTGACCGAGGTCGCGGGCGGACGCGGCGCCGTGCGCGAGATCTGCGACCTGCTGCTCAAGGCGCGCGGGTCCCATGCCGACGCCATCAAGGATCTGGCCGCCGGTGCGCGCCCAGCCGACGATCCGGAGGTGACCCATTGAATCGATCCGGCCCGGTGACCGACCAGCAGATCCTCGCCCTGGGACGCGACACGTTCGACCAGGAAGTGGCCGGACTGCAGGCGGTCGCCACGACCCTCGACACTGGATTCGTCGCCGCCGTGCGCGCCCTGCTGGACTGCGAGGAACGCGTGCTGGTCACGGGGCTGGGTAAGAGCGGCAACGTGGCCCGCAAGCTGGCCGCGTCGTTCACCAGCACGGGCACGCCGAGCCATTTCATTCATCCTGTGGAGGCGGCCCACGGCGATCTGGGCATCGTGCGCAGTAGCGACGTGCTCATCGCCATCAGCCGCAGCGGCAACAACCCCGAGGTCACCAGCCTGGTCCAGACCTGTCGCCACTTCCAGGTCACGGCCATCGCGCTGACCGGTGCTGCCGACAGCGAACTGGCCCGAGCCTGCGACATCGTGCTGCCGGTACCGGTGGAGCGGGAGGCCGATCCGCTGAACCTGGCGCCGACGACCAGTGCGACCGCCGCCATGGTCATGGGGGACGCTCTCGTGGTGGCCCTCCTCACCCTGAAGGGTTTCACCCGCGACGACTTCGCGACCTTCCATCCGAGCGGGGTGCTGGGGCGCAGCCTGCTCATGCGGGTGGGCGAACTCATGCACAGCGGCGACGAACTGCCCGTGGTCACCTCGGACATGACCCTGCGCGAATCGTTGCCGGAGATCGTGGGCAAGCGCCTGGGGGGGACCTGCGTGGTGGATGCCGAGGGGAAACTCGCCGGCGTGTGCGTGGATGGAGACGTCAAGCGGGTGCTGCTGGAGCACGAGGACGCCCTGGATCGACCCATCACCGAATCCATGAATGCCCGGCCCACGACCATCGGCCCCGAGATGCTGGCGGCGCGTGCATTGCGGCTCATGGAGGAGCGGGAGGCCGGACCTATCACCTTGCTCATCGTCGCCGACGAGGAGCGCCGGCCCCTGGGATTACTGCACATCCACGACGTGCTGCGCGCCGGTCTTCTCTGACCGGTCCCCACGCTGGACTCTCTCCTTGAGATTCCATAAATTCAAACAATACAGTACGTTGTGGTCAATGCCTGTGGGCGGACGCGAGGTCGTTTCGGCAGTCGAGTCAGGCGCGCCGGGCTCGTACCGCCCGGATGGCACGGAAAGTGCTTGACGCGCTAACCCACAGTCGCGAACCTGCCCAAGAAAGCGGCCTGGAAAACCGGTCCGGAGGTGGTCTTGAACGACCGGTTGCCCCTATGGCGCCGGCTGCGGCGGCAGTTCTGGTTCCAGGTGACCCGTGGTGTCCTGCGGGCCGTGCAGGCCCTGCCGACCGGACTGGGCCGCTGGCTCTGCCGGACCCTGGCACGCACCGCTCCGAGGGTCCGCCCTCGAGAACGCGACCAGGCCCGACGCAACCTCGCCCTGGTCTATCCGGACCGGCCAACGGCCTGGCGGGAAGCCTTGCTGGGTCGATCGGCTCTCTCGCTGGGAGAGACCCTGTACGCGACGCTCACCGTGGACCGGCAGGCGGCGCGAGGGTTTCCCGACGTGGCGGAAGCGGCTGGACCCGATGGCCGCGGCGCGCTCGCGGTGCTCCGGGATCTGCTGGCAAAGGGTCGTGGGGCGTTTCTGGTGACCGGGCACCTGGGTTGCTGGGAATTGCTGGGAGCCTGGCTGGCCGGCGGCCTTCCCCGGGCGGCGGTCGTCACCGGAACAGTGCGCAATCCTGCGGTGGATCGGCTGTTGCAGGACCGACGACGAGCCCTGGGAATCGAGCCCTTGCCGCGGAACCAGGGTGCACGACCGATCCTGAGGGCCTTGGATCGAGGGGTTGCCGTGGGAGTCCTGGTGGATCAGAACACGAGGGTGGCCAGCGCGCCCGTAGAGTTCCTCGGGCAGCCGGCGCCGACGCCGCTGGGCCCGGCCCGCATCGCCATGCGGCGGCGCGTGCCGATCTTGCCGGCGGCCATGGTGCGTGAGGGTGACCGCTGGGTGGTCCGGCACGCCGAACCCATCGATCCGGATCTGGCCGGAGATGATCACGAACTCGCCGCGCGCTGCAATCGGGCGCTGGCGGACCTGATCCTGCGGAACCCGGACCAGTGGGTCTGGTTCCACGATCGCTGGGACATGACGAATCCGAATCGGGAGACATGATGGCGACCGAGCTCACGAGACAGGGACGATCCGCCGGCGTGGTGATCATGCTGGTGTCGATCCTGCTCGTGGCGGCCTGTCAGGAATCGCCCGAGCAGGCCGAAGGTACGGCGCCCATGGTGACTGACGGCGCCCAGTTGCCCGAGCAGAAATTCTACGACTACCGGCTCATCGAATCCCAGGCCGGCGTTCGCCAGTGGGTCCTCGACAGCGACGAGATGCTCAAGTATCCCGACCGCCGCGATGTGGAACTGGTACGGGTCCACATGGACTTCTTCCAGGACGGGGCGTACTACTCGACCCTGGTCAGCGACAGCGGCACCGCGGATCTCACCACCAACGACGTCTTCGTCTGGGGACACGTGGTCGTCACCACCCATGATGGTCGGCGCCTGCGGTGCAGCGAACTGACCTACACCAACGAGGACGGGCTGATCCGCAACGAGGTCTACAACGTGTTCGATCGCGGCGAGGACGTGATCACCGGTATCGGCCTGGAAGCCACCCCCGATCTCGACTACATTGAGATCAAGCAGGACGTCGCCGCGGAGGTGGGCGACGAGACGGCCAGCGAAGCCGACGCTGGCGGAGAGAATGAATGACCCCTGACCCGGTCACCGAACACTGTCTCGAAGCGCGCGGACTCCGCAAGACGTACCGCGGCCGGGCCGTGGTCGGCGGCGTCGATCTGCAACTGAGCCAGGGCGAGGTCGTGGGTCTGCTCGGTCCCAACGGCGCCGGCAAGACCACGTCGTTCTACTGCATCGTGGGCTTCATCCGTCCCGAGGCCGGGGAGATCCTGCTGGACGGGCGCGACATCTCCCGGC
>PIVY01000341.1 GCA_003353795.1 bacterium
GCGTGCGCGGCTACAATTTCCAGCTCCAACCGGTATGGGCCTTCGACGCGCCGGCACTCAAGGGCTCGGTCATTCCCCGCGCCGTCATCCCCATCAACGGGCGCAAGCTCGGCCCGGACGAAACCTATGACTGGGGCGTGGGTGATTCCATTCTTCAGATGTTCTATGCGCCCTACGTCAACTCGGCCTGGAAGTGGGGCTTCGGGCCGCAGTTCTCCTTCGACACCGCGGCCAAGGCGGGCCTCGGCGGTCTCGGCAACGGCATCGGCCTGGCCGGAATTTTGGTAGGCGACATCACCCCGCAACTGGCCTTCGCGGGGATCGTCTTCAACCACTGGTCCTACGACGGCTCGGTGAGCTTTCTGAACCTCCAGCCCATGTTCTTCTACAACTTCGCCGCGCCGGCGGGCATGTACCTGACCTACAACCAGCCGTGGAACATCAACTGGAAGGCCGACGGAGACAGCGTGACCATTCCGCTGGGTCTGGGCCTTGGCCAGTCGTGGGGGTTCGAAGGCGGCTGGGGGCTGGACGTCAATCTGGGCGCGTACGGATACCCGGTGGCAGCGGCCGGGACTCCGGATTGGACGCTGAAGTTCGGACTGTCGGTGATCTTTCCCTAGTTCGACGCTCCATGACAACAAGAAGGGGCGGCTCCGAGGAGCCGCCCCATTCCATGTCGGCCGAAGCCGATATGCCCTACCAGTGACCCTGCGCCATCATGGAATCGGCGATCTTGATGAAGCCACCAATATTGGCACCACTGACGTAATTGCCCGGCGTGCCGAACTCGGCAGCGGCCTCGACGCACGTCGTGTGGATGGACTTCATGATGCCGGACAGACGCTGGTCGACTTCCTCACGGGTCCAGCTGATGCGCAGACTGTTCTGGCTCATCTCCAGGCCGGAGACAGCCACGCCACCGGCGTTGGCGGCCTTGCCGGGACCGTAGAGGATGCCCTTGTCCAGGAAGAGGTTCACGCCCTCGGGGATCGTGGGCATGTTGGCGCCCTCGCTCACCACGTAGACACCGTTCTCCAGCAGGTTGGCGGCGTCCTTGGCGTTGATCTCGTTCTGGGTGGCCGAGGGGAAGGCGCAGTCGGCCTTGTGGTTCCACAGCGGGTTGAAGTCCTGGCCGCTGTCCACGGCGGTGTACACGGCGGTGGAGAACTTCTCGGCGTACTCCTTGATGCGCCCGCGCTTGACGTTCTTCAGCTCCATGATGTAAGCCAGCTTCTCGCGATCGATACCGGCCTCGTCGTAGATGTAGCCACCGCTGTCGCTGCACGTCACGGGCTTGGCGCCCAGGTCGAGCAGCTTCTCGATGGTGTACTGGCACACGTTACCGGAGCCGGACACCAGGGCGGTCTTGCCCTCGAGAGTCTCGTTGCGGGTCTCGAGCATGTTGGCGGCGAAGTAGACCGCGCCGTAGCCCGTGGCCTCGGGACGGATGAGGCTGCCGCCCCAGTCCAGGCCCTTGCCCGTGAGCACGCCCACGAACTCGTTCTTGATCTTCTTGTACTGGCCGAACAGGAAGCCGATCTCGCGGCCGCCGACGCCGATGTCACCGGCAGGCACGTCGGTGAACTGGCCGATGTGGCGGCTGAGCTCGGTCATGAAGCTCTGGCAGAAGGCCATGACTTCGTTGTCGCTCTTGCCCTTGGGATCGAAGTCGGAACCGCCCTTGCCGCCGCCCATGGGCAGGGTCGTCAGGCTGTTCTTGAAGACCTGCTCGAAGGCCAGGAACTTGAGGATGCCGAGGTTCACGGAGGGGTGGAAGCGCAGGCCGCCCTTGTAGGGACCGATGGCGCTGTTCATCTCGATCCGGAA
>PIVY01000219.1 GCA_003353795.1 bacterium
GAGATCGACGAGCGGGCTGACCAGCCGCGAATCGGCGTAGCGCGCGTACGGTGCATCGATGTTGGTGCCGGCGCAATTGTCGCTCGCGTAGCCGCCCATGGGCCCGATGGTCGGCTGACCGATCTGCCATGAACCGTTGTCGGCGAACCAGCCCGCATCGCCGGTCTCGAAGTCGGCCGGCAGGCTCAGCGCCGGCGGCGCCCCGTCCCACACGGTGAGCAGGTCGAGGAAGAAGCCGGCGGGGTTGGCGGCGCCGCCGCCGTCGTCGACCAGGTGGAAGGCGATCTGCACCGTATCGCCGGCGTACTCGGTGACGTCGATGGCGGTGCGGTGGTGGGTCCAGCACTCGCTGCCGTTGCCGAACACGACACCCAGGTTGTCCCAGGTCACCGTGCCGTCGTCGGTGATCTCGATCATGACGACGTCGCCCGCGCCCATGGCGAACCAGTTCTCGAGGTCGAGCCAGAGGCCACCGCCTTCGGGCGAGTTGGGAAGCGCGATCGGCGGACTGATGAGGCGGGAGTCGGCGTGCTGGGGGTAAGGTCCGTCGAGGGTGGTGCCGGCGCAGGCGGCGCCCTCGAAGGCGGCGGTGGGACCGTGGGTGGGCGTGCCGACGTCCCAGACGCCGTTGTCGGCATACCACCAGCCCCAGTCCGATTCAAAATCTTCGGTGAAGATGATGGAGGCGGGGGAGGGGAGGGCGGCCATCGCGATCGCAGGTAGCAGCAGAAGTAAGATAACGAACATGAAGGCATGGCGGTGTGATTGGGCGAGTAGTACTGGGCGCATGGCTGCTTGCCTTTCACTGGTGTAGATCGGTATGAACGGGCCCTCATGATTCGCCGCTGGCCGGCGCGTCAGTGCGGCGTGATCGCAATTCGGAATGAGTCAGCTTTGTTATCGCGGTTATGACGGAATAGGGTTGGCGACTACTTGATGAATGAGCTTTCAGGTCGTGACGATCGAGTTATGGACGGCATGCTAGCACGGCGATTTTGAGGTGTCAAACTAGGTGAACCCGGGTCGACGGCGGTTCATGAAAATGGTTATGATTAAATATATCAACGACTTACAGATAACACGCAGCCGCGGGCGTCGTCGTGGTTTCGGATCTCGGGGAGCTCCGTTCGAGCTCTACGTTCGCAAGATCATTAAGGTGGAGAATGGAGGGAGCAACCTGACTATCCCGCCTGCCGCGTTCCCAGGAAGATCTCGTCTCGATGGAACTCGAGGAACAGCTTCTGCCCGCTCGAGAACGCCCCAACATCTAGCTTCTGGTCGGGGTCGAATCCCATCCTCAGAATCGATTCGCGGTGGATGGCGGGGGAGTACACCAGTCGTCCGTTGTCGGCGAAGGTCATGAACCCTCGGTCGAACAGATGATCGACATTCGGCGTGAGCATGAATCCGTTCTCCGGGTCCAGGCGCTGATCGTTGTCGCTGTGTCGCCAGGGTCGGATGTGACTGGCAATCAGGTGCTCCGACCGGTCGACACCAGTCACCCGGCATGACCGCTCCCGAGCATGGACAAGACTTCGGAATCGACCCTGACCTACGCGGGCGTCGATGAGTTGCTCGCGTTCGGTCTCGGGCACGGCGGCGAGCCGGCGGATCTCCGACACGAGCCGGCGCTCCCAGCGTTCCTGAATCGGGTTCTCGTCCCGGGCCGGGTCGTGAGCGATGGCGGGCGGCTGGTCGAGAATCTGAATGAGATCGGGACCGATCAGGAGCGAGAGCTGGGACATCAACGACCGGGAAAGCTCCGTGAGATAGACGCCCTGCAAGCCGTGCCCGTTCTTCTGCAACGGCGCGTACTTCGCCGGCAGCAGCGGCCGGATCGCGTCCATGTGGCGGGTGGGAGCCAGCGGGTTTTCGAGATCCCGATAGACGACGTCGACACGCCAGCCGATGTCGCTCCAGTCTTCACCGGCGGATCCGAACTCCGGCGGCTTGGGCGACTCGTAGCAATGCGACTCGGCGATGCTGACCGCGGCTATCCGGCCGCCCACGAATGACAGGACCACGTCACCCGGCGCCACGATGCGCATGAAGTCGTAGAACGGATTGCGGATGCCGCCCTTTTTGGTCTTGGGGGACCAGAGGAAGCCGCCGGCTCGTTCCTGCGTGAAGGTCTTGTTCTGATTGACCCACCAGAAGCGTCGCATCGTTTCTCCCCAGGATCGGCGTGGGGGGATGCTACCTGGTGGGGCGTGGGGTGGCAAGGGGCGGTGGGAGTTGCGCCTGCGCAAGTGGGGGGCTCGAGCAATTGCGCAACGGGCCGTTGCGCAATTGCCATGGCGTGCCAATGAGGCATAGGTGAAGCGGATCCGCGATCGGAACAACTCCGCGCCCCCCATTGGGGCGGTATGAAGGTTGCGTTGGGGCCGGCTCGAGTTGCGCTGGTGCAGCTCGACGGCGGCAGATCGGGGTTTGGGTCCATGGACCGGAAGAAGCCAGGTGACGGTTCGGTATCGCAGCGACAACCTCGGAAGTCGGACGGCGATCCGGTTATCGACTTACCAGAGGGTTACTGGGGATTCCTGGCGGATCTCAAGGCGCGGATTGCCGGCGAGCGGGTACGGGCAGTGCTGTCGGCAAACGCGGCGATGGTGCTGCTCTACTGGGAAATCGGGCGGGCGATTCTCGATCAGCTCGACAGACACGGCTGGGGATCAAAGGTCATTGTCCGCCTTTCTCAGGATCTTTGTCGTTCCTTTCCCGAAATGAGCGGACTGTCTGTTCGTAACCTCAAATACATGAGGCAGTTCGCTGCTTCTTGGCCAGACCGGGAAATAGTGCAACGCACCGTTGCCCAATTGCCGTGGCGTACGAATCTGGCGATTCTGCAGAAGATCGCCGATCCGAAATTACGCCTCTGGTACGCCGAGAAAGCCCTCGAACTTGGCCTCAGCCGCGACATGCTCGTCCTCCAGATCCAATCCCGCCTCCACGAACGCGAAGGCCAGGCCCAGAACAACTTCCCCGCGACCTTGCCCCCCGCCGAGTCCGACCTCGCCACCCAGATCTTCAAGGACCCCTACGTCTTCGACTTCCTCGGCACCGACGTTCCCCGGCGAGAAGTGGAGCTGGAGCAACAGCTCATCGACCACATCCAGCGCTTCCTGCTGGAACTCGGCCAGGGTTTCGCCTTTGTCGGCCGGCAGGTCGAGCTGGAGATCGGCGCGCGGACCTTCCGCCTCGACCTGCTCTTCTACCACTTGAAGCTGCGCAGTTACGTGGTCATCGAGCTGAAGGCAGGGCGATTCGAGCCGGAGCAGGTCGGCAAACTCAACATGTACCTCAACGCCGTGGACGACATCTTTGGCCACGAGGACGACCGACCGTCCATCGGGCTGCTGCTCGTGCGGGAGAAGGACCGCCTGGTGGTGGAGTACTCGCTGGCGGGGACGCAGAAGCCCATGGGCGTGGCGGCGTGGGAGCGGGAGATCACGCGGTCGTTGCCAGAGGAAATGCGGTCGAGCTTGCCGTCGGTGGAGGAGATCGAGGCGGAATTGTCGCGGAGCGTTCCGCGAGATGGAATCGCAGAAAGGTAATATTACTCCGGAACTCAACGGCTCGAAGATTGTAACAGTCCAGTCGCCGGAACCCGGTCCGACCCCGGCGACGAATCTCAGACCCAGGACCCGCGGGATTTGCGCGTATTGCGGCCGCGTCACCAACCGCTAAAAAGCCTTCCTCGCAACGAGGAGGCTCCACCCCGCACCGGGAGGAGAACCCGATGCTCGACCTGCCTGGACACGACCCCATCAACGACGACGACCTCGGCTACACACTCACCCCCGGCACCAAGCGACGCGGCATTGCGAAGTCCGCTGATCTGCCTGCCGAATACCGAGACGCTGCACACACCACCTTCCTCGTCGGCCGCATCTGGCGCGACGGCGAGTGGCGGCTCGTGGCGGTCCGACTGGCCACCGCCCTGCTCACCGCCCGCGAGGTCCTGGCCTGGAATGCCGCGCGGTCGTGGGGCGAGTTCTGGTCGCTGCTCGGCCCCATGATGGTCGAAGGCTACCGGCGCAAGCTGGCGCGGTACGCCGTGTACGAGAGCTTCCAGGATTTCCTCGAGTGCAAGGGAATGCACGAGGGGCTGGAGACCCTGGCCGGGCGCTGGAGCAACTACCGGACACTCCGGCCACTCCGCAAGCGCCCGCCCCTGGACGACGATCCTTTCGGCATCTCGGAGCGCGACTTCGCCCGCGAGATCCTCCAGGTGCGCGAACCCGATCTGCCGGCGGTTTGCGCCTGCGAGGTGCCGCGAGAGATCGGCAAGAGCCTGGGTTTCTATCGCCAGCGAGACGACGGTGAGAAGCTCGACTTCGTGTGCGACGACGATACCCGCAAGGCGCTCATCGACGCGCTCACGGCGCAGGGATTCCGGGTGAAGGTCGATCCCCAGCTGATGAAGTCGGCCTCGGGCGAGGTCTGCATGGACCTGCCGATCACGCGGCTCACGGATATCCTCGCCGACCAGCGGCCGGCGTCCGAGTGCTCGATCATGAAGCCCGAGCATCTCGACTGGGACGAGTGGACCGGGACACGGGAAGACGATATCGATCGCATGCCCATCCAGAGGCAGGTCAGCGATCCGCTATACGAGCCGTGCGTATCCGGCCTGCAGGGGCCGACGGAGATCGTCGCCGGCAAGCACGAGAAGATCTTCGAGGTCTGGCGGCCGTACGAGGCGAAACGTCTGCCTGTGATCGTGCACGTGCCGCACGCCGGCACGCTGATTCCCGACGACGTCCGCGAGACCTTCGTCGCCTCGCGCGAGACGCTGGCCTGGGACCTCGAGCGCAGCACCGACCACGCGGTGGACGAGTTGTGGGAGGACGCGATCGACCACGGGGCGACCCTGGTGACTAACCGCGTCAGCCGACTCGTCTGCGATGTGGAGCGCTTCACCGACGACATGCGAGAGCGGCCAATGACCGACGTGGGCCGGGGTGTGGTGTACCTGAAGACGGGGGACGGACTCCCGCTGCGGACGGCGGACTTCGCGCACGAGGAAGTCGTCGAGCTGACCAGGCGGATCTGGGGGCCGTGGCACGAACTGATGGGTAACGAGGTGGAGCGGATGCTGGCGGACTTCGGAGTCTGCTACATCATCGACGCGCATAGCTTTCCGGAGCGGCCGCTGGCCTGCGAGACGATCCAGGACACGGCGACGCGGCCGGACATCTGCCTGGGGTGGGACGACTACCACGTGCCGTACCAGCGGCAGGGGCCGTTCGTGCGGGTCTTCCAGCAGGCGGGATTGGCCGTCGGGGTGAACCAGCCATTTCGGGGAAGTTTCGTGCCGTCGCGATTCCACGAGGATGATTCGCGGGTGCTGTCGGCGATGGTGGAGGTGAATCGGCGGCTGTACCTGGACGAGGCGGAAGTGGAGTTCGATCCGGAGAAGGCGGAGCTGGTGCAGAGGTGTTTGTGGGAGATGCTGGACATGGTCGGCGATCATTGGCCGGACGACTGAGGGGGAGCGGCATGAGCAAGATGTGGGAAATGTGGAAGGGCAGGATCATCGAGCCTGCGAGGAAGTACGCGACGACAGAGGAGATCGTCGAGGCAGTCCGGGAATCGACCGGCGTGACGATCGAGACCGACTTCGTGCGGATCAAGCCACCGCGGAAGAAGGTCGAGGTCGCGACGATGCACTGGCAGTTCTGCCTGGCGATCTTCTTCATCCGCCTCAATCGGCGCCTCGACCGATGGGAACTGGTCTCGATGGACCACGGGCTGTTCATCTCGACGGAGTGGATCGTCACCGCGTCGCTGCCTGCGGATGGGGTCGACGTGCAGGCGCTACCCCGGCGGATGGTCGATGCGTATCGGGCTTATCTGGCGGCGGATGAGAACGAGCCGGTCGTCTACTACGAGAATGTAGCGAGGGGCAGGATAGCGGAGTGCTTCGGGCTCGATGTGGCTTCGCGGCCGGGCTCGGGGCGAATGCGGCGTTGAGGCGGCTGCTGTCTGGATCGGGAGTCCCGGGGAACCAGGGCCACCGTCATGGGAGTTGCCGTGCTGGTTTCGATGTCGGCTCGGCGGCCCGATTCCCCGGGGTCTCCCCCTCTCCCCCTCCGAGGAGATTCGCTCAGGAGAGCGACCGTAGATTACCAGGCGGGTGTTCCAGCGGGAGGAACGCTCGAGCGAATCTTCAATCGCTGGCCACGTGTTCCCGCGGCTTCCTGGCCGGCCGGGCGTGGTCGATTGCCAGGGCCGTGTCGTCTTCGAGCGCCTCGAGCCAGCTCTGATCCCCGAGATGGCAGCGCTCATCGCCCCAGCCGAACCGGTACTCGCACTGGCGGCAGTAGTTGAAGTAGGGGTCGACGCCGTCGTCGTTCGCCGAGGCCCGGAGGCGGCGATAGGCGTCGGAGTTCCAGACCTGGGCGAAGGACGGGCCGTCGTTCTCGTAGAGGCTGTCGGACCTCATGGCTTCGTAGGCCCGGTAGCAGGGCATGACCTGGCCGTTGGTGTCGATCATGGCGAAGGACCAGGGGGCCTTGCAGCGGGCCGGCTCTTTCCGCCGGCGTGACTCGGCGACGGTGGGCGGCACGAAGAGGCGCAGGTTCGGATACCGGGCCGCCACGACGCGAGCCTCGGCGAGCATGTCCACCATGAGATCCTGGTGGTAGAAGAGCGACTCGTCGGGGTCGATGCCGTTGGCGAGGGAGAGGTAGCCGCAGTGGATCTGGTCGACGCCCAGGCGGCCCCAGCGGTCGACGGCGGCGGGGAGCTCCTCGATGTTGGAGCGCATCATGGCGTAGCGGATCTGCAGGATCGGCGACCGTGTTCCTTCTTCGTCCCGGATGCGCAGGAACGTGCGGACGTTCTCCACGATGAGGTCGGGATCGGCGCCGACGCGGATGGCGGCCACGGTGTCGCTGTCGTGGCCGTCGAACGAGACGCCGTGCTTGGTGACCAGGCGTTCGCGGATGATGGTGCGGACCGTGTCCTCCTTCATGAGCATGCCGTTGGAGAGGAGGAGGATGTCCAGGCCGTAGCGGCGGCCGAGGCGGAGGATGCCGAGGAGGTCCTTGTGGAGGTAGGGTTCGCCGCCGGAGCAGATGCTGAGCTGGGTGGCGAAGGGGAAGAGCTGTTTCGCAATCTTGTGGATGGAGTCGAGGTCGACGCGCCGGGAGCCGTAGGGGGTCTCGTAGTCCTTGCAGAAGACGCAGGCGAGGTTGCAGGCCTTGGTGAGGACGAGGTCGACGCTGATGGGGCGGGAGATGAGGTGGGGGCGCTGGAGGCGGAGTTCGAGCTTGTTGATGGCCTTGTTGAGTCTGGCTAGCAGGCGGTAGAGGCGGGGGCGTTGGCGACGGGGGAGCGTGGTGGCCAGGGTGGTGATCATGGGGGCGCCTCCGGTTCGAATGGCCGGT
>PIVY01000220.1 GCA_003353795.1 bacterium
CCACCGATATCGACACCCATCTCGACCGCAGCTTCCTGTGGGAGGCCTATCGCGGCGCCCACCCGCGGGCGAGGGGACGGCGCGGATCCTGAAAAGGGTTCCGGCTTTGACAGACCCTGCCCTCGGTGGTAATTTCGGTGCCGTGGAAGCGGCGGGAGCCCGTCGCTTCGCTCGATTCCTGTGTTGTACGAGGTAACTGCTTGACCACGAAGAAGATCATCCTCAGCGGCATGCGGCCAACCGGCAAGCTCCACTGGGGCAACTACACCGGTGCGCTCGAGAACTGGTTCCGGCTCCAGGAGGAGTACGACTGCTTCTTCATGGCCGCCGACTGGCACGTGCTCACCACGGCCCTCGACAAGGCCGCCGAGATCAAGCAGAACACCCGTGACATGATCCTCGACTGGTTGGGAGCGGGGCTCGACCCCGAAAATTCGGTGCTCTTCATCCAGTCGCAGGTCAAGGAGCACGCCGAACTGTTCCTGATCCTGTCCATGTGCATCAGCATGGGGCGTCTGGAGCGCAACCCCACCTTCAAGGAGCAGGTCAAGGACCTCGATCTGAAGGGCGAGATCAGCTTCGGACACCTGGGCTACCCGGTGTTGCAGGCCGCGGACATCGTGGTCTACCGGGCTCACGCCGTACCCGTGGGCGAGGACCAATTGCCGCACATCGAGCTCACGCGCGAGATGGTCCGCCGGTTCAACAACCACTTCGGTGAGGTCTTCCCGGAACCGGAGGGCATGGTGACCAAGTTCGCCCGCTTCCCCGGCACCGACGGCAAGCGCATGAGCAAGTCGCTGGGTAACACCATCGAGATCTCCGCGTCGCCGGAAGAGATAAAGCAGAAGCTCATGACGGCGTACACCGACCCCAACCGCAAGCGGCGCGACGATCCCGGCGACCCCGAGGTCTGCGCGGTCTACACGTGGTATCAGAAGTTCATGCCGGAGGCCGCCGAGGAAACGGCGACCGAGTGCCGCACCGCCGCCCGCGGTTGCGTGGACTGCAAGAAGAAGCTCCTCGCCGGGGTGACCGAGTACTTCGGCCCCCTCCGCGAGAAGCGTGCACAATTCGAGGCGAATCCTGCGCTCGTCGACGAGATCATCCAGGATGGATGCTCCCGGGCCAGGACCGCCGCCCAGGACACCATGGCTCGCGTACGCGACGCCATGAACATCGGCTGACACGGAAAGAGAAGGAACTCCCGTGATCCGACCGCGCGAAGATTTGCCGACTCCCGAGAACCTGGACGTGGCCGCCACCAGCCTCGAGCAGGCCGAAGGGCCTTCCGCCTGGGACGTGGCGTCGTTGCCCCCCGAACTGGAGTACTTCCGGCGCAGCGAGGCCTATCAGGTCGAGCTGTCGGGATTCCAGGGCCCCATGGATCTGCTGCTCTATCTCATCCAGAAGGACGAGATCGACGTCTACGACATCCCCATCAGCCACATCACCGAACAGTTCATCCGCCACATCGAGATCATGCAGATGGTCTCCCTGGATCAGGCGGGCGAGTTCATGGCCATGGCTGCCACGTTGCTCGTGGTCAAGATGAAGATGCTGATGCCCCGTCACGGCGACGCCGAAGACGAGGAGATCGAGGAAGATCCCCGCGCCGAACTGGTGCGCCGTCTGCTCGAGTACAAGCGCTTCAAGGAGGCCGCCCAGCAGCTCAAGGAGTGCGAGACGCAGCGCGCCCAGTACCACGTGCGGACGACCCGGTATCCCTTCGTGGAACACCTCGACCTCGAGCCCGAGTTGAAGATCGAGATGTTCGATCTGCTCTCGGCACTGGCCTCGGTGCTCGACCGCGTGCAGACCGCGCCGGTGCACAACGTGATCCGGGAACCCTACACCGTGGACGAGAAGATCAGCCTGATCCTCGGCTCGGTGCAGGAGCGCGAGACCGTCCGCTTCGAGGAGTGCTTCCAGGACGACGCCATCAAGATGGAGGTCATCGTCACCTTCATCGCCATTCTGGAACTGGTCAAGCGAGGCCGCCTGCAGTTCTTCCAGACCGAGACCCTGGGACCGATCTGGCTCAAGGAGCGGGACGAGGCCGATAATGATCTTCTCGAAGATTCCGTGAATCTCCTCAAGGATTCCGTGGCCGCCGAAAGCGAGGCCGAAGCTTGAAGCGTGAGCTCGAAGCCCTGCTCTTCGCCACCGACAGCCCCCTCACCGCGGCCCGTCTGAAGAAGATCTTCCCCGAGGTCTCCACCGCAGACCTGAAAGCGGCGGTGGGAGAACTGGACGCGGAGTACACCGAGGCGGGCAACGCGTTCACCATCGTGGAGTTCGGTGGCGGCTGGCAGATCGCCACCCGCCCCGAGTACGCGCCCCTGGTCGAGAAGCTCCTCAAGACCCGCAAGTACGCGCGCCTTTCCCGCGCCGGACTCGAGGTCCTCGCGATCATCGCCTACCGGCAGCCCATCACGCGGCTCGAGATCGACGAGATCCGCGGCGTCCAGTCCAGCGGCGCCCTGGCCACGCTGCAGGAGCGCAATCTCACCACGGTCGTCGGTCGAAGCGAGGCCGTGGGACATCCGTTGCTCTATGGCAGCACCCGCGAATTCCTGGGACATCTCGGGCTACGTGGCCTGTCGCAGCTCCCGGACCTGCCCACCCTCGAGGAAGTGGTGGAGAACCGCGAAGATCTTCGCGCCTTCGCCAGCCAGTTCGGCGAGGAGCTCACCGACGAGGACCTGGCCCGCCTGAACGAGCCCGAGCCGGCGGTGGACGACGTCGAACCGTCGAACGAACATGCCGACCCGGAGGTCACCGAAGAGGTCGCCTCGGATGACCCGTCCGACGACCCCGAGGATGTGGCGGAGGTGGAGGACCATGACCCCGAAGCGACCGACCGACCCTGATTCGACCCTGCGCCTGAATCGATACCTGGCGCGCGCCGGCTACGGATCTCGTCGCAGCGTGGAGGATATCGTCCGCGAAGGTCGAGTGGCCATCGACGGCGAGGTCGTTCATGATCTCGGTCGCCGCATCGAACCCGGGCGCGATACCGTCACCGTCGACGGCATGCACGCGGACCTTCCGACCGACGTGCGCATCTATGCGTTCCACAAGCCCGCCGACGTGGTTTGCACCCTGCGTCCCCAGGGCAGCCAGCGCGGCCTCGAGTCTTACCAGCGCGGCGCCGATCTCCCCGAACGATTCAAGCCCGTGGGGCGCCTCGATCAGGACAGCACCGGACTCCTGCTCTGGACCGACGACGGGGAACTGGCCGAAGCGCTGCTTCGTCCGCGCAGCGGCGTCTGGAAGACTTACGAGGTGACCCTGTCGCAGAATCTGGGCAAGGGGCTGGAGAGGACGCTGGCGGACGGGTCGATCACCCTGGACGGCCGGCCGGTACGGCCGTGCCGGGTCCATGCCGATCCGTCGGGCAACCGCCGCCGCTGGCAACTGGAACTGCACGAGGGACGCAAGCGGCAGATCCGGCGCATGATCGCCGCGGTGGACGGCAAGGTGGTCGCCCTGGTGCGGATGGCGGTCGGGCCGGTGCAACTCGGACGCCTGCGCGAGGGTGACTTCCGGCGCCTGACCAATGACGAGGAACAAGCCCTGCGGAAGGCCGTGGGGCAGGGTTAGACACGCGATCATCCTGGAAAGATCAGCAGGAAAGGCGATGACCATGGACTACCAGAGCCTGTTCCGCCCCGGCATCCTCAAGGTCAGGCCCTATGCGCCCGGCAAGCCGGTGAAGGAAGTCCAGCGGGAGCTGGGCCTCGACGACGTCATCAAGCTCGCCAGCAACGAGAATCCCGAGGGGCCGTTGCCCGAGGTGGTTGCCGCCATGCAGGCGGCCCTGGCCGAGGTGAATCGCTATCCCGACGGGGCCGCCTACGACCTGACCCAGGCCCTCGCCGCGCACCACGACGTGGATCCCGGATCGATACTACTGGGCAACGGCAGCAACGAGGTCCTGGACATGCTGGTGCGGGGGCTGGTATCGCCGGACGAGAACTTCGTGTATTCCTCGCACAGCTTCATCGTCTACGGACTGGCCGGCAGCATCCACTTCGAGACCGGACGCGCCGTGCCCATGGCTGCCGGCTGGCGGCACGACCTGGACGCCATGGCTGCGGCCGTGGACGAGAACACCAAGCTGGTCATCATCTGCAATCCCAACAATCCCACCGGCACGTACAACACCGCCGGAGAACTCGACGCCTTCCTGGCCCGCATTCCCGACACCACCATCGTGGCCATGGACGAGGCGTACTACGAGTACGTCACGGCGCCGGACTACCCGCAGACCTTGCCCATGCTGGCAACGCGGCCGAACCTCATGCTCCTGCGGACCTTCAGCAAGATCCACAGCCTGGCCGGCATGCGTGTGGGTTACGGCCTGGGTCATCCCGACCTGGTGGCCGAACTCCAGAAGACCCGCGAGCCGTTCAACGTGGGCTCGGTGGCGCAGGCCGGCGCGCTGGCCTGCCTCGAGCACTGGTCGGTCGTGGAGGGTCGCGCCCTGCGCAATCGCCAGCAGCTGGAGTGGATGTCGGCAGAGCTGGATCGCCTCGGCCTGGTGGTGATCCCCAGCCAGACCAACTTCATCTTCTGCACCCTGCCGGGGCGCAGCGGCGGCGAACTCGCTCAGGGCCTTCTGCAGGCGGGCGTGATCGTGCGGCCCATGGACGCCTTCGGCCTGCCCGACGGCGAGGGCGCGGTGCGAATCTCCGTGGGCCTGCCGACGGAGAACCAGCGCTGTGTGGAAGCCCTCGAGAAGGTCATGGGATAGACGTGCGACCCCTGCCGACACAGGACGAGCTTCGGGCCGCCGCCGACATCGTACCCCGCGATGCCGTGGTGGCCATCGACGGTCCGGCCGGCTCCGGCAAGTCGACCACCGCCAAGGCGCTGGCGCGCAAGCTCGGCCTGGTCTACATCGACACCGGCGCCATGTATCGGGCATTGACCTGTGCGGCCCTGGACCAGAACTGCAGCCCCGAGGACGAGGCCGGCCTCACATCCCTGCTCGACACGGCGAAGCTGGAACTGCGACCCGGCGATCGCGAGTCGCAGGTGCTGTGGAACGGCCGCGATGTGTCCCAGGCCATCCGCACGGCCGCCGTGGACGCCAACGTGTCGGCCGTGTCGGCCCATGGCGAGGTGCGTCGGCGCATGGTGGACCGGCAACGCCGATTCGGGCGTGCCGGGGGCGTGGTCATGGAAGGCCGCGACATCGGCAGCGTCGTCTTCCCCCTGGCGAGCACCAAGATCTATCTGGATGCCTCCCCCGAGGCGCGGGCCGACCGCCGCTGGCGCCAGAATCGCGAGCGAGGAGTCGAGAACGATCGTGCCGCCGTCCTGGCCGATCTCGTCGAGCGCGACCGCCGCGATTCGCAGCGCGCCGAGAGCCCGCTCACCATCAGCCCGGACGCCCTGGTCCTCGACACCAGCGATCTCGGTCTGGACCGGCAGATCGAGGCGGCGAATCTGGCGTGCCGGGTGAATCCGTGGCTGGATGCGCGGACAGACTGGGATGCGGAGACCGCGTGGCGCCGCTGTCCCGGGAAGTATCGACTGGTCTACTCGTTCCTCGGCCCACTCGGCCAGATGCTGGGACTCACCGTCTCCGGACGTCCGACGCCCACGGTTCCGGCGGGCGCGATCCTGGCCAGCAACCACATATCCTGGTGGGATCCGCCCCTGGTCGGCGGGACCTTCCGGCGCAGCCACGTCCGGACCCTCGCCAAGAAGGAACTCTTCAAGGGTCCGCTGGCCAGGGCGTTCTTCGGCTGGATGGACGCCATCCCCATCGACCGCAAGGGTTATGATGATGAGGCGTTCGAGGCCGCTCGTCGGGCCCTGGAGGCTGGCGATTGCCTGTTCATCTTTCCCGAAGGCACCCGACGCCCGGCCGGTGAGCCCGGTCCCGTCAGGGGCGGTCTGGGCATCCTGGCCCAGGTCACTCGCGCTCCGGTGCTGCCGATCTACGTCCGCGGCACCGGCGCCGCGCGATTCGGCGGCAATCCTCAATCGCCCCTGGAGGTACGCTACGGGCCCCTCGTGCGCCTGCACGCCCTCGATCGGCTCCTTCAGGATCTCGACCCCCGGGACGTCACCGTACGCGTCGGCGCCATGTTCCTCTCCATGATCGAGGAGTTGCAGGCCCGATCCCACGACGAGCACGCGGAAACGGACCAGGAGCGAGATCTCGCCTCGCACCAGCGACATCAGCGTCGGTCCAAGCGGCCGTTCGACTGATTCCCCGTCGCGCATGCCCGTCAACGGCCCCGTGAATTCCACAACTCATTGAATCTTGCACCATTCGGCGACGCCGTGTATATTTGGCGGCCTGCCAGTCCGCGTGGACTGGTAAATTCGCATGCCAGAGGAGGCTGAAAACAAATGTCCATCAACCCCAACGCCGAGTCCGACGAGGTGCGCGACGACGCCACGCCGCCCCCCGCGGACACCACCGACAACCCCCAGACGCCCGAGGTCGCCGCGGATTCCAAGCCCGCGGTCAAGACCGAGGGCCCCGCTGCGGCATCCATCGATACGGACGTGACCCCCCGCCTGACCACCGACCTCGCCGAGATCATCATCATCAATGATGATTTCCGTGACGAGGACGAGGATCAGGACGACCTCACCGCCGACGAGATGCTCGCGCTGGTCAACACCTATGAGGAGACCCTCACCGACGTCGCCGAGGGCAAGATCCTCCGCGGCACCGTGGTCGAGGTTCGCGAGAACGAAGTCCTGCTGAACATCGGCTTCAAGAGCGAGGGTGTCATCTCGCTGGACGAATTCGGTGGCGCCGAGATCAACCCCGGCGACGACTTCGACGTCTTCCTGGAGAAGCTCGAGAACCAGGACGGGCTCGTTGCCCTGTCCAAGGAACGCGCAGACTTCCTCAAGGTCTGGGACAAGATCAAGATGGCCCATGAGAACAACGAGATCGTCGAAGGTACGGTCGATCGTCGGATCAAGGGCGGACTGGTGGTCAAGCTTTGGGGCGTGGATACCTTCCTGCCCGGTTCCCAGGTGGCGCTCCGTCAGGTGCCCAACCTGGAGGACCTCATCGGCACCGAGATCGAGTGCCGCATCATCAAGAAGAACAAGCGGCGCCGGAACGTGGTCGTGAGCCGCCGCATCGTGCTCGAGCAGGAGCGCGAGGAGAAGAAGAAGAACCTCATCGCCGAGCTGGAGAAGGGCCAGGTCCGCCGTGGCGTGGTCAAGAACATCACCGACTTCGGTGCGTTCGTGGACCTCGGCGGCATCGACGGCCTCCTGCACATCACCGACCTGAGCTGGGGCCGCGTGCAGCACCCGAGCGAGGTCGAGCAGTTCGGCGACGAGATCGAC
>PIVY01000342.1 GCA_003353795.1 bacterium
TTGGAGCAGCTCCTCAAAACCCACCGCGAAGCCGGCGACTTCATGGAGGAGCCCGCCGTCACCCGCCCCGAAGAGTTGTGCACCCCCGAAGCGCTCGAGCACCCCGGCACCATCATCGACCGCTACAAACTGCTCGAGATGATCGGCGAGGGCGGCTTCGGCGCCGTCTACATGGCAGAGCAGAGCGAGCCGGTCCGCCGCAAGGTCGCGCTCAAGATCATTAAGCTCGGCATGGACACCAAGCAGGTGATCGCGCGCTTCGAAGCCGAGCGGCAGGCTTTGGCGATGATGGACCACCCCAACATCGCCAAAGTGCTCGACGCTGGCGCAACCGAGGCCGGCCGGCCCTATTTCGTGATGGAACTTGTCAGCGGCGTCCCCATAACCGATTACTGCGACGAGGAAGAACTGCCGACCAAAGATCGCCTCGAACTCATGACCCGCGTCTGCCACGCCGTCCAGCACGCCCATCAAAAAGGTGTCATCCACCGCGACATCAAGCCCTCCAACGTCATGGTCACCATCGCCGACGGCAAGCCGGTCCCCAAGGTGATCGACTTCGGCATCGCCAAAGCCACCGATCGCGCCCTAACCGACAAAACGCTCTTCACCGAATTCCGACAACTCATCGGCACCCCGGCCTACATGAGCCCCGAACAAGCCGAAATGTCCGGCGTCGACATCGACACCCGGAGCGACATCTACTCACTCGGCGTGCTGCTTTACGAATTGCTAACCGGCACGACCCCCTTCGACCCGGATCGCCTCCGCTCAGTAGCATTCGGCGAGCTCCAGCGCATTATCTGCGAAGAGGACCCAGACAAACCCAGCACCCGCGTCAGCAGCCTCCTTTCCGAACCGTCATCGTCGGCGAGCGGACCATCTCAATCCGAACCCCGCACGCCGGTGCACTGGACTGCATCGGGCTCCTCCACTTTCCCCGCCCCCACTCACAGTTCCCAGTTTCCCGATTCATCCTCCGCCAAAATCATCTCCAAACACCTCCGCGGCGACCTTGACTGGATCGCGATGAAGTGCTTGGAAAAAGACCGGTCGCGCCGCTACGAAACCGCCAACGGCCTAGCGATGGACATCCAGCGCCACCTTGAGAATCAGCCCGTGCAGGCGGGGCCACCCACTGTGGCGTATCGCGTACGCAAGTTGGTGAGGCGCAATCGGGCGACCGTGACGGCGGCCGCGGTGGTAGCGGTTTCACTCATGGCTGGCATGGCGGGGACGACGTTCGGCTTGCTGGAGGCCGAGGAGCGCCGGGCCGAGGCGGAGACGGCGCGGGGGCACGAGCGCCAGCAGCGCGAGCTGGCGGAGCAGCGGGAGAAGGAAACGCAACAGGTTTCGGACTTCCAAGCCGCGATATTGAGCGAAATCGACATCGAGGACATGGGGCGCGGCATCAAGGCGCGCTACCGCGAACAAGTGCAGGCGGCGCTGGAGCGCGAGTATGTGGGTGAGTTCCCGGACCGGCGCCAGCGTACGCTGGAAGAGATCGAGTTCGAGTTGGCGGCGTACGACCAGCGGGCCGACGCGGTTCAGGCGGTGGATGTGGCCCGGCGGGTGATGGACGAATTTGTACTGACCCGCGCCGCCGACGGGCTGGAGGAGCAGTTCGCCGATCAGCCGCTCGTACAGGCACTGCTTCACCTCGCCATCGGAAAGACTTATCAGAAGTTGGGGCTGTACGAGGACGCTGGGCCTCACATGCATGCGGCGCTTGAGATCCGTCAACACTACTATGGGGGGGAGCACGCGCATCCCGAGATCGCCAAACAACTGCTGGACAAGCTGCA
>PIVY01000221.1 GCA_003353795.1 bacterium
TCGGCTGGGAGCGGATGGGATGGGGGCTCGTTTTCATGGTGCGTTGGTCAGACTACCTGAGGTCGCGGACCAGGTGAAGGGTGGAGTTGCGGCATCGGCAGGTGGTTACGTCGCCACGCGACGCGAGTTCCCGTCATCGGCCCCAGGCCACCGTACTCGGAATTGATATCGATGTGTCATAACCGCGTAACATGAGTCCAATAACCAAGTCTTGTCGATCAAGCTGCTGCGCTCACGCGGACCGCGACGGGGGGGGACGGTCCGGGGGGACGTGAACGTACATCCCGGAGGTTTCGCCCAATGACCGCATCAGACCACTCGCGCCGCAGCATCCTGCGCGGCCTCTCGCTCGCCCTGACACTGGCGGCACTGCTGATCCTGAGCCATGGGATCATCGACGACGCAACGGCGCCGGCATCGACCGAGATCGCTCCGGCCAGGGTCGCCCAATCCACGGTTCCCGGCATGCCCGAGAACTGGTGGGCCCAGACCCGAGAAACCCTCGCCCAGCGCGAGTACCAGGTGACCCCTGAAGCGGGGGTCCTCCAGGCGCCCAATCGACGGCATGGACTGCGCACCTGGTTCCGACCCGAGGGCCTGGAGATCGCGCCCCGCGAGGGCCGCGACCCGTGGCGCTGGTCGTGGACCACGGTGGGCTTCGGCCGCGAACAGCTCACGTCGGTGGCGCAGTCCCACCCGCGGGCCCAGGTGATCCGCGTGGACTACGACCGCCCCGGCCTGCGCGAGTGGTACGTGAATCGCAAGCAGGGGCTGGAACAGGGCTTCACCGTGACCGAACGCCCGGTCGGCGAAGGGATGCTCCGCATCGTGGGTCGCTGGGAGAGCGACCTCTCGCCGAAGCCCGCCGAGAACGGTGTCGACTTCGTCAACGCCAGCGGCGCAGCGGTGCTTCGCTACGACGAGTTGATGACCTGGGACGCCACCGGCCGCGAACTCCCCGCCGAGATCGTGCTGGCCGGACACCAGCTGACCCTGTCCATCGACGACCGCGACGCCGTCTATCCCCTGACCGTCGACCCCGTGGTAACCAGTCCGCCCTGGATCGTGGAGGGCTCGCAATACCGCGGCTACCTGGGCGAGGTCTTCGCTCCCGCCGGCGACGTCAACGGCGACGGGTTCGGCGACATCATCGTCGGCTCACCCGACTACACCACCAACGGCATCAACTACTACGGTCACGCGTTCCTCTTCTATGGCTCGGCCGACGGCCCGGCCGCCACGCCGGCCTGGGAGTTTCGCGGCGAGGTGGACGGCGCCGAATTCGGGGCCAGCGTGGCCTCGGCCGGCGACGTCAACGGCGACGGCTACGACGACATCATCGTCGGCGAGCCCGGCTGGGACGACAGCGCCATCTTCGACGCCGGTCGCGTCTGGATCTGGTACGGTTCCGCCGACGGTCTCGACCCCGACGAGGCCGACGACTACTTCCGGGAAGATCTGGGCTACGACTTCGGCCGCACGGTCGGCTGCGCCGGCGATGTGAACGGCGACGGTTTCGACGACGTGTTCATGACCAACCCGGGCATCGAGCGGATCAACATCGCCTACGGATCCGCGGGCGGCGTGGGCCCCTACGAGACCGACTGGCACTACACCGCCACCTCCGGCAACACCTTCGCCGACGCCGCCAGCTGTGCCGGCGACGTCAACGGCGACGGCTACGACGACCTGGTGGTCGGCGAGTACTACTACTCGTCGGGCGTCTACACCCAGGGCGCCATACACATGTTCTACGGCGGCTCGTCGGGGCTCGGCGACCCCGTGCGGATCGCCAGCGCGGTCGAGTACCTGTACATGGGCTACAGCGTATCGATGGCCGGCGACATCGACGGCGACGGCTACGGCGACGTCCTCGTGGGCTGTCCCACCGATCCCGGCGACTTCTGCACCGAGCCGCCCCACCTCCGCGTCTATCGCGGCGGCGCGACCGGTCTCGAAACGACGCCGGCCTGGCAGATCGACTCCGACACGGAATACCACGTCGCCAGCGAGGCGATCTGCGGCGGCGACGCCAACGGCGACGGCTACGCCGACGTGATTGTCCGCCAGACCTATTACAACGACGACGAACAGTACATCCACCGCGTGAATCTCCACCTGGGCTACTACGACGGGCTGTCCACCGAGGCGATCTGGTCGGTGGATGCCGAGCCGGACGAGGGCTTCGACGGCGTCAACTCCATCGGCGACGTCAACGGCGACGGCTTCTGCGACATCGCCATCGGCGACGTGGCGCACAATGTGGATCGCGGGCGGATCTTCTGCTATCCCGGCGGCAGCGAAGGACCTCGCAACACGGCAGGCTGGGTCACCGAATCCAACCAGGCCGAGGCCGAGTACGGCTTCGCCGTGGCCACCGCCGGCGACGTCAACGGTGACGGCTTCGACGACGTTCTCGTGGGCGCGCCTTATTACGACAACGGTCAGATCGACGAGGGCGCGGTGTTCCTGTTCCTGGGCTCGAACCAGGGCCTCGGCTGGGTGCCGCTGTGGTGGGCCGAGGGCAACCAGGCCGGTTGCGAACTCGGATACGCCGTGGCCTCGGCCGGCGACGTCAACGGCGACGGTCTGCCCGACGTGATCGTGGGCGCGCCCGGATTCGAGGTCGGCGGCGTCACCGAAGGCGGCGCATTCGTGTGGCACAGCGATCTCGACGGCGTCCCGTTCGGCAATCCCGACAACGCCGACTGGAAGGCCGCTTCCGGACAGGCCAACGCGCTCTTCGGCTGCTCCGTCGACGGCGCCGGCGACGTCAACGGCGATGGCTACAGCGACGTGATCATCGGCGCCTACCAGTACGACAACGGCACCACCAATGAGGGCGGGGTCTGGATCCACCACGGGTCGGCCGGCGGCCTGAGCCTCGCTCACGACTGGTTCCACGACACCAACCACGGCGCCTCGGGCTACGGCTTCTCCGTGTCCAGCGCCGGTGACATGAACGGCGATGGCTACAGCGACGTCATCATCGGGGCTCCGTTCTACGACCATCCCGGCAGCGACGAGGGCCTGGTGTTCGTGTACCTGGGTGGCGAGGACGGCATCGTTCCCGGCGCTCCCTGGTGGTACGCCCAGGCCAACCAGACCGACGCCTACCTCGGCCGCAGCGTCGACACCGCCGGCGACGTCAACGGCGACGGCTACAGCGACGTCATCTGCGGCGCGCCCCGCTGGGACGGCATCGCCGCCAACGCCGGCGCCGTGATGCTCTGGCACGGCGGCCCCACGCCGCCCCCCAGCGGCACGCCCGACAACGCCGACTGGGCCATCTACTGGCTCGTCGAGGACGGCAAGCTCGGACAGAGCGTGGCCGCCGCCGGCGACCTCAACGGCGACGGCTACGGCGACGTCGTGGCGGGTTGCCCGTGGAACACCGGCCCCAACCTCAACGACGGTTTCGCCCTGGCCTATCTCGGTTCACCGGACGGCATCGTCTCCGGTTTCGACTGGCTCGTGGGCGGCACCCAGAGCTACGAACTCTTCGGATGCGCCGTCTCGTCCGCCGGCGACGTCAACGGCGACGGATTCAGCGATCTGCTCATCGGCGCCAAGCGCCATTCCTCGGGACAGGGCTTCGAAGGTCGCGCCCACATCTTCTACGGCAATGATGGTCGCGGTCTGCCCCGTTCGCCGCGGCAGTGGCACGACAACCTCACCGACCGCCTCGCGCCCCTGGGCCGCTCCAGTTCGCAGACCGGCTTCGGCCTCACCGCCCGCGGCCGCACGGCCGCCGGTCGCGGTGACGTGCGCCTGGAGTACGAGGTGAAGCCGTTCGGCACCCACTTCGACGGCAACGGCATCGTGCTGGCCGACGGCTGGACCGACACCGGTGCACCGTTGGCCAACGGCGGCAGTTCGGCAACCCTGTCGGCCACCGTCAGCGGGCTCACGAGCGCCACCGGCTACCACTGGCGACTGCGTGTCCGCAGCGACAATGCGTATTTCCCGGGAACGCCGTGGCTCTCCCTGAGCTGGAACGGCGCCACGGAACTGGACCTGCGCACCGGCGGCGGCGCAGTGGGCGTGGGCGACCACGAGGTCCCGGTCTTCACGGCACACTTGAGCAACCACCCCAACCCGTTCAATCCGCAGACCGTGGTGCGATACGCGGTGCCCGAGGCGGGACCCGTGCGGTTGAGCGTCTACGATCCGCGGGGCCGGCTGGTGCGCACGCTGGTGAACGAGGATCTGCCCGCCGGTTCGCGGGAAGCGGTCTGGAAAGGCGAGGATGACGGTGGCCGGCGCGTTGCGTCGGGAGTCTACCTGGCCGTGCTGGAGACGGCAGGCGGCACGCTGTCGCACAAGCTGAGTCTGGTGAAGTGATTCCAGCGGACGAGAAACCGGCCCGGATGCTCCGGGCCGGTTTCTCGTGGAGACGATCAGCGTCCGATCGGGACGGCGTCGGCAGCGGTCACTGTGCGAACTCCATCCCCACGAAGAAGCCGAAGTCGCCGGACTTGGCCTCGAACGCGCTCTCGTCGATGGGATTGGTCAAACCCAGGAAGTACCGGGCCTGCACCACGAGGTAGGAGTCGTTTCCCACCTGGGCCGAAAGGCCGATTCCTCCGATCAACCCGAAGTTCACGCTCTGGTAGCCGTCCGAGATGCTCTCCGTCATGCTCTCGTCCTCGATGGTCATCTTGAGGTTCGCGCTGGTCTTGAACCCGATCACCGGGCCGGCCAGGAAGACGACCCGGGCACCGGCGGCCGGACTCGGCGAGAAGCGGGCCAGCACCGGGAACTCGATGTAGTTGATCTGGAACTCCGTCTTGGCCTCCACGCCCTGTGGAAATCCGGACATGCCGGTGGCCGTGAGGTCGATCTTCGAGCCGCGCCGGATGTACTGGCCCTCGATCTCGATGCCGAACGTGGGCGAGGTCTGAATCAGATAGTAGCCACCGACGCCGAGGCCGGCGTTGGCGCCCTTGCTCGCGGTCCAGTTGCCGCCGAATTCGGACTCCATCTCCTCCGCGAGCTGGTTCCCCAGCGTCTCCATGTCGCCGCCCTGGCTAGCGAAGTTCACGCCGATGAAGAAGCCGCCGCGATTCCGGTTCAGATCCAGGATCTCGCCCGAAGCGGACCCGACCATGACGGCCGCCAGCACCACTGCCAGCACGAGATGAGCATTACGATTCACGATGGACCTCCCCCGAGGTTTGGGAACGTGGGACGAGAGCTGCGAAGGCGCCGGCCCAGGGTACCATATCTTCCGAAAACGATCGATCATGAAGCGGCATATTATTGCCCAGCAACGAGATCGGCCATGTGCTATGATCGGAAACGTCGAATCCCAATCTCGTCCCGAAGGAGGATTCCCCATGCCCGATGCCAACGTGCGCCACGCCCTTCTATTCGGTGTCGTCGCCCTCGCCATGTCCCTCCCGACGTCCGCCGCCACCATCTACGACAACTTCGGCCCCGACCACGACGGCTTCGACTACAACTGGGGCCTCGGCTGGACCATCGCCGGCGGCGACGTGCCCGCCCAGTTCGGCGTGGAGCAGGCCATGGGCTTCACCGCCGACACGACCGGGCTGTTGAGCGACATCTGGGTCGCCATGTGGTACGTGCCCCTGGATTCGCAGCCCGACGAGGTCACCGTGTACCTCGTGCGCAATCCGTCCGGGCAGCCGCCCATGCCGGGCGACGTGCTGGAGCAGTGGACCATTACCGAGTTCGGCTCCTGGTCGCAGTGGAATCCGCCGCAGCATCTCGTCGGCAGCGGCTCGACCGTCATCGAGGCGGGCGAGAGCTACTGGCTGTGGGCCGTGGGCGGCGCGACCACCTGGTGCGGTTGGTGCATGAACATCGATCCGGGTTTCACCGCCCCCCACACCATCCGGCGCGAAGGCGAGGACTGGCTACCGGTGTCCGACGAGACGGCCAGCGCATTCCGGGTGGACGTGCAGGCGAGCGTGGCAGTGCAGGAGACGAGCTGGAGTTCGGTGAAGCAGCTGTTCGAGTAGCGGCTCAATCGGGCCCAGCGAGACCTGTTCCGGGCTGTCTGCGCGACGTATCTTCAGACATGTTGCGCCGACGGCCTATACTGAGACGGGGGAGTCTCATGCTATCACGCCTGATCCTGTTCATGATCGTCATCGTCACCGTGCTCGGCGGCACAGCATCGGCCGAGCACTTCGCCAAAATCGGCACCTTCGGCGGCCAGTTCGCCCGCATTCCCGTGGACGCCCGCGGCGAGGCCATGGGGCTGGCCACCACGGTGAATCCCATAGGCCCCACGGCGTTCTGGTGGAATCCGGCGCCGCTGCCGGAGACAGATCGGGTGATGGCGTCGTACACGATCCGTGAATATATCGCCGACATCAGATGGCGGCCGCTGGCGGTCCGGGCCTCGAGGGGAAATCTTACCTTTGGCTACCTCTGGGGACCCATGCGCATGGATCCGATGCTGGTTCGTCCAGCGTACGATCCGGACGGTGACGGCGAATATTTCGAAGCCGGCAGCGATCTCCACCAGTTCAGCTTCGCGGCCGACTGCGCGCCCTGGATCGCCGCCGGACCATCGGCGTGGAACTGGACCGTGGGCGCCAACGCCCGATACCACCACCAACGACTGGCCGAGAACACCGCCACGACGTGGGATGCGGATATCGGCTCCAGCCTCGCCTGGCAGGCCGTCGATTCGGAATCGATTCGCCTGCGCGTTCACGGCACCGCCATGGTGCGCAATCTGTTCGCGAGCGAATTCTCCTACGATGGAGTGACCGCCAAGCTACCCCGCTATTACCACTTCGGCCTTGGAGTCGACGTGGGATTCGGTTCGATATGGCGACGCGAGCGGATGGTCGTGGTCACGGTCGCCCATACATGGCGCCGCGATCTGGAAGACATGTCCTACGCCGTCGACAACGAACTCGTCGGGTTCGAGGTCCTCGTCGGCGGCATCGCGGCGATCCGGACGGGCCGCCGGGACTCCATAACGTTTTTTTCCGAGGGCTGGTCGTGGGGCGCCGGACTGCAGTACCGGTTCGATGTCTGGTGGGGGATTCGCGCGGCTGTGGACTACGCTTCCACCAGAATGGAATCGTACGGACTGGGAACGATGGATCACTTCACGTTCACGGCGGGATTCGACCTCCCGTAGCCGCCGACGGCCCGTTTGATCGCCAGCACGTCGATGGTGTATCATTGAGGCTCGTCATGCGTCGACTCCAGAAGGGGCCCCAATGCGCCGGCATACTGTCCTTCGTTCCGTGGTCCTTGCCGCAGTTCTGTGGCTGGCAGCCTGCGCCGTCGCCCAGCCCCTCGGCGAGTGGCCGGACTTCACTCCCAT
>PIVY01000343.1 GCA_003353795.1 bacterium
CCGCGCTACAGGCCAAGTCGCTCACACGTCTCGACAGCGAGAGCGAGGCCTCCGACGGCCTCGCCTGATGAACGTCAGCGCAGACGCGCTCAGTAGTTCTTCACCTGATCGTTGAGTTCGATCATCACCTTCTTGGCATCACCAAAGACCATCATGGTGTTGTCCTTGAAGAAGAGTGGATTCTGGATGCCGGCAAAACCCGGGTTCATGCTCCGCTTGATGACGAAGACGTGCTGCGCCTTGTCGACCTCGAGTATCGGCATGCCATAGATCGGGCTGGTCTCGTCCTCGCGCGCCGCCGGGTTGACCACGTCGTTGGCGCCCAGCACCAGCGCGACATCCGTCTCCGGAAAGGACGGGTTGATCTCGTCCATCTCGACCAGCCGATCGTAGGGCACATCGGCCTCGGCCAGCAGCACATTCATGTGGCCCGGCATGCGGCCCGCCACAGGGTGGATCGCAAAATTGACTTCGATGCCCTGCTCGACCAGCGTGTCGGCGAGGTCGCGCACCGCGTGCTGGGCCTGGGCGACGGCCATGCCATAGCCCGGAACGATGATCACCGAGCGTGCACTCGAGAAGATCACCGCCGCGTCGGTCGGGGTGTAGGCGATGACATTGCCCTGCGCCGCGCCGCCCGCCCCGATCGCCGTCTGCTCGACCTGAGCACCGAAGGCGCCAAAGAGCACGTTGCCGAGCGAGCGGTTCATTGCGTCGCACATGATCTTGGTCAAGATCAGGCCCGACGCACCCACCAGCGAACCACTGATCACGAGTGCGCTGTTGTCGAGCACGAAGCCGGCAGCGCAGGCAGCGAGCCCCGAGTAGGAGTTCAGCAGCGAGATCACGACCGGCATATCAGCGCCGCCGATCGGGATCACCAGCAACACACCCAGCACCAGAGAGAGACCGGCCAGCACCAGGAAGAGCTCTTGGTTCAAGGGATCGATGGCCAGCACCACACAAAGCACCACACAGACCGCAGCGATCAGCGCGTTGGAGACCTGCTGCATCGGGTACTGAACGGGCTGGCCGCCCATCAGCTCCTGCAGCTCGGCGAAGGCAATCAGACTGCCCGTCAGGGTGACCGAGCCGATCAGGACGGAGAGCACAATGGCGATCGGGACCACGCCCGTCGGCGCAGTGCCGCTGGCCGCGTTCGTCACGACCTCGGCGGAGGCCACCAGCGCGGAGGCCGCGCCGCCAAAGCCGTTGAGCAGGGCCACCATCTGAGGCATGGCGGTCATCTCGACCTTGAGAGCGACCACGGCGCCCGCGGCGCCGCCCACGACCAGACCGGCGATCACGACGCCGTAGCTGACGACATCCTGCGCCAGCAAGGTGGCGACGATGGCAAAGAGCATGCCCAGAGCCGCCAGCGAGTTGCCCCGCGGCGCTGTCTTGGGAGAGGAAAGACCTCGCAGACCGAAGATGAAGAGTACGGCCGCGACCAAATAAGCGAGCTGAATCAGGGTAGTAGTCACGATTTGTTCGGCTTCTTCTTGAACATGGCAAGCATGCGGTTGGTCACCAGGAATCCGCCCACCACGTTGAACATGGCCATGGCGATGGCGATGAATCCCAGCGAGGTTGCCAGGGGCCCGTTATCACTGCCCGCGGCCAGAATGGCGCCGACCACGGAGATGCCAGAAATGGCGTTCGAGCCGGACATCAACGGTGTATGTAGCAGCGGTGGCACTTTCGAGATCACCTCGACGCCCACGAAGAGCGCCAGGATCAGGATCGTGAGTGCCGCTACGGCAGGTGCTTCGAGCATCAGCTCTCC
>PIVY01000222.1 GCA_003353795.1 bacterium
CTGGCCCCCTGCCTGAGGTTGCTCATGCCTGCATCGCATCACCGCTCGATTCGCCGCTCTCTGATCATGCTCCTGACTGGCCTGGCGCTGCTGTCCATGCTGTCCGGCTGCCAGGGCTCGTATTCCGACGGCGCCGCCGCCGACAGCACCGCCGCCGATAGCACCGCCGTGGCTGAAGCCGACGAGGCCAAGCCTGCAAAGAAAGAGAAGGCCATCAAGGTCAACGTGGGCCAGGTGGTCAACGGCGACCTGGTGGAGAGCGTATTCGCCGACGGCGAGTTGCGCACGCCCCGCACCCTCGAGGTGAAGGCCAAGATCGGCGGCCAGCTCATGGAAGTCGCCGTGCGCGACGGTGACTACGTACGAAAAGGTCAGCTATTGGCGAGGATCGACGCCCGCGAATATAGGCTCGACCTGGAGAAGAGCCGCTACGACCACCTGCAGGCCCTGAGTCAGATTGCCGCCGAGCAGGACACGTTCGAGATCGACATGGACGCCGTGCGCGAATACGAGGCTCTGAACGCTGATCTGGAGCGGCTCCGCGCCCGCGGCAACATCACCGAGACCGAGTACCAGGCCCGGTTGCTGCAGATCGAGATGGAAGCCCTGGAGAAGGGTGCCTTCCGCCAGCAGGTGTTCCAGCAGCGGACCGGACTGGCCGATGCCCGCATCGCCGAGGAACGCGCGGCCCTGAACATTGAGTACACTGAGATCCGGGCGCCGTTTGCCGGCACGGTCATGGCCCAACAGGTCGTCATCGGCGAGAACATCAACGCCGGTCAGACCGTCTGCTCGCTGTTCGACAACGAGAACCTCGAGGCCGTGGTCAACGTGCTCGAGGCAGACCTGGCCAATCTCGAGCCCGGCCGGGCGGCTCGCGTGGCCGTGCCCGCGGTGCGCGACACCCTGCTCGCCACGGTGGACGTCATCTCCCCCAGCCTCGACGCCGCCAGCCGCACCTGCGAGGTGATCATCCGCTTCGAGAACAAGAGCGGGCGCCTCCGCCCCGGCATGTTCTGCCGCGCCGAGGTGGCGGGCTTCATGCACCACGAGAAGCTGATGGTGCCGAAGGCGGCGATCCTCATCCGCGACGACCGCCCCCTGGTTTTCAAGCGCAACGACGACCGCGCCCAGTGGCTCTACGTGACGACCGGGCTGCAGAACGACCACTGGGTTGAGATCAAGCAGGTGCATTCGGGCGGCAGCCTCGCCCCCGGTGAAGAGGTGGTCGTGAGCGATCACCTGACCCTGTCCCACGAGGCCCTGATCTCGATCCGCAAGACCGTACCGCCGGTGAACCGCTGGGCGTTCGCCCATTCCGACAACGTGGCCGAGGCCGGCAAGGGAGGCGGTCGATGATCCGCCAGGCCGTTCGCAGGCCGGTGGCGATCCTCATGATCTTCGCCGGCCTGGTGATCCTGGGCTGGCAGGGCAAGAGCCGCCTGGCTCTCGACCTGTTGCCGGCCATCAATTATCCCAATCTGACGGTGATCACCAACTACGCCGACACCCCCGCCGACGACCTGGTGCGCCTGGTCACCGAGCCGCTGGAAGAAGTGGTGGCAGGACAGGAGGGTGTGCGCCGCGTGGTGTCCAAGACCCGCGAGGGCGTCTCCACCATCACCGTGCAGTACGACTGGGGCACGGACATGGACTTCGCCAACCTGCACCTCCGCGAGGCGGTGGATCAGGTGGCGTACCGCGACGACTTCCCCGAGGTGGCCGACCGGCCCCTCATCCTGCGCTGGGACCCCTCGGCGCGCCCCATCGCCATCCTGGTGCTCGAGGGTGACGACCCGCTGCGCGAGATGACCGACTTCGCCCGCGAGGTGGTCAAGCCGGCCATGGAGCAGATCGACGGCATCAGCCAGGCCGAGGTCATCGGCGGCGCCGAGCGCGAGATCCTCGTGCAGCCCGACTTCCAGATGCTGCGCCTCTACGGCCTGACCATCGAGGACCTGGCCACGGCGCTCCGCGTCTCCAACGTCAACTTCCCCGGCGGCAAGATCCGCAAGGGTCCGCTGTACCTGCCGCTGCGCATCCTCGGCGAGTTCGAGAACCTCGACGAGATGCGGCGCACCGAGATCCCCGCCGCCGGACCGGGCATCACCCTGGACGACGTGGCCGACGTCATCGACACCGTGAAGGAACCCGAGGGACTCACCTTCCTCGGCGCCGACGAGGTGGTGGCCCTGCATCTCTACAAGGAGGTGGGCAAGAACACCATCGACGCCACCAAGGAGGTGGACACGGTGCTCGGCGTCCTGCGCGACCAGTATCCCGACTTCGCCGCCGAGTTCGTCTACCGGGACGCCGACTACGTCGCCGAATCGGTCAACGGCCTGCAGGACTCGCTCCTCTACGGCGCCATCCTGGCCTTCATCGTGCTCTTCGTGTTCCTGGCCGACTGGCGCAGCCCCATCGTGGTGGGCCTGGCCATCCCGGTGTCGATCATGACCACCTTCGCGCTGCTCGACTTCGGCCACGTGAACCTGAACCTCATGTCCCTGGGCGGGCTGTCGCTGGCGGCCGGTATGCTGGTGGACAACTCCATCGTGGTGCTGGAGAACATCAACCGGCACCTGGCAAAGCTCGCGGGCAAGGACCCGGGCGTGCGCTCGGGATCGGACGCCGTCCTCGACACCTGCGCCACCGCCACCAAGGAAGTGGCCTCCCCCGTGATCGCGGCCACGCTCACCACCGTGGCGGTGTTCTTTCCGGTGATCTACGTGCCGGGTATCGCCGGCGAGTTCTTCCGCGACCAGGCGCTGACGGTGACCTTCGCATTGCTGGTGTCCATCTTCGCCGCGCTGCTCCTGCAGCCCATGCTTTCGGCACACCTGCTGAAGCCGCAGCAACGGCCGGCCCTGATCTTCCGCCCGGCCACGGCCGTGCTCGACGCCGTGCGCAACGAGTACCACCGCCGTCTGCCCGTGGTCCTGGACCACAAGTTCTTCTTCCTGGTGGTGGTGGTGCTGGGCCTGGGCGCCACCGCCGTCGTGGGCGTCGGCATGCGCAAGACCTTCCTCCCCGACCGCAACCAGGGCGACTTCTCGGTCCACCTCGAACTGCCCGCCGGCACTCCCGTCGAGGGCGCCGGTCAGATCGCCAGCCGTCTGGCCGAGTTTCTGGTCGACCGGCCCCACGTGGCCACGGTCTACACCCAGGTGGGTCAGACGGAGAAGACGCTCGCCAGCCTCAAGGATTACACCGCACCCAACGTGGCGCGCATCCGCGTCATCCTGGATCCGTCGCGCCACGGCAAGCAGGACATGGAAGAGGTCAAGCGCGCGTTGCTGGAGGAACTGGAGCCGCTCAGCGGCGCCGTCTGGACCTTCCGCGACGAGGGCATCGGCCTCGGCGAGATCCTTGCCAGCGGCGAGGCGCCCTTCACCCTGGGCGTGGTATCCGAGGACCCCGAGGCCGCGCGACGGATCGCCGAGAACCTCTTGCCGCAACTGACGGAGATTCCCGGACTCATCGACCTGGAAATGGATCGCGTCCTCGGCAATCCCACCATGCGCCTCGGCCTCGACCGCGAGAAGGCCCTGCGCTACGGCATCGAACCCGAGTTCGTGGCCAACGAGCTGCGTGGCCGCATCCAGGGCACCGTGGCCACCCAGTATAACGAGATCGACCGGCGCATCGACATCGCCGTGCGTCTGCCTCGCGACGAACGCCAGAACCTGGACGAGGTGCTGGCCTCGCCGGTGACCCTTCCCGCTGGCAAGACGGTCACCCTGGGCACCTTCGTGACCCAGGAGATCGAACGACCCGTGCGCGAGATCGTGCGCCGCGACCAGCGACGCCAGATCACCATCTCGGGCGACGTCCAGGGCCGCGGTGTGGACGAGGTCTGGGCCGACGTGCAGCCCGTCCTCGACGGGTCCGAACGCCCCGGCGGGCTCGTCTTCGTCACCGGCGGCGAGCAGGAGGAGATCAACCGCTCGTTCCGCGACCTGGGCTGGGCGCTCGCCCTCTCGGCGCTGCTGGTCTACATGATCCTGGCGGCCCAGTTCGAGAGCTTCCTCGATCCCCTGATCATCGCCGCGGTGCTGCCCATCGGCGTCATGGGGGCGGTGATCACGCTGATGGTCACCGGCCAGACCCTGAACATCATCTCGCTCATCGGACTCATAGCCTTGCTCGGCATCGCGGTGAACGACGCCATCGTCAAGGTGGCCACCATCCGGCGCCTGCGGCAGGAGGAGGGCATGACGGTGCGCGAGGCCGTGCTCGAGGCCGGGCAACTACGCTTCCGCCCCATTCTCATGACCACCATCACCACGGTGCTGGCCATGGTGCCCATGGGCATCGGCCTGGGCACGGGCGAGCAGATCCAGCGGCCGCTGGCGATCACCATCATCGGCGGTCTCTCCCTCGCGACCTGGCTGACGCTCTACCTCACGCCGTGTATCTACGAGCTGGCGCACGGCTGGCAGGAACGGCGTCAGCTACGGCAGGAGGCCGACGCATGATCCGCTTCTTCGTCGACCACCCCGTGGCCACCTGGATGATCTTCGCGGCGCTCATGGTGTGCGGGCTGTACGCCGTGCCGCGCCTGAACATCGAGGCCATGCCCGAGACCGAGCTGCCCAAGCTCACGGTCTACACCCGGTGGAACGGGGCCAGCCCGTCGGCGATCCAGCGAGCCATCACCCTGCCCGTGGAAGAGGCGGCCGCCCAGTGCCGCGGCATCGAGGAACTGGAGTCGGTGAGTCGCCACGGACAATCTGTCGTGGAGATCAGCTACCAGCGCGACATCGACATCGAGTTCGCCCGCCTCGAACTGAACGAGCAGCTGGGCAACGTGCGGCGCAACCTGCCGGCCCAGGCCAGCCAGCCGGTGGTGGTGCCCGAGGTCCCCGAGGAGATGCAGGCCGAGGAGTTCTTCACCGTCCACCTCATCTCGCCGCTGGACACCAACGAACTGCGCGAGAAGTCCGAGGACTGGCTGCTGCCGCGCTTCCTGGCCATCGAGGGCGTGGCCGACGCCGAGCTCCAGGGCGGGGCGTTGCCCCTGTTGAAGGTGAACCTGAACCTCGAGAAGATGGACCGCTACGGCCTCACCGCCGACGCCATCTTCAACCGCCTCGATGCTCGTGACGACATCGTGCCTGCGGGCGCCGTCCGCCTCCATGGCCAGGAACTCACGGTCACGGTTCAGGATTCGGTCACCGTCCGGATGCTCGAGAACACCGTGCTGACCAACCTTGGCGGCCAGCCCATCCTGCTGACCCACGTGGCCCATATCGACCGCGCCTTCGAGGACGTCAATTACTTCCGGCGTACCAACGGCCAGAACGTGATCACCTTGCGCATCACCAAGCGCAGCGGCGAGAACTCGGTGGCAGTGAGCAGGCGCCTGCGCGCCGAGATCCCCGAGATCCAGGCCGACATGCCGTTTGCCGTGACCATGGAAGTGGATCAGGACGAGGGCGAGGACCTGCGCGAGAAGCTCGTGGAGCTGGTGTGGCGGTCGGTGGCCATCCTGGGCCTGCTGTTCATCCTGCTGGCGCTGGCGCTGAAGCGGGTCCGCCTGGTGGGCATCGTGATCTCCAGCATCGTGTTCGCCATCGTCATCTGCCTGAGCCTGTTCTTCTTCTTCGGCATCTCGGTGAACTTCATCACCATCAGCGGGCTGACCATCTGCTTCGGCATGCTGCTGGACAATTCGATCCTGGTGCTCGATTCCGTTCACCGCCATCTCACCGAGCGCCGCAACGGCGACGCCAAGACGGCCCTCGTCCGCGGCACCCGCGAGGTGAGCTTCCCCATCATCTCCACCACCCTGACCACGGTGGTGGCCTTCCTCAGCTTCGTCTACATGACCGGCCGCCTGGCGCTGACCTACATCCCTCTGGCGGTGTCGGTGGCCTTCGCCATGATCGCCTCGATCTTCGTGGCGTTCTGCTGGATGCCGGTGGCCCTGCGCGGCACCGCCGAACGCGAATCCCAGCGCACCGATCATACGCCCGAAGAGGCCGGCGGATTCCGGCTGCTGTGGAAGTGGTCGGCGGGCGTGGTGGGAGCGGGCATCCTGGCCGCGGTGGGCCTCTGGCTGGCCAAGGATCAGCGGGCCATGATGGACCTCTTGCCCTGGATCGCCGGCGGCGCGGGCCTGATCATCCTCGTGGGTGTGTTCGTCTCCTTCGTCGACCGCATCACCTGGATCCACACGAAGTTCTGGTTCTACCCCGTCGTGGTGGTGGCGCTGCTGCTGTACGGCACCTGGTGGGCCTACGACAACAAGGTCGTCAAGGGCGGCTGGTGGCAGCCGCGTAGCCAGGAAGAGCTGATCGTCTATCTCTCGCGCCCCGTAGGCACCGACGTGATGCTGGCTTCCGAAACCATGAAGCTGTTCGAGGCCGAGCTGTTGCCGCTGCCCGAGGACGTGAAGATGTCCGTGCAGTGCTGGTCGAACAACGCCTTCATGCGCATCGAGTTCGAGACCGACGACGTGCTCTACTCGGCCTACCCCGAGATGTACCGCAATCGACTCATCCTGCTGGCCGAGGAACTCGGCGGCATGTTCATCTACATCGCCGGGTTCGGTGACCCCTACTTCAAGGGCGGTCGCGGCGGCGTCAACAGCAACAGCACCATCATGCTCACGGGCTACAACAGCAAGGAGCTCAAGAAGCTCTCCGACGGCATCGTGGCGCGCCTGGACCGCAATCGCCGCGCCCGCAACGTGCGTCTGACCAGCGGCAGCAGCTTCGAACGATCAGGCGTGGACGAGACCATCATCCTCATCGACCGCGACGCCCTGGCCCGCCACCGCCTGTCCATGATGGAAGTCCTGGGCCACCTGCGTCGTCTGCTGGGCGTGGACACACCCTGGCACATGATCATCGAGGGCGAGGACAAGCAGATCCAGCTGGGCTTCGCCGGATCCGACGGCATCCAGTACGACACCGTCATGGCCAAGACGTTCACCACGTCGCGCGGCGAAAAGATCGGCCTCAGCGAGCTGGTGACCCTGGAGACCCGGCCCGAGCTGTCGGCCATCACCCGCATGAATCAGCGCTACGCCCAGCGCATCAACTGGGAATACATCGGCACCGACCGTATGAAGCAGGCTTTCATCGCTGACCTCATCGAGGGCCTCGACCTTCCCTACGGCTTCACCGCGGAGGACCTGAGCGGCGAGCAGATCAGCGAGGAAGAGGAGGAGGAACTGGGCCGCACCCTG
>PIVY01000223.1 GCA_003353795.1 bacterium
TGCCGCTGCTTCTGCTGCTTCTGCTGGGGGCGGATGATCATGAACCAGAAGATCAGGAAGATGAGGGCCATCATCCCGAACATCATCACCGGGCTACCGCCCTGGCCCCCCTCGGAAGGCGGGGCGGACATGGCCAGAAGATACGAGAAGGACACGGTCACTCTCCTTGGTGGTCGTGAACGAACGCGGTCCGCCGATACACGGACCGTTCCTATAATGGTTCGGCCGCTGCTGCCGGGCAACCCCGATCAGCGGCCGCCGGGTGTGCGCCGGGCCACGTCCTCCAGACGCGCCCGTTCGCCTTCGTTCCAGCGCGCGGTCACCACGCGGGCGTAATCCACGAGGCGGTCGTGGGCGATGGCGTCGGCGATGCCCCGCATGAGTTCCTGATAGAACCAGAGATTGTGCTGGCTGGCCAGCATGGGTCCCAGCAGCTCGCGAGCCTGGAACAGGTGCCGGATGTAGGCCCGGCTATGCTGCCGGCAAGCCGGGCACGGGCACTCGGAATCGATGGGGCGCTCGTCACGGGCATAGGCCAGATTCTTCACCACCAACCGACCGTCCCAGGTGAGCAGGGACCCGGTGCGGGCCATGCGGGTAGGCAGCACGCAGTCGAACATGTCGACCCCGGCCAGCACGGCGGTCAGGATGTCGTCGGGGTAGCCCACGCCCATGAGGTAGCGCGGGCGGTCCGGCGGCAGGAGCGGAGCCGACTCGGTGGTCATGGCGTGGAGCACGTCCTTGGGCTCGCCCACCGACAGGCCACCGATGGCGTAGCCGGGCAGGTCGAGCTCGGCCAGATCCGCGGCGCTGCGCCGGCGTTCCACGGGCAGGGTGCCGCCCTGCATGATGCCGAACAGCACCTGCTCGTGGCCAGCATCGCTGCGGCGACCGCCGCAGCCGAAGGCATCGACGCATCGGCGCAACCAGCGGGTGGTGCGATCCACCGCGGCGGCCACGGCGGCGGGCTCGGCGTCGGCGGGCGCGCACTCGTCGAAGGCCATGACCACGTCGGCCCCCAGGTTGCACTGGATCTCCATGGACAGCTCGGGCGTGAAGAACAGCGGTGCGCCGTCGAGGTGCGAACGGAAGTGAACGCCGTCCTCGGTGATCCGCACCAGGTCGGTGAGCGAGAACACCTGGAAGCCGGCGCTGTCGGTGAGAATCGCCCCGTTCCAGCCCTGGAAACGGTGCAGGCCACCGAGGTCCCGCACGAGATCGGACCCCGGCCGCAGGTGCAGGTGATAGGTGTTGCCCAGGATGATGCGGGAACCGGTGGCCGCCACCTGATCGAAGGTGACACCTTTCACCGAGCCCACCGTGCCCACGGGCATGAACACCGGCGTGGGCACATCTCCGTGAGGTGTCTGCAACACGCCGCGGCGGGCCTGGCTGCCCGCGTCGCGGTCGGTGATCTTGAAGCCGAAGGGTCGTTGCAGATGCTCGGTCATGGCGACTCCTCGGTTCTCGCGGGACGGATGAGCATGGCGTCGCCGTAGCTGTAGAACCGCAACTTTCGCGCCACCGCCTGGCGGTAGGCATCGCGCCAGGTCGTCTCGCCCGCGAACGCCGCCACGAGCCGGAGCAGGCTCGAGCCCGGCAGATGGAAATTGGTGACCAGGCCGTCGACCACGTCGACCGTGTCCGGCGGCTGGATGAAAAGCCGGGTGGTGCCCGCAACCTGCCAGCCGTCATTGCGCCAGGCGGCACGGCCCACGAACGTCGAGCCGGATCCCTCTGCGGAGTCGGGGAATTCCCGGACGTCCCCATCGGCCGCCGTGGCGGGCAGTTCGAGCCGCGCCACGGTCTCAAGCACCCGCAAGCTCGTGGTGCCCACGGCGTACACGCGACCGCCTCTCCGGCGGCACGCCGTCAGGGCTGCCGTGGTGGCGGCCGGACAATGGAACGACTCGGCATGCAGGCGGCCCGCGGCGATCTGCTCCGCGGTGGGCGGCCGGAACGTTCCCGGCCCGACGTGCAAGGTGACCGCGGCCATGCCGACACCACGCGATGCCAGGCGCGCCAGGATATCCTCGTCGAAATGCAGACCGGCCGTGGGCGCGGCCACCGAGGCGCCGTCCTCGTCCACGCGGGCGTAGACGGTCTGGTAGCGTTCGCGATCGCGCTGTCGCCGTCGGTCGGCCCCGGGCGCCGCCGGGTCACGGCGGATGTACGGAGGCAACGGGATGTCCCCGTGCTTCTCCGCCAGAGGCACGAGATCGCCGCCGCGAGATTCGCGGACCAGAACCAGCCCCTCCGTTCGCACGTCCAGGACCGCGAGTTCCGGCCCGGCCGCCCCGGTGGATCCCGGATCGGTCACGGCGAGTACCTGGCCGGAGCGCAGCCGCCGCGACGGTCGCGCCAGGGCGAGCCAGGCCCCGGCTTCGTCCCGGTCGGGACTCAACAGCAGCAACTCGATGCGGCCGCCGGTGTCGACGCGCCGGGTCCAGAGCCGAGCCGGCAGGACCCGGCTGTCGTTGCACACCAGCAGGTCGCCAGGATTCAGGAGGTCGGGAAGTTCGGTGAAGGATCGCAGGTCGCCCACCCCGCCGCCGCGGTCAACGAGCAGAAGACGGGATTCGCCGCGCACGGTCGGCGGGTCCTGGGCCACCAGTTCGGGCGGCAGGTCGAACGTGTAGTCGGCGGATGTCATCTCAGAGAAGCTCGCCCTGAGCTGCGGTCGCATCGGTCGGCGGTTCGAGTTCCAGATGCTGCCAACCGCGCCGGGTGACCTCGCGGCCCCGCGGCGTGCGCATCAGGAGCCCGCTCTGGATGAGGAACGGCTCCACCACGTCCTCGAGAGTGTCCTGTTCCTCGCCCAGGGAGACGGCCAGGTTCTGGATGCCCACCGGCCCACCCTGGAAGTGTTTGCAGATCACCTCGAGGTAGCGGCGATCAAGAGGCTCGAGCCCGAGGTGATCGACACCCAGCATGGTCAGGCCGCGGTCGGCTGCCTCGCGGTCGATGGTTCCCGTGCCCTGGACCTGGGCGAAATCCCGGACTCGCCTCAACAGGCGATTGGCCGCCCGCGGCGTGCCGCGACTGCGCCGCGCGATCTCCAGGGCGCCGGCCGTATCGAGAGCCACGCCCAGCAGTCCCGCCGAGCGGGTGACGATGGTGGCGAGGTCCTCGGGCGGATAGAAATCGAGATGGCAGACGATGCCGAAGCGGCTGCGCAGCGCCGGGGTGATGAGTCCCGCGCGGGTGGTGGCTCCCAGCAGGGTGAACGGCTCGAGTTGCAGGCTGAAATGTCGCGCCGCCGGCCCCTTGTCGATGACCAGTTCCACCCGCCAGTCCTCCATGGCCGGGTAGAGATGCTCCTCGATGACGCGGTTGAGTCGATGGATCTCGTCGATGAACACGGCCCGACGTTCGGACTGCTCGGACAGGAGCGCTATGAGCTCGGCCGAGTTCTGGAACGCCGGCCCGCTGGTGAGCCGGATCTCCAGCTCCATCTCCGCGGCGAGGATCTGCGCCAGCGTGGTCTTGCCCAGTCCGGGAGGCCCGTAGATCAGGACGTGATCGAGGACCTCGCCGCGCTGCTTCGCCGCCGCCACGAATACGCGCAGGTTCTCCTTGACCTTCTCCTGCCCCACGAACTCGTCGAGCCGGCGCGGCCGCAGGCTGCGGTCCAGCTCCTGGTCCTGAGGGGTCTCGTCAGGATCGGTCCAGCGGGTCTCGTCCACGAAGTTCCTCCACTTGTTCGTTCAGGGGCCGTAGCCTAGCGGCCCGGCGCACCCAGACCGGCGAGAGCGGCCCGCACCCATGCCTCCACGTCGTCGGCCACCTCGGGCCTGGCCTTGCGGGCCTGATGCAGCAGGGTCTCGCCCTGCATGGCCGGCACGCCCATGGCCTGCAAGATATCGAGGGCCGCGCCCTGCGATCCACTGGGCAGGGCAGATTCGGCGTCCTGATCGCCACCGGCCAGTTCACCGGGCACCCGCTGACCCAGTTCCACCACTAGACGGGCCGCGCTCTTCTTGCCGATGCCGGGCAGACCGACCAGGCTCTTCTCGTCCCCGGTCCGCAAGTACCGCGCGATGGTCGACGCGTCGGCGCCCGAGAGCATGCCGAGGGCCACCTTGGGTCCAATCCCGGATACGGTGACCAGTAAACGGAACATGGCCCGCTCTTCCAGGGAAGGGAAGCCATACAGGGTCCAGGCGTCCTCTCGCACTGAGAGGTGGGTCCAGAGCCTGACCCGTTCGCCCACCGCCGGCAAATGTTCGGCGCCGCGCAGGGAGAGCGCCACGTCGAGCCCGACGGCCCCCTCACCGACGGCGATCACGGCCTCGCGGCCAGCCTGCACCAGCACTCCATCGACGAAGGCGATCACGACATTCCTCCCCGGCCCGCCGCGGCGAATCGCGCCCGCCCCTGATGGGCCAGCGCCACGGCCAGGGCGTCGCTTTCATCGAGGCCGGGCTGATCGGTGAGACCGAGAAGGCGCATGACCATGAATCGAACCTGTTCCTTGGCTGCCTGACCGTTGCCGGTGAGCGCTCGCTTGATCTCCGCCGGTGCGTATTCGTGGACCACGAGCGCCGCGCGTGCGCCCGCCACCATGGCCGCCCCGCGGGCATGCCCCAGCACCAGGGAGCTGCGCGGATTCTTGGCGTTGAAGAGGTCCTCGATGGCCATGACCGTCGGCGCCGTGCGTTCGATCACCAGGGTGAGCTCATCGTGGATGACGAGCAGCCGCGCCGACAGTTCGACGCCGCGGCCGGGCCGGATCACGCCGGAATCCACGCGACGCAGGCGCGAGCCGGTTTCCACCACGGCCCAGCCGGTGGCCTGAGAACCGGGATCGACGCCGAGGATTCTGGTGGAACCGGGCACCGGGCCCTCCCAAATCAGGCTTCGACGCGGGCGCGAAGCAGGCGAAAAAAAAAGCGGGGGGCCGCCGCCCCCCGCCGGTCGAAGCGACACACTCAGGAGTCTAGCTTGGCCATGAGCTCGTCGTCGATGTCGAAGTTGGCCGAGACCTTGGAGACGTCGTCCAGATCGTCGAGGAAGTTGACCAGTCGCAGCACCCCGGCCGCTTCCCTCTCTTCGGTGATCTTGACCTCGGTGGCAGCCTCCATGATCAACTCGGCGTTGAGTACGGGCAGCCCTGCCTCCTGCAATGCGGTGGAGACCGAGTGCAGGTCTTCCATGGCCGTGGTCACGATGAGGTTGCCCTCGGCCTCCTCCACGTCCTCGGCGCCGCTCTCGATGGCCGTCTCCATGGCCGCGTCCACGTCGATCGCCGCATCCTCGTCACCCACGACGATCAGGCCCTTGCGGGTGAACAGGTACGACACGCAGCCCGTGGAACCGAGCTTGCCGTTGTACTTGGTGAACACGTGGCGCACCTCTGCGGCGGTGCGGTTCTTGTTGTCGGTCTGCGTCTCCACGAGGATGGCCACTCCGGCAGGGCCGTAGCCCTCGTAGTTGATCTCCTCGTAGGTGACGCCATCGAGATCGCCGCTGCCCCGCTTGACGGCCTTCTCGACCGTGTCGTTGGGCATGTTCGCCGCACGCGCCGTGGTGATGGCCGCCCGGAGCCGAGGGTTCCCCTCCGGATCGCCTCCGCCTTCGCGCGCGGCGATCGTGACCTCGCGGATCAAGCGGGTCCAGACCTTGGCACGCTTGGTATCCTGGGCCGCCTTCCGATGCTTGATATTCGCCCATTTGGAATGTCCGGCCATACGACGTCCTTCCTACTCGCCCTTGTGACGGCTGGCCTGGTGCTCCTCGACCAACCGCTTCTGCACGTCTCCCGGAACCTCGGCATAGTGCGAGAACTCCATGGTGAACGTGCCCGTGCCCTGGGTCATCGCGCGAAGGGTGATGGCGTAGTGATACAGTTCGTCTTCCGGGACCTGGGCGACGACGACCTGGTACGGCCCATCCGCCTCGCTGCCCTGGATCGCACCGCGTCGGGTGGAGATGTCGCCCATGACGTCGCCCATGTAGTCCTTGGGCACCACGATGCGCACATTCATGATGGGTTCGAGGATCACCGGTCGCAGCTCGCCCGCCTTCTCCGTGGCCGCTCCCTGCAACGACAGGCGTGCCGCGGTCTTGAAGGCCGCCTCGCTGGAGTCCACGTTGTGGTAGCTGCCGAAGAACAGAGACACCTTGAGATCGACCACCTCGTAGCCGGCGATCAGACCGTCGACCAGGGTCTCGCGGCAGCCCTTCTCCACGGCGGGGATGAACTTTCCGGGCACCACGCCGCCCACGATCTCGTCGAGGAATTCGAAGCCGGCTCCGCGCTCGTTGGCCTCGATGCGCAGATGCACGTCGCCGAACTGACCGCGACCACCGGACTGCTTCTTATGCCGCCCCTGCATCTCGGTCTTGCCCTTGACCGTCTCCTTGAACGCGACACGGGGACGGGTGCGCTCGACCTCGACGCCCGTGGCCTTCTTCAACCTGTCCAGGATGTGGGCGGTGTGGATGTCGCCCTGGGTCACGAGCAGAGTCTGCGAGGGCGCCGACTGGTGAACCAGCTCGAACGTCGGGTCTTCCTCGTGGATCTTGTGGAGGCCGGCGGACAGCTTGTCCTCGTCACCGGCGGTGACCGGTTGGATGGCCTCTGCATTGGTGGGCACCGGGTAGGGAATCGGCTTCAAGGCGAAATCGCCCTTGGCGGTGAGGCTGGTGCCGATACCCGTGGCCTTGAGTTTGGCGGCCTGGACGATGTCGCCCGCCACCGCCACGTCCAGCTTGTCCTTCTGCTTGCCGACCGCCGCGGAGAGTTGCCCGAGCCGCTCGCTGTCGCCCTTGCCGGTGGTGAAGTTGTCACCGCTCTTGGCCGTGCCGCTGAACACCCGCACCCAGACCACGTCGCCACCCTGAGCTTCGTATTGCTTCTTGAATCCGTAGAGCAGCGTGTCACCGTCGTCGCCGCAGGTGAAGACCTTCTCCTCGTCGTCGTCGAGACCCGCTACCTCGGTACGAACCGCCGGACTGGGCATGAGCTCGACAACTGCACGCAGGAGCGAACCGACGCCGACGCCCGGTTCGGCGGCGGTCGCCAGCACGGGATAGATGGCGCCCGCGTCGATCCCTGTCCGCAGTCCCCGGATGAGATCATCGTTGGTGAGGGTCAACTCCTCGAGATATTTCTCCATCAACTCGTCGACAGCCTCAGCGGCCGGGTCCATGAGCGCCTCGCGCGCCTCCTGCGCAGCG
>PIVY01000039.1 GCA_003353795.1 bacterium
AATCCCGCGCTGGCGAAGTTGTCCCTCGACCTCGACCGCGTGACCCTGCTGCGCCAGGGATTCGCGTACCTCAGCACCATGCGTCACGATCCGGTGCTGGCGCTGGTGCTCGGCGCGGGGCTGATAGCGGCGCTCGCCCGCGCGCGCACGCGAGGCCTGGGTCTGGGTATCGTTCTCTACCTCGCCTACCTGGTCTGGATCGGCGGCGACTTCATGCTCGGCCGCATGCTCGGCGGGGTGTTCCTCGTGGCGGCGGTGGTGTCGACCCGGGCGCTGACGTCGCGCGGGGTACGATGGTCCTGGTCGGCGATAGCGGTCGCCGCATCGCTCGCCGTGCTGATGCCGCGAACCCCGTTGACCAGCCCGCGCGACCTCTTCGATGAGAGCCTTCGCCACGGCGTGGCGGACGAACGCGCCTACTACTTCCCGGCTACTTCCCTCTGGACCCGCCTGCAAACCCCCGCCGACCGGTTCCCCGTGCACGAATGGGCCGACGCCGGCCGCACGGCCGCCCGCCGCGATCAGCTGGTCACCGGCTCGCACAATGTCGGCATGTTCGGCTACCTGGCCGGAGTCGAGAAGATCGTGGTCGACCGCTACGCCATCACCGACCCGTTCCTCGCTCGCCTACCGCTGGCGTCCCTGCCCACCGATTGGCGCCCCGGCCACATCAAGCGCGACACGCCCCGGGGGTACGGTCAGAGCCTGCAGTCGGGCAGCAATCAGCTGCGCGATCCGAAGAAGCGGGACCTCTTCGACGACGTGTCCCTGGCCACGTCCGCCCGCTTGACGGCACCGGGCCGGGTTGCGGCGATCTGGCGGTTGAACTCGCGGCGGTCCCGACGGTAGATCGCGGTCAGAGGTCCACGTAGATGGTCGCGCGAACGCCATGGGCGCGCGAGGTGGGATGCACCCGGAAAGGTTCGCCGTCGTCGAACTGGAAGGTGGTCGGCTGGTAGCGTCCGAGCTGGTACTGGTAGGAGGCTCCCAGCCCCAACGGTCCGAACAGCTTCAGGCGGCCGGTGGCGCCGACTCCCACGGACGATCCGGGCACATATTCCTCGCCGGTCGAGCCGTCATAATTGAGGATCATGAAGGCCGCCGAGAAGGTCGCCTCGAGCGAACCGACGGCGCCCGCGATCACGGCCAAATGCAGGTCGGCCGCCGCGCGCGCCACGGTGCAGTTGGCGCCGGGTCGGTCCAGTTCGGCCCGCCAGCCGCCGGCGGTCAGGTCCAGTCGCAGGGGATGGCGGAACACCCAGCCCACGCCGACGATGAGCGCCGGTTCCTCGGTGCGCGGTACCAGGCCGGCCTCCACGAACTCGTCGCTGCCGCGCGGATCGAGATCGAGATCCATGGCCTCGATACCAGCCAGCAGGTAGAAGTTGCTGCCGCGGTCCTCGGTGGGGCGCGGCGGCGACGCGGCGCCGACCACGGTCGCCACCAGCATGAGTGCCAGCGCGAGAGCCCCGCCGGTGATGCGCACGGCCATCACGTCATTCCTCCTCGTGATCCCGCAGCCCGAGAGCCCGGATCCGCTTGTGCAGGTTGGTGCGTTCGAGACCCAGATCACGGGCAGCCCGGGTGACGTTGCCCTGGTGGCGCGACAGGGCTTCGCCCACCAGGTCCCGCTCGAGGGCCTGCTTGGCCTCCTTGAGCGGGAGGTGGGCGTAGGAGGCGGAGCCGGCCTCGCCGCCGCGGGTGTCCCGGGCGGTCGCCGCGGCGGGGTCACGCATCTCGACGGGCAGGTCGTCGCGCACGATCTCCAGGCCATGGCGCAGGATCACCTGCCGCTCGGCCAGATTCATGAGTTCCCGCACGTTACCCGGCCAGGTGTGGGCGGTCAGCAGCTTGGCCGCCGCCGCGTGCACCGCCGGCGGCGTGACGCCGTGCTGGTCGGCGAAGAACCGCAGGAAGTAGGCGAAGAGCTGGTCGGCGTCACCGATGCGGTCGCGCAGGGGCGGCACGTCGATGGGCACCACTTCCAGGCGGTAGTAGAGATCCTCGCGGAACCAACCCTCCGCCGCGCCCACGCGCAGGTCCTTGTGCGAGGCCGCCAGCACTCGCACGTCCACCTGGCGGGTCTTGGCCGACCCCACCGGTTCGAACTCGCCCTCCTGCAGCACCCGCAGCACCTTGGCCTGAGCCGCCAGGCTCATGTCGCCGATCTCGTCGAGGAAGAGGGTGCCCTCGTGGGCCGCGGCGAAGCGCCCCTCGCGGGCGACGGTGGCGCCGGTGTACGCCCCCTTCACCGCGCCGAACAGCTCCGACTCGATGAGCTCGTGGGCGATGGCCGCGCAGTTGAGCTTGATGAACGGCCCGCCGGCTCGCCGGCTCAGGTCGTGCAGCGCGCGGGCCACCAGCTCCTTGCCGGTGCCGCTCTCGCCCCGGATCAGCACGCGCGCCTCGGTGGCCCCCACGCGCGCCACTTCTCCGCGCAGCTTCTCCATGGCGGGACTGTCGCCCTGGATGCGGCCGAGAGGGTCGCCCTTCAGGCGCAGGTTCTCCTGTCGCAGGCGCTGGAGTTCCAGGGCGTCGTTGGCCACCTCGATGACGCGCTTTCGCGGGAACGGCTTCTCCATGAAGTAGACGGCGCCCAGCAGCGTGGCCTCCACGGCGATCTGGATGGTGGCCTCGCCGGACACCATGATCACCGGCAGACCGGGTCGGTCGGCGCGGGCCCGCTTGAGCACCTCGAGACCGTCGATGCCGGGCAGGCCGTAGTCCAGGAACACGGCGTCGAAAGGCTCGTTGGCGAGCTTGACGAGGGCTTCCTCGCCGCTGGCGGCGCCGTCGACCGTGAAGCCCTCGCCGCCGAGGGTCATCTGGATGGTCTTGATGATGTTGGGCTCGTCGTCCACGACCAGGATTCTACCCGCCATGGTTCTGCTCCTCGTTGGGCGGCGCCGGGCGCCGGGGTAAGCTGATGGTGAACCGGGCGCCGCCGAGACGGCCCTCGTCCACGACGATGGTGCCGCCGTGGGCCAGCACGATGCCCTTGACCAGGGCCAGGCCAAGGCCCAGACCGCCGGTCTTGCCGGTGCGATAGGGCTCGAAGATCCGCTCGCGCTCGTCGACCGGAACGCCCGGCCCGTTGTCCTCCATCCGGATCAACGCCTGGGTGCCGACGGTCTCCACCACCACGTCCAGCTGCGGCTCGGTCACGCCGTGAGTGGCCTCGCGGGCGTTGCTCGCCAAATTCATGAGGACCTGGCGCAAGCGGTCCGCATCGGCGGGCACGGGTTCCAGGTCGCGCGCCACCCGCACATCCACGCGGAGGTCTCGCTGCAGGGCCGCCACGTCGCGCACCAGCTGGCCCAGATCCGTTGGTATGGGCGCCAGCTCCACCGGTCGCGAGAACTCGCGGAAACGGGCCACCACCGACCGCAGACTCTCGACCTCCTCGATCACGATACGCGTGCACTCCTGCAGGAGAGCCTCGTACTCCGGGTCGCCGCCAGGATACCGGGCGCGGATCTCTTCCACGGTCAACTGGATGGGCGTCAGCGGGTTCTTGACCTCGTGGGCCAGGGCCCGCGCCATCTCGCGCCAGCCGGCCATCTTCTGCAGGTCTACCAGGCGGCGGCTCTGCAGGTCGAGGGTCCGCACCATGGTGTTGAAGCCTTCGGACAGCCGACCAAGCTCGTCGTGTCGCTCCACCGGCACCTGGACGTGCCAGCGTCCGGCCGCCACTTCCTCCGTGCCGGCCACCAGCCGGTTCACCGGCTCGGTGATGCCGGAACCGAGGCGCGTGGCGGCCACCAGTCCGCCGCCGAGAGCGAGTACGAACGCCACCAGGATGGGCAGCCAAGTGAAGCTGCGCTCGAGCCAGCCGCGCGCCAGGCGGAGGCTGCGAACCATCTGCAGGGTGTCTGCCAGGAGAGCGGCGTCGTCACGCCAGGCCGTGTCGAGGGAGCGGGTCAGTTCGAGTCGCCAGCCCTCGCCGAGATCGGTCGACGCGACCACGAACTGCGGCGGACCGTCGGGCGACCGCGCCGCCGGGCCTTCGGCGACGCCGGGCTGCAGAATGATGCGCTGTCCGGTGGGCCCCTGGAGTTCGGCGCGGTCGGTGGTATCGAGGCGATCGCTCACGGCCGTGGCGAAACGGTCTCGCCGGGCCTCGGAGTCGTCGCCGCCGGTTTGCCAGGAGGCGGCCAGGGTCTCGGCGGTCGCGGCCAGGTCCGATCGCGCCGCCTGGTAGCCTTGACGAGCCTGGCGCACGCCGGCGTCCAGGGCGTGATCGAGTTGCGGGGTGAGGACCACGTCCAGGACGTTGCGGGTCTGGTGTCGGGCCACCATCACGCCGGTTGCCGCCGGCAGTCCCGTGACGAAGACGATGAGCAGGATCAGCCGCCAGCGGAGGCTCAATGCGTGCCGGGATCCGGTCATGGCCGCACCTCCAGGGTTCGCGGTCGGAAGGTCGGTCCGTGGTGCGAGATGCTGGTCCGGCCCGACCGGCCGCCCTGGAAGAGCCGGCCGAAGATCGAGCCCAGATCGAGATCCAGTTCCTCGCGGGTGCCGCCGCCGCGGCGACTGATGTAGCGGGAGAGGCGGTCCTGATCCTCCACGGCCAGCGGCAGGACCTCCACCACCACGGTGAGATGATACTCGACGTCGGGTTCGAGCCGGCTCATCGGCAGCAGCCGAACGCCGTCGATGCGCGAGACCACCGAATCCATGGCGGCGAGCCCGGAGACTTCGGTCTCTCCGTCGGGTCCGACGATGACGTAGCGGTCTTCCCAGAGATCGTGCTCCAGACGCAGGGTCCAGGTGCGGCGGCCGAGGGCGGTATCACCCGGGCCGAGCACGCTGACCTCGAAGGCGCAGACCCCGGACAGGCCGCTGTCGATGGTGCTGGCTGTCCTGAGGTCCAGGAGATCGGCGAACTGCACGCTGGCGTGCAGCCAGGCGTCACGAGCGTGAACCTCGGCCGAGACCACGGACGCGCCGGCTCCGCCCGCAATGGCCACCGGGGCCATCACGAGCAGAAGGAGGGCGATGCTGATCCGGGCGAGGCGCATGGCTCAGAAAGACCATCCCAGGTGAAAGTTCAGGACGAAGGGCGAGATGTCGTCGAGCTTCACGATGGGGTATCCGACGTCGAGGCCGAGGTACTGGACCCAGGGCAGCCGCACCCGAACGCCATAGCCGGCGCCCATGGTCCAGCCGAAACTGGAGCCGCCCTCGTTCCAGCACTGGCCGGTATCCACGAAGAGCAGTCCGGTGACCCGGGGCAGAGCGGCGTCGCGGTCGAGCAACGGGGTGCGGAGTTCGAGGTTGGCCTGCAGCAGATCGGCGGCGCCCAGCGGTCCGCTCAGGTAGGCGAAGTCGTAGCCGCGCACCGAGTACACGCCGCCGAACTGGAAGCGCTGGTGGTAGGGGGTGTCGCTGGTGGCGTGGGCGCCGCGCGCGCGTCCGGCCAGGGCCATGGTGTCGCTCAGTGGCCAGTAGCGGCGGGCGTCCAGTTCCACCGTGGCGAAGGCGGAACCGCCGCCCTCGTGGCTGGCCCGCAAGCGGGCTCCGAGCCAGGTTCCGCTCCACCAGGGCCGCACCGGGTCGCGTCGAGACCACTCGCCCTCGACCCAGAGATCGAGCAGGCCGACCGACGTGGTGGAAGCGGGAATGAGGTCGGCGGCGGGACGTTCCTGATCGTCGTCGTCGAAATAGGCGGAGAGTTCGTCTTCGGGATCGACCCGGCTGAGTCCGCCCCAGGCCGTGACTGAACCGTTGTCACCAAGCGGGACCTGTCGACCGATGCGCAGGGAGACCTGTTCGATGTCCTGTCGCCACGCCTCGCGCTGATCGTACACGAACCAGGCCTTGGTCATGGAGAACAGCTCACCGCGCCAGAATTCGCCGGCCCGCTCGCCGGTGGGCAGCTTGCCCTCGAGATAGAGACCCCTGATGTGAAAACCGTCTCGCCAGGCCAGGCGCATCTCCGAGCCGGGACGCGGGCGGTTCAGCAGTCGCGCGCCGATCAGATTGAGATACCAGCCGTCCATGGGCGCGTAGCCATAGCCGGTGAGGAACCGCAATCGACGGTCCAGCTCGACCTCCACGTAGAGGATCACCTGGCCGGTACTCGAACCGCGCGCGGTGTAGAGGAAGACGTCGCGGAAGTACCCCGTCTCCTCCAGGGCCTGGCGGGCCAGGTTGAGGGCAGCCACGTCCAGCGGCGATCCCGGCGCCAGCGACAGATGCCGGCGCACGAGAGCCTGGGTGCCCGGGTCGTCGGGCACGATGGAGAGGGACTCGAGGCGCAAGGTGCGGTCCGGCACATCCTGCTGATCGGCGAGGACGGGGCCGACCGTCGCCAGCAACAGGATCACCAGAACCAGGAAATGCAGACGAGGACGGCCGCGCTGCCGCCCTCGCGGGGTGCTACGGATGCTCATGGTGCGAACACTAGTGCAGATCCCGTGCCCAGGAAACCGCCGATCCCTGCTCAGGCTCCCGGCTTGCCAAGGAGCCGGAACATGGCCCGCTTGTAGGCCTCGACCCCGGGCTGGTCGAAGGGGTTGACGTCGAGCAGACGACCGCCCACCGCCACGCCCTTCTCGAAGAGGGAGATCAGCCCCCCGATCGCGCCGGCCGTCACGCAGTCCAGCTGCAAGGAGAGGCAAGGCACGCCGCCCTCGCCGTGGGCCTCCAGCGTCCCCTCGTAGGCCTTCCAGTTGATGGCGTCGAGCCGCTGACCCACCAGGTAATCCAGCCCATCGAGGCCCTCGCCGCCGCCTGGGTCCTTCGGAACCTTGATCGCGGGTTCGTCTTCGCGCACCACGAGGAAGGTCTCCAGGAGGTTGCGACGCCCGTCCTGCACGTACTGGCCGAGGCTGTGCAGGTCGGTGGTGTAGACCGTGGACGCCGGGAAGATGCCCTTGCCCTCCTTGCCCTCGCTTTCACCGTAGAGCTGCTTCCACCACTCGCCGATGGTGGCCAGGCCGGAGTGGAAGGTGGCCAGGACCTCGGTGTGGAATCCGCGCTCGTAGAGACCGAACCGGGTGGCCGCATAGAGGTGGGCCGGATTGGCACGCATGTCGTCGGTGAGGCACACTTCGCGCATGTCGGCGGCGCCGACAACGAGGCCGCGAATGTCTACCCCGGCCATGGCCAGGGGCAGGAGGCCCACCGGGGTGAGCACGGAGAAGCGCCCGCCCACGTCGTCGGGGATGATCCACGTCCGCCAGCCGCTCTGGTCGGCGAGCTGACGCAGGGCGCCCCGGGACGCGTCGGTCACCGCGTCGATCCGCGCGGCGGCGCCTTCCTCTCCGTAGCGCTCCTGGAGCAGGCCGCGCAGGATCCGGAAGCTCACCGCAGGCTCGAGCGTGGTGCCGGACTTGGAGATCACCACCAGGCGGAAGTCGCGACCCTTCACGGCGGCCAGCGCCCGGCGCAGGGACGCGGTGCAGAGGCCGGTGCCGGCGAACACGATCTCCGGCGCGCCGGCCGCCGATCCGCCCAGGGCGTCGAGCACGGCGCGGGCTCCGAGGTAGCTGCCCCCGATGCCGATCACCACACAGACCTCGCAGTCCGATTGCGCCTGCACGCCTGCCGCTTCGAGGCTGTCGAGATGCTGACCGGAGATGGTGGCCGGCAGGTCCAGCCAGCCGAGATATTCGCTGCCCGGACCGCGCCCGGCGGCGAGGTCGGCGGCCACGGCGGACACCCTGGGTGCGAGGGCGGCAAGGTCGGCCGGAGGTAGAAACGCCTCGCTGGGGGCGATATCCAGGGTGATTCCGTGTACCTTGTCCATGGTCCGCTCCTCGTGGGCTTGCGCCGAGGCGGCGCCCCTGGTTACTTCTCGGATCCGATCCAGGATACATCAGCCCGTCGCCCGATCAACTCGTGAACCGAATCCGCCGGAGAGTCCATGTCCGTGAATCAGTCCACCGTCCTCGTGGTCACCTACTCCGAGATCGCTCTCAAGGGCAAGAACCGGCCCGTGTTCCAGCGCCGGTTGCTCAACAACATGCGACGGGCCCTGGCCGGCGAGCCCGTGGCCAACATGAACCACGTGGAGAGCCGTTACCTCGTCTGGCTGGACGATCCGGAGCGGGCCGAGGCGTGCGCGGAGAAGCTGGAAAAGGTGTTCGGGATTCGCTGGATCTCCCCGGCGGTGGCGATACCGAGGCTGGAAGACGGCAGCGAGATGGACGAGGTGGCCCTGCAGGCAGTGACCATGGCCATGCGCGACGTGGGCATGGCGCACACCTTCAAGGTGGATACGCGTCGCAGCGACCACGACTACGGCCTCACCTCCCCGGAGATCAGCCGGATCATCGGCACGGCGGTGGGCGCGGCCATCCAGTTGCCCGCACGAATGCACCATCCCGACTTCACGGTGCACGTGCTGGTCCTGCGCGAGCGCATCCTGGTATTCACCGGCAAGCGCCCCGGCGCCGGCGGTCTGCCTGCGGGCACCGGCGGACGGATATGCTGTCTGCTGTCGGGGGGCATCGATTCGCCCGTGGCGGCCTGGATGCTCATGCGACGCGGCATCCGTCCCACCTTCGTGCACTTCTTCGCCGGCCGCTCGGTGAAGGAAGCCGACGCGGACAAGATCGTCGAGCTGGCGCGCATCCTGGCCGAGTGGTCGCCGGTGCCGCTGACGCTCTACCTGGTGCCGGTGGTTCCCTACGAGATGCGAGCCATGGACCACGTGCGTGAATCGTACGACATGGTCATGTTCCGCCGATTCATGTTCAAGACGGCGCACGTGGTGGCCCGACGCGAGAACTGCCTGGCCCTGGCGTCGGGAGACAGCCTGGGACAGGTCGCCAGCCAGACGCTGCACAACCTGGCCGCCATCGGCCCGGACCTGGAGCTGCCCGTCATGCGGCCGTTGATCGGGCTGGACAAGGAAGAGATCACCGCGCGCAGTCAGCGCATCGGCGCCTACGAGGTCTCCATCCAGCCGTATCGCGACTGTTGCTCCATCCGCTCGCCGCGGCCGGTGCTCGACGCCCGCGCCGACACCCTGGCGGAGATGTCCCAGGCCATGGACCTGCCCGGAGCCGTGAGTGAGGCCCTGACGCAGAGTGCCAAGCTGCTGGTCGGCCCGGACGGCGAAATCCGCCGCCGGGAACTGTCCGGCCCCGCCATTCCCACCGACTGATTTCCGCCTTCTTGCCGGAATCGCTGCTGAGAGACCGTTCCAGGCCGGTCCGGCCTGGCCCGGAACGTCGGTCTGAAATTTGCTCAATCTCCGCGAATTCGCGTCGATGCATGGTGAAACGGTTTGGCCGCGATGCCCTCGACGGTGGACGGCCACCCCTCCATTGGCACTCGAGACGGAGGAAACAGACATGAAGATCCTGGTCGTGGACGACAGCCGAGCCATGCGTCGCATCGTCTCGCGCACGATCCGCCAGGCCGGCTACGAGGGACACGACATCGTGGAGGCCGAGAACGGACGCGAAGCCCTCGAGGTGGTCAAGGCCGAGAACCCGGACCTGATCCTCTCGGACTGGCACATGCCGGAGATGACGGGCATCGAGTTCCTGAGGGCGCTCAATGCCGAGGGGATCGAGATCCCGTTCGGATTCGTGACGTCCGAGAGCACGGCCGAGATGGTCGATGCGGCTACCGAAGGCGGCGCGCTCTTCCTGCTCGCCAAGCCTTTCACCGCCGAAGATATGGGCCAGGTCCTCGGAGCGTTCGTGTAGTGAGCGTCTCCAGTGCGACCATCACGCCGGAACAGCAGCAGGACCTCATGCTCAAGCTGGAGGCCCTCGGCGACGCGGTCACCGCGGCCCGGGAGACCTTTCGCGTCCAGATCGGCGCGAATTTCGAACTGGTCGGCACACCGGAGACGCCCAATTGCGAGGCCATCAACTACGGCGCCACCATCGCGCTGACCGGCAATGGAGCGAACTTCACCTACGCCGTCGTTTGCGACGAGACCACGGCCGCCTGGCTGACCCGGAAGTTTTTCGACCTCGGTGACGAAGAAGAAGCGACCCTGGCCGACCTGGCCGACGCACTCAATGAGATTCCCAATGTGGCCGCCGGTATGTGGAAGGCGCGCCGAAGCGAGTATGGCGAACAGTACCAGCTTGGATTGCCGCTGTTCATGCGTGGCAGCAGCTGGTTGAGATTTTTCAGCAAGGGTGTCAATGCCGTCTCCCAGCGTCTGGCCGGACCGGAGGGAACCTCCCTCCAGGTCGTCCTGATCTGGCAGAGCGGCGTGAAACCGGGAGGCGTTTCTCAAATGACGACCCAGACGAGCGTGGAGACTCCAGCGACGGCGAACCTGCCCATCAACGTCCTGCAGGAGGCCACCAATGCGGTGGTCGACACGTGCGAGATCCAGATGGGGCTCAAGCTGGAAGTGGACGCGAACCCGAGCGATCCCCGCGACGCAGCGGTGGATTTCGGCAGCAGCATTGCCTTGACGACGGAGGAGGGTGGCGGCTGGAACCTGGCCGTCATGGGGAGCAAGGACAGCTGTCAGAAACTGACCCGGATCCTCTTCGCCATGGAGGCGGACGAGGAACCGGCGATGGAGGACCTCGCAGACGGTGTCGGTGAAATCGGCAACGTCGCCGCGGGAGTCTTCAAGGCGAGCCGTCTCGAAGCCGGCGAACGCGTGCAGATCGGTCTGCCTCTCTTCATGGAGGGGCGCGGCTGCATCGATTTCTTCGCTTCGGGGCTGCAGGGACTGTCCCAGAGCCTCAACGGTCCCGACGGGATCGTGGTTCATGTGATCATCATCTGGCAGGAAGGTCGATCGTGACTCTGACCCTACCCGAACCCAAGGCCGTCCTCGACCTTTTGACCATGTTCCTGGGGAACCGGCCGCCCCTCGCCCCCGGCGAGGGACCGAACCTGAAGCAACCCACATTCGGCACCTACATCACCTGGCTGAAGACGGCCGACGGCGCGATCGAGGGGGCCATCCTCACCGATCTCTCCGCCTCGCTGTACCTCGGCGGCGGCTTGATCATGATGCCGGAAGCTACCCTCCGCGACATGCTGAGCGAAGGCGCCGTTTCGGAGGCCGTGCTCGACGGTCTCAGCGAGATCTTCAACAACATGCGGGGGCAGTTGAATCGCATCAACATGAACCCCCACGTGACGCCGACCGAACCCGTGGCCTACGAACCGCCCGCCGACGGCACGCCGGAGGCCTGGATCTACGAAGCCTCCAAACGGTTCGACCTGCGCGGTCAGACCGCGTTCGGACCGGCGACGTTGACCATCGTCGGTCGCTAGACTTCGGCGCCCGGCGCCATGGAACGAACTATCCGCATAGTCCGCAGGATACGGAGAGACCCCGCCACGATTGGCGGGGTCTTTCGTTCGGCTGGAGTCGTCTGGTCAGACGCGGGCGGTGGTGGGCTTGCTGGTGACGGCCTTGAGGACGTGGCGGGAGATCTCGTCGAGAGCGACTTCCTCATCGACGCCGCCCTGGATCACGGCCTCGCGCGGCATGCCGTAGACCACGCAGGTCTCCTCGTTCTGGGCGATGCTCCAGGCGCCGGCGTCGTGCATCTCGCGCATGCCCTTGGAGCCGTCTCCACCCATGCCGGTGAGCATGACGCCCACGGCGTCGGGACCGGCCGCGCGGGCCACCGATTTGAACAGGACCTCTACCGCGGGCTTGTGCAGGCCCACGCGCGGCCCGTCACGCAACTCAACGCGATAGCTGCCCGGACGCCCCATCACCAGCATGTGGCGGTCGCCCGGCGCGATGAGCGCCAGGCCGGTGTGGAGCTGGTCGCCGTTCTTGGCCTCGCGCACCTCGACGGCACTCATGCGGTCGAGCCGCTCGGCCAGGGAGGCGGTGAACATGGGTGGCATGTGCTGGACGATGACGATGGGCGGGGTCACTGCCGGCAACGGTGCGAGCACCCGCGACAGGGCCTCCGGGCCACCGGTGCTCGAGCCCACGGCGATCAGGCCGCGTACCGACTTGCCGCCGGTGTGGGTCATGGGTCTGGGAACCGCGGTGGTCGACCGTGGCACCGGCCGCCGGTCCATCCGCGACGCCGCTGCCGCCTTCACCTTGCGCACCAGTTCGCTCACCATGGCCGGACCCACTTCCAGGTTCTTGCTCATGACTTCCATGGCATGCAGGCTGAGGGCCTCCATGGCCTTGTCGCTGCCCGCCTTGGTGAGCGACGAGCAGATCACCACGGGCATGGGGAAATGCTTCATCAGCTTGCCCAGGAAGGTGAGGCCGTCCATGCGCGGCATCTCGATATCCAGCGTCAGCACGTCCGGCTTGAGCTGGACGATGAGGTCGCGCGCCACGTAGGGATCGGGCGCCTCCCCCACCACCTCGATGTCAGGATCACTCGATAGCCCTCTGCGGAAGAGCTGACGGACCACGGGCGAGTCGTCGACGATGAGCACCTTGATCATGGTCACTCCTGCGACAGCTTGAGGTTCAACAGCACCGGCTCCTCGTCCAGGAGGAAGGCGGTGGAATTCTCGTCGACCAGCAGCGCATCACGGGCGTCGAGGCTCAGAATCGAGTTGACCGGCGGCGAGAGCTGGAAGTTCGCACCGGGGCCGGCGAGGGCCATGATCACGTGCCCCGAGACCACGTTGAGCACCTCGCCCAGCGCGTCGTCGAGCACTTCCCTGGTGTCCAGCCCGTCGGCGTCGAGGCCCAGGATGTTGGCGGCGATCTCCGGCTGCAGCGACTCGGGCACGATCACCGCGAGACTCCCGGTGACGTCACCGGTGAACTCGAGGATCGACTGTACCCAGGTCTCCGGTCCGGCGTCGATCTCGGCAGGTTCCACCTGCTCGCCGAACATGAAGGTGAGCTTCTCCACCACGCTGATGAAGGTCTGCTCGAGGGTCGGTTGCGTCTGATCATTCATTGGCGGACACCCCCATCACCGAGTCCACGACCTCGCGAATCTGCTCGGGCGTGAACGGTTTCTGGATGTAGTCGCGCACGCCCAATTCCTTCAGGCGTTGCACGCGCGGTTCACTGCCGGCCGAGGAGACGATGATCACGGGAAGTTCCTTGATCGCGCCGCTCTCGTTCAGCTTGCGGACGAACTCCTCGCCGTCCATCACCGGCATCATGATATCGGCGAACACCAGGTCGACCCATTCGTTCTCCAGGACCTCGAGGGCCTCGACGCCGTGGCCGGCCTCGAAGAGTTCACCGATGTCGACCTCGGCGAGTTGCAGAGCCTTGGTGATGACCTTGCGGACAGTCATCGAGTCGTCAACGAGCAGGATGTTGAACGCCATCACTTGCTCCCTTCTGATCGGGAGTGAAGACCTGGAGCAGTTCATCCAGGCCGATCATCACCTGGGCGGCGGCTTCTTCCGCGTCCCCGGACTTGAGGTCGAGACGGGCCGCGGCATCCTCGTCGAGGCGGTACTGCAGACCGTCGCTGCCCAGACCCCAGCCGCAGTCGAGGCAGATCACGTCGGACACGTGGATCAGGTCCACGAGGTCGCGCTGATCGCCTTCGAGGCGGGCGGGTTCGTGGTGCCAGCGCGTGACCGTTGCCACGTTCTGAGGCAGATTCCACTTCTCGAGCAGGTGCGCTCCGACCTCGGCATGGTCGACGCCGAGCACCATGCGCTCGGCCTCGTTGAAGGTCAGGTTGTCCAGCTCCACCAGTTCCTTGATGGGCGCGTCGTCCACATCGACGAAGGTGCCCAGCAGCACCTTGCCCACGTCGTGCAGAAGCCCTGCCGTGAAGGCATGGGGCTGAACGTCCGGGCGGCGCTTGGCGGCGATCTTCTCGGCGCAGATGGCCACGGCAACCGAGTGCTGCCAGAGGCTGTCCGAGTCGAGGTCGTAACCCTTGATGGGCTTGCGCACCATGGGCGCCACCGACATGCAGAGCACCATCTGGAAGATGCGCTTGGTGCCGAGGCGACTGATGGCGTCGCGCACCGATCCGATTCCGCCCTGCCAGCCGAAGTAGGCCGAGTTGGCCAGCTGCAGCACGTTGGCGGTGAGGCCGGGATCGCACTCGATCACCCGCGATAGCTGGTCGAAATTGACCTCGGGGTCGTCCAGGTATTCCTGCAGCTGGCAAACCACTGCAGGCAACGACGGCACCGTGTCGACCAGCGACAGGATCTCGTCACGTCGGCTCATAGCGGCACTTCCTTTCCCTCGCTCTTCACGGTCACCAGACCATCTTCCAGGTACAGATACATCGTGCGGGCCTTGGAGCCGCCGATGTCCTCGGTGTCGATGAGGATATTGTTCTTCCACAGGAGCTTGCGCAGGATCGTGTAGTTCCTCTGGCCGATCCTGAAGGTCTCTTCCTTGCCCAGAGGCGAGCCGGCTCCGGCCACCTTGGCCACCAGGTTCTGGCGCTGGGCACCCTTCTGGAAAAGTTCGCTCAACAGCCGCGTGACACCCGTGTCCACGAACATGAACGGGCGTACTGCGGCTTTCTCTTTATCGATCTTGGACAGGGGCAGCATGCAGTGGATCAGACCACCCACCTTGATGACCTTGTCGTAGAGCGCGAGCCCCACGCACGATCCCAGGGAGTATGTCACCAGGATATCGTTGGGATCCTGCGACATCTTCATATCCGAGATGTCGATTGTGACAGTCTGGATTCCAGGCTGAGCCTGTCGTCTTTCCAGCAAAACATTGGGCACGGCGGACTCCGATCAAATCGCCGCGGCGGACCCGCGGCATGCGAAAGCTACTGAGCGGCCTGGGCCACGGCTTCGAGTTCCTCCCCCTTCAGCACGCGGTCGGCGTCCAGCAGGATCACCACCTTCTTCCCCAGTTTCCCCATACCCGTGATGTACTCGGCCTCGTCCATGCCGCCGCCGAAGCTCGGCGCGGCCTCGATCTGTTCCTGCGTGAAGCTCAGCACCTCGGAGACCTCGTCCACGATCACGCCCATGGTGACGGTGAGGTCGCCCTGGGTGACCTGGACCACGATGACACAGGTCTTCTCGGTGTCCTCGATGGTGGGCATCTGGAACTTGCTGCGTAGATCGACCACCGGGATCACGCGGCCCCGGAGGTTGATCACGCCGCGCACGTACGACGGCGTGCGCGGGACCCGGGTCACGTCCATGATGCCGATGATCTCCTGGACCTTCAGGATCTCCAGGCCGTACTCCTCACGGCCCAGGACGAAGGAGAGATACTTGCCGGGCTTGGCCAGTGTGGCCGCCAGGATGTCGGTGGACATTCGCTCATCCTCCAAGGTTGCGGGACCGGCCACGTCGGCGGCGTCCCGGATGCTGGGGTTCTAGTCCGTGGGCTCGTCGGCGGGGTCGACATCCGCTGGCAAGCCGGTTTCCATTTCACTCACGGCAGCGTCGTCCGCCTCGTCGGCGACCTCGTCCACCGGTTCGACAATCGAGCTGGAAGCGTGGGCGACCCGGACCAGGCCGGCCACGTCCAGGATCAGGGCCACGTTGCCGTCGGACATGATGGCGCCGCCGGCCACACCCTCGGTGTCCTGCATGGACTCGCCGAGGCTCTTGATGACGATGGACTGCTGGCCCAGCAGGTCGTCCGCCAGGAGGCCCATCTTGCGGCCCTCCTCCTCCACGACCACCACCACGGCGTCCTCGACGTCGTGCTTGGAGGCCTCCACTCCGAACAACCGGCCCAGGCGGAACAGGGGCAGGTGCTCGTCCTCGAAGGCCAGCATCTCGCCGCGGTCGAAGACCATGGAGATATCGTTCATCGACGGGCGCACCAGTCGCACCACTGAAAGGGTCGGCACGATGTAGTGCTCGCTGCCGCAGCTGATGACCATGCCCTCGATGATGGCCAGGGTCAGCGGCAGCTTGATGCTGAACCTCGAGCCCTGTCCGGGCGTCGAGGTGATCTCGCAAGTGCCTCTCAGTTCCTCGATGTTCCGGCGCACCACGTCCATGCCGACGCCGCGGCCGGAGATGTCGGTGACTTCCTTGGCCGTGGAGAAACCGGGCTCGAAGATGAGGTTGTTGATGTCGCGGTCCGAAAGGTTGTCGCCCTCGCGCACGAGGCCGCGCTCGATGGCCTTCGCCAGAATCTTGTCCCTGGGCAGGCCACGGCCGTCGTCCTCGATCTCGATGCAGATGTTGCCGCCCTTGTGGAAGGCGCGCAGGGTGACCTTGCCCGCCTCGGGCTTGCCCGCGGTGACGCGTTCCTCGTTGGTGGGCTCGAGACCGTGATCGACAGCATTGCGCACCATGTGCACCAGCGGATCGCCGATCTTGTCGACCACGTTCTTGTCCAGCTCGGTGTCCTCGCCGGCCATGGCGAACTCGACCTTGCGGCCGGTCTTCTTGGCCAGATCGCGGACCAGGCGCGCCATCTTCTGGAACACCGGGCGCACCGGGACCATGCGCAGCGACATGCCGATCTCCTGCAGTTCGCGGGAGATCTTGTCGAGGTGGTCGAGGTCCTTGGCCAGCTTCACCGACATGCCGTCGCGGAGTTCCTGGTTCTGGCTGACCATGGACTCGGCGATGACCATTTCGCCGATGGTCTCGATGAGGCGGTCGAGCCGTTCGGCGTCCACGCGCACGGCTTCCTTGACCTTCACCGCGGCTGCGGATTTTCCGGCTGGCTTGGCGGTGGCGGCCGGGGGCGTCGGCGCAGTCGGCGCAGCCTTCTTCATGTTCGACAAAGGCACGAAGCCGGAGCTGCCGGCTGCGGGCTTCTTCATGTTCGACAGGGGCACGAATCCGGATTTGGCGGGTGCCGCCTCCGGAGACGGTTCGGCGTCCAGCGCGGGCGCCGGGGCGGCCGCAACCGGCGCTCCCTCGGTCGCGGCGATGAGCCTGGCCACCAGCGACGGCAATGCGTCCACCTCGTCGGGATGCCCGTTGGAAGCCAGAGCCTCCACCACACCCTCGACGAGGCGCTTCATCATGTCCACGGACTCGAACACCAGGTCCATGGAGCCGCCGCTCAGGTCCAGCTCACCCTTGCGCGCCATGTCCAGCAGGTTCTCGGCCTTGTGCGCGAGCTCCTGGATATGGTCCAGCTCGGCGAAACCCGCCAGCCCCTTGATGGTGTGGAAGCCGCGGAACACGGCGTTGAGCGGCTCGATGGCCTGGGAATCGGATTCGATCTCGAGCAGATGGGCCTCGGAGGCCTCGAGGTGCTCGTGGGATTCGCCGATGAAATCCTGGAGCAGACTCACGTCGCCTTCCAGAAGGTTCTTGCCGGCATAGTCGGGCAAGATCACCTGCGGAAGCTCCACGGGCGCAGCCTCGGGCTCGGGCTCAACGATCTCGCCGGACTCCACGTCGGCCTCGGGCGCCTCTTCTTCTGCCAATTCGATTACGACCTCGGCGTCTGCCTCGGCCACGGTATCCGGGTCCGCCTCCAGCGGCGTGCGCAGCACCACGGCCAGTTCCTCCGCAGATGCGGGCTGCGGGCCCTTCTCCTCCAGATACTCGAAGCACGACAGCAACCAGTCGAGGACGCCGAGCAGGCGATCGACGCAGATCGCCGGCGGCTCGGCCTGGATCATGTCCTCGGTGGCATGGCACACCTCGGACATGTCGGTCAAGCCCAGCAGTCCCGATTCCCCCTTGAGGGTATGGAACCAGCGCTTCAGTTCCTGCATGGATTCCCCGGCGTCATCCGACTCGAAGGCCAGAATGAGCTTCTCGACGTCACCCAGGGCATCGGTCTGGCGGCTGAGGAACTCGGCCACGATGTCTTCGTCCACCAGTTGCGAGAGGGTCAGTCCCTCCGGGCGTTCGGTGACGGTGTCGGATTCGGCGATCTCTGCACCTTCCTCCGTGGGCGGATCCGGCTGTTCGAGACAGATCTGAACCGCCTCGACGGCCTGCGACAGGGCAGCGATCACGGCAGCGGGAACCTCGTCCCCACCGGCGCAACCGGCGGCAAGGGCCGCGGCGTTCTCAGCCGCCACCGCTTCCGTTTCCCGCCCCCCCTCGCGCAGGATCTCGGTCAGGGATGCAAGCTGTTCGCCCAGTTCCACCACGCCCGCCGTATCGGTGGGGTCGAGCAGGACCAGGGCCTGTGCGATGTCTTCTACCTGTGTCTGCACATCGGTGATCGTCATGAGCCACCTCAGGTTCATGCGAACGGTCGCCTGATGGCGACTGCGTCGGGATGATGAACCACTAATCGCAAAGTGCGTGCCAGGAGCCGCAACGATCTGAACGGCGGCGCCCGCCCGTTCAACGCACTGTCATGAAACCATTTGCGATAGACGGCAAACGGAGGCACGACGGGGAGTTGCAGTGCGGAGAGGTGAAGAATTTGCCGCCGGGTGTCGGCGTTACCGACCAGGCGGCAGGTCGGCGTCAGCGATCGACGGCGATGGTGCGTGCTCCGTCGACGGTCAGGTAGACCGTGACCGGATCCCAGGTGCGGTCGCCGCGCTGCAGTCCCCACTGGACCGCCACGAAGCGGTGGTCATCCGGTGCGGACCCGAATGACGGATCGAAATCGGCCAGGTCCAGTCGAACCTGCGACGTGGTCTGCCAATCGCTCCAATCGAGGGCGCTGGAGCGGTCGTCGCGCACCGGGCGGGCGCGCCAGCCGTAGGACGTCGGTACATCGGGGTAGAGGCCCCGCTCCTGGCCCAGATCGCGGCCCACCAGGCTGTCGCCGTCGCGCAGGAAGTAGTCCAGCGGCGCGACCCGGTCGAACCAGGCGCGGGCCACGAGATCGCGACGGCGGCCGAGGTGATCCACCAGATAGTCCACGGCGCGAGGGTCCTGATACTCGCCCTGCGTCACGAGCACGTGCAGGTCCGCATCGGTGAACGACGAGACGATCTTGGCGGCCCAGTAGCCGTCGCGGTCGTCGAGATTGGCCATGGCGGCGTGGGGCGAGATGGGTCGCCAGGCGCGGGGTTCGAAGCGGTCGGCCGAGAAGTAACCCACCTCGGCGAGGTGCTCGGGCCAGGCGATCCGTTGCCAGACGTCCTGGCTGATGCCGAGGGTCACCGTGCGGCGGACCGTGGCCCAGAGGTCGATCCCGTACTCGTAGCCGAACTTGGCGAAGGGCTCGGCTCCGCTGGCGCCCAGCGTGCTGGCGAAGTCGATGAGATAGTGCCGGACATGGCCCTGATCTGGTTCGCCCACGTACATGTCCAGGCTGTTCTGGATCTTCATGTCGATGTGGTCGACCCAGGCACAGAACACGCGCAAGGCACGCCACTCGCGACGGTTCTCGTGAGGCACGGTGTCGTTGGGATCGTCGGCGCGGGTGCCGCGGTGCGTGATGGGGCCGAGGGGTTCGCCGTCGAGGTACCGGCTGGCGAGACAGTGGTAGTGACCGCCGAACACGGAGTTGGTGGCCTGGAGCACCGAGTCGAGGTTGGCCTCGGTGAGTTGCAGGTTTCCGCCCTGACCGCGAATGGTCCGCAGGCTGGCGCCCTCGCCCACGCTGAGCTGGTCGCGGTCGAAGATCACCAGACGGTCCACGGGCGTGTTGTAGCCGCAGGCATGCATGATCAGGTTGGAGACCACGCCGGCGCGAATCGACTGGCCGGGCAGGGCGGGGGGATCGAATTTCAGCAACCAGATCTGACCGCGGGCGTCTCGGATGCGGAAGCCTGCGGTCACGCCCTCGGTCTTGGCGCCCACGATCTCCCAGGGCTCGCTGCGATCAGGGCCCTCCGCGCCGGATCCGGTGGCCAGTTCGAGGGTTGAAAGCCGGCGCAGGCCCATGCGGTTGGTGAACCAGGCCGAATCGGGCACCTCGTCCAGGGCGTTGACGCCGGCCGCGGGACCACCGCCGACGAACCAGCGCACGGGATTCAGGGCCCGGGCCACGGGCTGGGACACCGTCGCGTCGACCTCGGTGACGATGAGGGCCGGGTCGTACTCGGCAGGCACGCCGATCTGCCGGTCGTCGCCGGCATACCAGATCACGGGTGCGTCTTCGAGCGGCGGCCGGTCCCATGCCGCGGCCGCCGTGGCCACGGCGACCACGACGAGCAGGCAGATGGCGGTGCGCTCAGCGCAGCACCGGAACCGGTTCACTACCGTCATAAAATCCTGCCTTGATGAACTGGAAGAGTTGCTGGGTGGAGACCCGCACCTGCGTTCCCTCGTCGCCGTACGCGATCTCGAGCTTGATGGAGAAATCGGCCCTCTGGTTGATGACCCGGAATCCGAATCCCGCACTCCAGAGCAGGTTGTCCAGGGCGACCTCATCGGCGTGGTCGAACGGCTGCCCGATGTCGCCGAAGACGTAGGCGTCGATTCCCGAACCCGCGGGCTTGTTCTGGATCCAGGCCGGCCAGCGGTATTCCGCCGTGAGCCCCGTCAAGCCCGTGGCGTGGAAGCGCGCCGAACTGTACGACCGCAACTGGTAAGGCACCCGGTTGCGGAGCAGGCGCGTGAATGGGACGGGGTCGCCTTCGAGTGGACGCTCCCGGAGCCACCAGCCCTTGATGGCCAGGGTGCGTTGCGGCCGGCCCAACTGCAGGTAATGTTCGACGGTGGCGCCGTTGGTCCAGAATCGGGTTTGCGTGTCATCGGTGGGTTCGAAGTACTGGGTGAAGACCAGGAAGCGGGTACCGCGGTCCGGGCGGCCGGTCTGGTCGGTGCTGTCGTAGCCGATCTGGATTCCACCGGTGAGTCCGGAGCTGGCCATGTCGTAGCCGTAGGGAATGTCGTCGGCGAACACGATCTCCAGTGCGCGGTCGGTCTCGTAGCGGCTCTCGCGGGCACGCTGGGTGGAATAGTGAGAGAGCGCCAAGAACTCGAAATGATCGCCGAAGTCCTGCCGCCAGCTGGCGCCGAACCAGTCGCTGTCGCGACGGTAGTAAGAGCGGTCTGCCTGGCTGGTGCCCTGGCCGGTTCCGTAGTAATCGGTGCGCGCCAGGACCAGCGAGCCGCCGCCGAAGTCGATCCAGCTCTGCTCGCCGAGCGGCGCGATGGAGCCCAGGGTCCAGAGCGAAGCGTCGGTGGTGGACAGGGCCAGTCGGAGCTTGGTGCGCATGCCTCGCAGCGGAAATTCGGGGCGCTGACCGATGATGCCGAACTGCCAGCCCTGCGCGTCGCCGTAGGCCAGGTCGGGCAGCCAGAAGTTGCCGATGGGGTCGGGAATACCGCCCACGGCCTGCTCGGTGGCCCGGAACGCGCCGAGGCGGTCGAGTCCCAGGATCGCCCCCTTGCCCGCCTTGTCCACGATGGTCAGCGGAACGCCGATGATGTAGTAGGGCACCAGGACCATGGTCTGCCAGGCCGGGGTGCGGTGGGGCGACGGCAGGGCGGTGTTGGAATCGGCGCGGGCCGGGTGCGGCCCCCAGGCGGTCATCAGGCTGTCGTCAGGTGCGGGCTGCGGTTCGGGCGCCGCGAGTGCGCAGGGCACTCCGTGCAACCCGGGCGCTGCGGCGACCAGGCCGAGCAACAGCATGATGACGGGGGCGAACTTCAACGGGTCCTCGCGATATCAGGCGGATCGACACGTTCAGCGAGGCATCATAACCATAGCAGCGCCTTGCGGAAAGAGCAGTCAGCTTCGGATGACCCGCCGCGAATCGGTCCAGCGCCCGTGCCACCAGACGTCGTCGAGGGAATCCACACGGACGGGCTGGCCCGAGCTGGGCGCGTGGACGAACCGCCGGCTGCCGAGGTAGATCCCCACGTGGGAGATGCTCCGGCCGTCCATGGCGAAAAAGACCAGATCGCCGGGCTGGAGCCGGTCGCCGTCGATACTCTGCCCCGATTCCATCTGCTGTTGCACCACCCGGGGCAGGTCGATTCCCACGCACCCGTAGCTCCAATGGACGAGACCGCTGCAATCGAAGCCCTGGCCGGGACTTTCCCCTCCCCACCGATAGGGTCGGCCCACCTGCTCGCGGGCCAGGGTGGCGACGCGGATGCCCAGGTGGACGGCCTCGCCTGGGGCGATGGGTTCGGCCGGTGGCGGCGTGGCGGGCGGCGAATCTCCGGAGGTCTCGGCGACGGGGTCGGGCCCGATCTGGGGTTCGCGATAAACACGCTTGGAGGCGCAACCGGACAGCAAGAGCAGTCCGATCACCATGACCATCGATATCGTTCGACACGACACGAGCACCCGTACCTCCAGCAGACAGAACCCGGGCATTGTGGGGTTGTTCCTGGCTCCGGTGCAAGTCCGATGCTAAGGTTGGGCCCATGAGCGAACAAGAAACCAACACCGTCGATCTCGCCATCGAGAAGATCGTCACCGGCGGCCGCGGACTGGGCCGGCACGAAGGCGAAGCAGTTTTCGTGCCCCTGGCCGCCCCCGGCGACCTTATCCGCGCGCGCTTGGCGAAGCGCCACAAGGGATATCGCGAGGCGGAGCTCCTGGAAGTCCTGGAGCCGGGCCCGGGTCGCCGTGACGCGCCCTGTCCCCACTTCGCGGACTGTGGCGGTTGCGACCTGCAGCAACTCGATGACGACGCCCAGGCCGCGGCTCGCCGCGAGGTCCTGCTCGACTGCTTCACCCGACTCGGCCGCGTCGACGTTTCGGGGGCGCTCGAGGAGCCCGCGCCGTCGCCGGCCCTCGCCTACCGCAACCGCATTCGCCTGTCCCAGCACCCCACCGGCCCCTACGGCCTCAAGCGCCGCGGCAGCCACGACGTGGTGCTCATGGAGCAGTGCCCGGTCATGGTCGAGCCCTTCGCCGAGACCATCCTGCCCTGGCTGCGGTTCCTGCCGCCCATGGAGCAGATCGTCGTGCGCATGGACGGGCGCGGCGGCTGGCTGCTTTCCCTCTACGGGCCGCCGACGCGGACCAAGCTCCTGAAATCCATCGTCGCCCAGGCCGGAGCCGACGGTGCTCCGGCACCCGGCCTCAAGGGTTTGCTCCTCAACAATCGCCCCTACTGGGGCCGCACGTATCTCGTGATGGAGGTCGCCGGCCACAAGTTCCGGGTGTCGCACAACAGTTTCTTCCAGGCCAATCTCGACGGCGCCGAGCAGGCCCTGGCCACGGTCCGGGCCTGGCTCGACGATCTGCCTGCGGGCGGCGATCTGGCCGATCTCTACGGCGGTGTCGGCCTGTTCGCTCTCGGCCTGGCCGACCGTTTCGATCGCATCGTCAGCATCGACTCCGATTCCGCCGCTGCCCAGGATGCCCGCGAGAACGTGCGCCGCAGTTCCGTGGAGGTCGACCGGATCACCGTGCGCGAGGGTCAGGTTCAGGACGAACTGGCCGCGCCCGAGGTCAAGGAGGCCCTGAACTGGCCCGAGGCGTGCGTCATGGTGGACCCGCCGCGCACCGGCCTCGGCAAACCGGTGCTGGCCGCTCTCGGCGAGCTGAAACCGCGGGCCGTGGTCTATCTCAGTTGCGATCCGGCCACCCTGGCGCGCGATTGCGCGGCTCTCGTCGCGGTGGGTTACGCCGTGACACGCGTGCGCCCGGTGCCCATGTTTCCCCAGACATCCCACGTGGAAACTCTGGTCCTGCTGACCCGCTCGGAGACATGACCGACAAGCTGCCCGACCCCATCTTCGAGGACGACACGGTCCCGGCCGGCCCGATCGGTGATCAGGCCGCGCCCGAACCGTCCAACATCGTCATCGTGCTCAGCCGCACGAGCGAACCCTCCAACATCGGCGCCACCTGTCGGGCCATGAAGACCATGGGCCTGGGCGAGCTGCGCCTGGTCGATCCACTCAACCCCAAGGGCCGGACCGCCCGCGCCCTGGCCCACGGCGCCCAGGACGTGCTCGACGACGCCATGATCGTCGACACCATGGAGGAGGCGGTGGCCGATTGCCTGGTGGTCTGCGGCACCACCGCCCGGCGGCGCCAGCTACGCAAGGCCGCGCTCCTGCCCCCTCACCACCTCGCCCGCCGCGTGGTCGAGCACGCCCGCGAGGGTAAGGTGGCCCTGCTCTTCGGCACCGAGCGCACCGGATTGACCAACGACGAGGTGGACATCTGCCGCTTCGTGAGCATGGTGCCCACGGACGAGTCGCAACCGTCGCTGAACCTGGCCCAGGCGGTGATGCTGTACACCTGGGAGATCCGTAAGGCCTGGCTCGCGGTGCAGGGAAAGGAAGATTGGGTCGGCATCGGAACCGGATCCGGCGCGCCGCCTCCACGCCCGGAGATGTCGGTCCGCCATCCGCACCGATCCACGCGGTTGCCGTCTCAGCTCGAATTGGACACCATGTATGCACACCTCGCCGAGGCCATGGACGCCGTGGGCTACAGCGAGTTCGAGTGCCGCAAGTTCCTGAACTACCTCCGCCAGCTCCACGTGCGCGCGGGCCTGGTGAACTGGGAGTTGCAGATCTTTCACATCCTGTCGAAACGCATCCTGGAACTTGCTGGCCGACCGAAGTTTAAAGGTCTGGATTGACGGCGCCCGGATCCAGAAGATCCGAGAGGCGCCATGAAAAACGACCCCGTTCCATCGAGATGACCATGACGGCACCCCTGATCGAAATGCGACGCCGTCGCGTCCTCGCCGCGGCCGGACTGATGCTGGCCGGGAGCGCCGTGCTCCTTGCCGGCTGTGAACGCGACCCGGCCTCCCAGGACATCGCCGGCGAGAGCCGCAGCGGTCACCGCGCCGAACTCTCCGCCAGCCATATCCTGGTGGCCTTCGAGGGCACCATCGGCAGCTCCGACGGCTCGACCCGCACCCGCGAGGAAGCCCACCAGCGAGCCCGCCGCATCGCCATCCGTCTGCGCACCGGCCAGGGCGAGATGACCGACATGGCTTTCCGTTATTCCGACGACCCCACCGCCGAGCGCAATCACGGTTATCTCGGTTCCTTCGGTCTCGGCGAGCTGGAACCTACCCTGGAAGAAGCGCTGCTGTCCCTGGAGATCGGCGCCATCGGCGGTCCCGTGGAATCGCCGCACGGCTGGCACGTGATCCGGCGTGAACCCGTACGCATCGTGCGCATCCATCACCTGCTGGTGTCCCACCGCGACGCCAACCAGGTCTCCGGCAGTATCCGGCGCGACCGCACGGAGGCCGCCCAGATCGCGCGCGCCCTGCTCCGCAAGGTGAATTGCGATCACGCCGACCTCTGCGACCTCACCGAGCAGTTCTCCGACGACCCGGAGAACAGGCTGGTGTGCGGTGATCTGGGCTGGATCGAACCGGGGTTGCTGGAGCCGGAGGTGGAAAAGACCGTCTTCTCGTTACAGCCAGGCCAGGTTTCGCGGGTGATCGAATCGGACTACGGATTCCACCTCTTCTGGCGCGAGTAGCCTGTCAGCCCGACTTCACGCCGCCGACGAGATGCGCCACACCGAGGGTCATGCGCTCGGCGAAAAGTTCTGCGAATCCCGCTTCCCGCAACACGTCCCGATACTCGTCGACGCTGTGGAAACGGTCCATGCTTCCGGGCAGGTAGGCGTACGCCGCGTGATCCCGGGCCAGCACGCGGCCCACGGCCGGCAGGGCCTTGCCCAGGGTCCAGCGTACCAATCCCGCGGGGCCGCGGGACTCGCCGGTCGCTCCCGGATCTGTCCGGAAGAATTCCAGCACCAGGGCGCGGCCGCCGGGGCGCAGCACGCGTGCCATCTCACGAGCTCCGGCCGCCGGATCGGCGAGATTGCGGACACCGAACCCGGCAACGACGGCATCCACGCAGGCGTCGGGCAGCGGCAGGCGCAATCCATCTCCGGCAACGGCCTCGACCATTTCGGCGCCGGCCTTGCCGACGATTCCGGCCAGCATCTCGGGCACGAAATCTACGGCCACCACGCGGCGAGCCCGGCCGGCAGCCAGGCAGGCGAGACCCAGATCGCCCGTGCCGGCGCAGAGGTCGAGCACGCGGTCGGTGCCCGGGGCGAGGCGGGCGGCGAGGCGTTTGCGCCAGCGACGGTCGAAATTGAACGACAGCACGTGATTCATGCGGTCGTACACACCGCTGATCCGCGCGAACATGCCCCGGACGGCGCGGGCGTGAGCCTCGGGATCCTGCACGCGGCCGGTCTGGCGATCGCGGCTGTGGATGTCGGGTAGGTCGCTCATGGTCGGGCCATGGTAGCGGCCGGGGTGGCCGGGCGCCAGACTCGTCTCATGGCTGGCAGACGACTTCCAGGACCACCGGGCCGGCAAGCGTGCTCGAGAGCTCGACCCGGAAGGACGCCACGTTGCCGGCGACCTTGTCGGCGTTGCCGTCGACGATGGGCCCCGGCATGGTCACGGTCAGGATGATCGCCGAACGCAGGCTGGACTTGAGGCCGGGCAAGGCCACCTCGAGCTCGTCGAGGAACTTCCACTTGGTGGTCTTCTTGAGGAGATTCCGGGACAGTTCCTCGTCCACCTCGGCGCGCCGCAACCGTTCGGACAGCACCTCGGTGACGCGGGACGGCAACTTGGTCCTGGGGTCCCGATCACTGGCCGAGGCCGTGAGCTCCGTCCAGTTCAGTAGGATGGTGGTGGCCATGGCGCCCCGGAACTCGTGGACCAGGCTGTCGGGCAGCGCGGGAAACTCCCGACGCAGGAAGGCGGCGTAATCCACGGCCACGACCGCAGCCACCTCTTCCCGCAGACCATTCCAGGACAGGGTCTCACGATAGACCAGCCGCTTGTTGCCCAGTTCTTTCGTCTCCTCCAGACCGACCTCGGTCGCCAGACGGAATGCGCCCGCCGGATCGGCCCGCAGGACGGTGCCCCCGGTCTCGGCCCAGAGTTCATCGTCGACGACCGATTGCTCGCGCCGGTAGCGACGGGTCTCGTCACCCTCGTGTCCCACGAAGACGGTCTCGACCCATGACTCTCCGTCGACGCCCAGGAGAAAGAGGGTCTCCGGGGTCGGTGTCTTCTCGGTTTCCAGGGTCGTGGTCCGCTGTCCCGACAGATTCTCGGTCACGACCACGGCGACGTGGTACTCGTAGCACCCGGCGAGGGCTGCGAGAACCGCGGCCAGCAACAGACCGACGACACATCTCCCGATTCCCATGACCCTGCTCCTTCGCAGCGGACGGCGACACAATCGAGCCTCGACTCCATGAGTGATTATCACAGGTCAGGGGATTGCGCCAACAGACAGACGCGGCCGACCGCAGCGACGTCCACGTCGCGGCAGCCGGCCGTGTTGTCGGGTCAGGCCTGTGCGACGCTCCGGAAGCGGCGCTGCTTCTTCAGCTGGAAATCCACCCAGCGCTGCAGACCCTGTTCCACACCGAGCACCTTGAGGGCATTCTCGTAGTCTTCCGGCTGCACGTGCAGGATGTACCGGTAGCGACCATGACCATCGGTCAGGCCGGTGCTGCTGGCCACGTTGATGTCGGAATCGCAGAGCTTCTCGTGAATGTTGAGAAGCGCGCCGAGTTCGTCGTCGCCCTGAACGAGAAATGCGTGGTGAGGTCCGTGAAGGGTCAGTCCCTGGCGTCGGGCGAGCTCCCCGAGCCAGGTCGCGTTCTGGGGGTAGATCACCAACTGGGTCCGGTCGCTACTGACGGGAAAGGCATTGAAGGCCAGAAGATTGACCTCCGCAGCCGCGAGGGTCTTGAGGAATTTGCATCCCTGCCCCGGCCGGTTTCCCACGGTGGTGTAGTAGTAATCGACACTGAAGATCCTGGCTGCCATGTCTGCTCCTCCTTGGGAAGCGGCCACCGGCGTACTGGGACGCTCGGGTCGCGGCGAGAACCCGTCGGTCGGCCGGAGGTGCAGCATCACAGGTGCGATCGCGTCGACCGTCATTTCGAGGTGGAGTCGATGACGGTTTCCGGACGACCGGGGATCCGCGCAAACGTGCGGGCGAGGATTACGTTTGGCGATCGATCCTGTTGCGTTTCAGGTTAGCACAGAATCAGGAGTGGAGCAATCGAAGATGCGATATCGATTCCGGTTGTCATGGTCGTCGAGAATCGTGTTTCTACTTCAATAACAGCAACTTGGCCGAATCGACCGTACCGCCGCTTTCGAGGCGAAGCAGGTAGGGACCGCTGGCGAGCGGGTGCCCCAGATCGCTTCGACCGTCCCAGCGCACCCGGTGCTCGCCGGCGGCGAGATGGCCGTCCACGAGGGTGCGGACGGGCTTGCCGTCGAGGCCGTAGACCCGCACCCGCGCGCTGGCCGACTTCTCGAGGCTGAACACCACCTGGGTCGCCGGATTGAACGGATTGGGATGGACACCGGAGATCCTGGCAGCGGCGGGCGCCATGTCGGGCACCGGCGTGAAGCCGTCGCCGAAGAGCATGTCGACCCACTCGGGGTGGTCGATGAACGGGTTGCGGTTGTGCTGGTACTGTTGGATCACGTCGTTGCGGCTGCGTTCCTTGGCGTCCACGGGGTCGGCCTCGTGCCACTCGAGGAGTGTGGTCAGCAGGCCCATGTAGGCCACCGGTTCGTTGTCGCCGGTCTGGTACTGGACGATGAGCGAGGTGTTGTCGGTGACGATGAGGTCGGGTTCGCTGCCCGTGTCGCCCTCGTAGCGTACGTCCATGTAGAAGATGGCCCGGGCCACGTCGCCCTTGCGGTGGTCCCAGGTTTCCCAGATGCCCACGGGGCTCAGATCGCGGGTGTAGTTCGTGCCGCTGAGTCCATCGTGCGAATCGGTGTTGTAGGGTGTGCAGCCGGATGTGCAGTCGTCGAAGACCCGGCTGTCGCGAGCGCCGTTGTAGCTGATGTCGCAGAGGAACAGGTGGTGGCAATCGGAGTACGGCTTGTTGCTCGAACCGTCGTCGGGGAAGCCATAGCTCTTGGGCCAGGTGTGCTCGCGATTGTAGTAGTTGTTTCCGCCCGACTGCTTCGGAAGGTCGCGGTTGCGGTAGAGGTCGAGGATGTGAGTGCTCTGCAGCGGATCCTCATCCGCCTGGTTGAGCACGTCCCAGGTGTCGGTGGACGACGCGGTGTACGGGATCTTCGTGTGGCCGTCGATGACGTCGTGCAGCGACTGGCGCATGGTGGCCAGGTCCGAAAAATCCACCGAGTCGTAGTAGCCCGGCGGCGGGTCGGCGACCGCCACGGCGGAAGCAGCGACGAGGACGACCAGGGCCACGAGGCGGACGGGAGCGAATCGACGATTGGACACGTTGAAATCTCCTGGTTTCACAACCGACGAGCGCGACATTGAAACAATAATAAAACATTTGATTAATCAAATCACGGAAAAAGACCGATCCAGGGTGGGACGGGACTGGACGCCCGGCCGCCAGGATGTCACCTTTGCGGACGAGATCTCATCAACAGGGGACCGATGACGCCGATTCTCGACAATCTCCTCGTCTTGCGCCGCACGATCCGGATCCACGGTCCGGTTCTCGCGCTGCTCCTCGTTCTCTCCTTCCTGGCCTTCGGCCGCCTCATGACCGGCGATTTCTGGGCACCCATCGATTTCCAGATCCTGCTCGACGCGCACAAGCTCTCCCCCGAGCCGTGGCTCATGTTCCAGCACGTGGGCGCCTGGTTCAGCCAGCCGCTCCTGCAACTGGCCTTCGTATTCGAGTATCGAGTGTTCGGCACGGATTACGGTTCGTACGTAGCAGCGAACATCCTGCTGCACGCGCTGAACGCCTTCATCATCTACATGCTGGTGAACATGCTGTTCTACCGCACGAAGCTGGCGCTGCTGGCAGCGATCCTCTTCGTGATGGGCGTGGGAAACTACGGACGTACCCTGCAGACCCTGGCGGGCCAGGAGGGCCTCCTGCTGGCCTTCTTGCACCTGCTCGTCCTCTACCTCTTCATTCGCAACGACTACCGCCGCGAGGGCAAGCTTCTGTCGCCTTACCTGGTAGCCGGCCTGATCATCTACAGTCTCACGGGACTGACCAAGGCATCGACCCTTTCGCTGCTGGGCTGCCTGGTGGCGTACAAGGCCTTCTTCTACAACGCCCGCGGACGGCGACCGATCTTCTCCAACGATCTCCTGGTCTTCCTCGCCGTGGGACTGGTCTTCCAGTACGGGCAGAGTCGCTGGGGATTCCGCACGCCCACGGTGGTGACGGAGCTGGACGGTCCGCTGGTCTACACGTACCTGTCGGCGTTGAACGTGTTTCGCTACCTGCACCTGATGGTGTTTCCGCTGCAAGAGAGCAGCCTGCTCCGCGACGCCGGCTACCTGGTACAGGCGATCTACCAGGTGCGGGTGGTGATCCGCCTGGTGCTGACCCTGGCCGTGTTGAGCCTCAGCTTCTTCGGTTTCGTCTTCGGCAGCAGGCCGCTGAGGTTCTTCATCGCCTGGACCTACATCACGCTGATCCCGTTCAGCGCCCAGGCGCCCGGCACGTCGTGGTTGAATCTCACCCATGTCTACCTGGCCAGTACCGGTTTCTGCGTCGCGCTGGCCGCGGGCACCACCGGTTGCGTGAATCTGCTCCGGGTGCGCCGCTGGCGACGGTTGGTCCCGTTCGTGGTACCGTTGCTGTTCGTGATCGTGTCGCTGACGCTGAACATCCTGCTCGACTCCCGCAACCGTCAGCTGGCGACCTCGCCTGCCATCCAGGCCCTCCGCCAGGAGACCCTGGACCACATGGTGGAAAGACCCGTTCGCCTCCAGCAAACCCGCTGATTTCGCCCCACTTTCCGTCGCGGTTCGGCCTGGATTTTCCCGCGCCGACTTCCCAGTTTTCATGGGTCAACGAACCTCATTTTCTCCAAGGAGCCCGCATGAGTGGCCTGACCTTCAGTCAGAAGATCCTCGGCGCCAAGGCCGGCAAGCCGGTGGTCCCCGGTGAAATCGTCGACGTCACGCCCGACGTCGCCATGAGCCACGACAACACCGCCGCCATCGCCAAGACGTTCGCGTCGATCGGAGTCGAGAAGCTCTACGATCCCGCCATGCACGTCGTCGTGCTCGACCACTGCGCTCCGGCCGCCAACGAGAAGTTCGCGACCAACCACAAGGAGATCCGCGCCTTCGTGGAAGAGCAAGGCATCGACGCGTTCTACGACGTGGCCAGGGGAGTCTGTCATCAGATCCTCGTGGAGCAGGGCTTCGCGTTGCCGGGGCGGCTCATGGTGGGCAGCGATTCGCACACCACCAGCTACGGCGCACTCGGCGCATTCTCAACCGGCATCGGCCGCAGCGAGATGGCCGTGATCATGGCCACGGGCAAGATCTGGTTGCGCGTGCCCGAGACCATGAAGATCGACGCGCGGGGCCGCTTCGTTCCCGGCGTGTACCCCAAGGATCTCATCCTCAAGGTCATCGGCGACATCGGCGCCGACGGAGCGCTCTACCGGGCCGTGGAGTTCGGCGGCCAGGCCATGGAAGACATGTCCATCAGCGGGCGCCTCACCCTCTGCAACATGACCATCGAGATGGGCGGCAAGAACGGCTACGTCATTCCCGACCGGAAGACGCTCGACTACCTCAACGGCATCGCTCGCTCCAACTTCGAGGTGGTCACCAGCGATCCCGATTGCGAGTACGTCCAGGAACTCCGTTACGACGTGGCTGACCTCGAGCCCCAGATCGCCAAGCCCCACACCGTGGACAACGTCTGCGACGTGAGCGAGGTCACCGGGACACGGATCGACCAGGTGGTGATCGGCTCCTGCACCAACGGCCGCCTCGACGATCTGCACCAGGCCGCGGCGAC
>PIVY01000344.1 GCA_003353795.1 bacterium
GGGGAGATTGCTGGTCACCATGGTCGAAGCCTCTTCGTAGCGCTGGCTCAACACCTCGAACAAAAGTTCGGCGCCGGTGTTGGACAGCGGCACGAAGCCGAGTTCATCGATGATCAGCAGCTTGTATTTGGCCAACTGTTTCTGCAACCGCAACAGGCGTTTCTCGTCCCTGGCCTCCATCAACTCGTGGACCAGGGCGGCCGCCGTGACAAAGCCGACGGTGAGGCCTTTTTGGCAGGCAGCCAGACCGAGGCCGAGGGCAACGTGGGTCTTGCCGGTGCCCGAGTTGCCGAGCGCGATGATGTTCTCACGACGCTCGACGTATTCACACCGCGCCAGTTCCAGGACCAGCATCTTGTTGAGCGACGGGATGGATTTGAAGTCGAAGCTATCGAGGCTTTTAACGGCGGGGAACCTGGCCTGCCTGATCCGCCTTTCGACCATGCGGCGTTCGCGGTCGATCAGTTCCAGTTCAGTGAGGCGGACAAGATAACGCACATGGTCGACGCCCTCGGCGGCGCATTGGCGGGCCTGCTTGTCGTATTCCCGCAGGAAGGTGGGCAGCTTGAGAGTTTTCAGATGATGGGATAGCAAGAGCTGTGGCGTATCACTCATGACGCCACGTCCGTCAGCCGTCCTTCCGTTAACAGGCCCATGTACGAGCTGGCCGAGGTCGTCGCCACACGGGCGCGCGGCAGATAGGGATAGGCCTTCAGGTTCAAGCGTGGCGGACGCCGTTCGATCCGGCACAGCAGCAGGTGCTTGACGGCGTCGGAGCCGATCACGCCGCGCTCCAATGCATCCGATATGGCGACTTGAACGTCGTCGATGGAGAAGGTCTCGAGCAGCCGCAGGACCTGGACGTATTCCCGCTTGCCCTGTTTCCCCATCCGCGCTTCCAGCAGACGACGCAGATCGGCGAACACGGACGGCAACACCCAGCCAGCCAGCGCCGCCGCCTGATCCAGCGCGCCCACCTTGCGCTCCAGCAGGGACAGATAGTGCAGCGGATCGAAGACGAAGTCCTCGTGCTCGTACGAGCGCACATGCCGCGCGATCACCTCGGCGCCGCAACTGATGACCACCTCATGCACATAGCCGCGGACCAGCACCTCGCGATGGCCAAACCGTGTGGGGACGGAATAATCGGTGCCGCGATAGCGGACCAGCGACAGCGAGCTGACCCGTCCCGGGCGCTTGTCGCAGGCATCGTAGGCGGTTGCGGGAAGGCGGTGAAGAACCACCCGGTCCCGTTCCAGGCGTTCGCCGACCGTCTGGTCATGGCCACGCAATCGATCCGTCCATCGCTTGCGGCAGCAGGCTTCAAGATGCGCGTTCAACTCGTCGAAGGTGGCAAACCTCGGTATTGGCACCAGGAAGTTCCGGCGGCAATAACCGACCAGCCCTTCCACTTTACCTTTATCGTTCCCCTTGCCCGGGCGGCCGAACCGATCCTCGAACAGATAGTGCGATTGCAACTCCGAGAACACGCGGGTGCGCAGGCGCTTGCCGTCGCCGAGAATGCGGGCCACCGCGATCTTGGTGTTGTCGTAAAGGACCGAGCAGGGCACGCCGCCGAAGAAAGCGAACCCCGCCACATGGCCGTCGCAGAAGGCTTCCGTGGTCTCGCCGGGATAGGCCTTCACAAAGCAGGCGTCCGAGTGCGGCAGGCTCATCGCCAGGAAGTGGACCTTGCGCTCGACACCGCCGATCACCGCCAGCGCCTCGCCAAAATCAACCTGGGCATGGCCGGGTGGGTGC
>PIVY01000224.1 GCA_003353795.1 bacterium
CGGCGGAGGGTGTCGTCGTGCGGGGACGGTCGTGCGACCTGGTTCTCGCTATAGACTGTTGGTTCCGCGCGCTTTAGGCGCGGGGCTCGCCGATTGCTGTACTGGACGCGGAACCGGCCGCCGCGCCCGGCCCGAATCGCCGGCGCTGGCGGATGGCGGTCGCCGACGGCCCCCGAACCCCACCTCGTCGCTGGTACGACATGCGGGGCGCCCATCCGACCCGACCACCTCGTTCGGGGCTCGCCTCTCGGGCCGACCCGCGGACGCAGCGGCCGGTTCCGCCAGCGGTGTTGCACGCCGCCCCACGATATGGCAAGATCACGCGGTCCCGCGGTCACTCATTCTCACGGTCACCTTGCGCCCGGTGGCCCGCTCCCCCCGCTCGCGTATTCCTCCCTGACGCCGAGCCGCATCCGTTCGGCTGTCCGTTTCCTGTCCGCGGGAAATGCACGGCAGGAGGGGTCATGGCTGCGCATGGATCCTCGGAGGCCCGCGAAGCGGCGCCAGCGCTGGTTCTGGCCGGGCCGGTTGCTCTGCTGTCTGCCGCTCCTTCGGTATGCGACCGACCGGTGGCCGTGGGCCGGTTCCGCCGCGCGTTCTGGGCGGTGCGCGGGGAGCGGCTGCGCGATGCGGCGGTGGACCTGGGCGCCATGCTCGATCCGTTCGCCGACCTGCCGCCGACGTTGCGCGAGGCCCGTGCCGACGGCCCCCTTCCCGAGCCGCCGCTCGACCTTCATGACCGCAGTGGTCCGTGGGACCTCGTCCGCGACCGCCGGCGCCCCGTGGTGGGCGACGCGGTGCTGCTCGCCTGCCAGATGCTCTACCGCGTCACCGCATTCGAGGAGGTGGTGGACTGGATCGACCAGGTGCGCTGCCGCGGCCTCACCTGGCCCGACGAGATCCAGCCCGACCTGATCCGCGCCGCCGTGCTGGTGTGCGAGGGGCGGCTGCGCGAGGGTAAGCTCCTCATGGAGGACCTGCTGAGGGACCACCCCGCCATGCCGTCGGCGCGCCGCGCGCATCTGCTGCACAATCTCGGGGTCACCAGTTCCCAGCTCGGAGAGTTTCGGCGTGGACGGGAATGCCTCCAGCAGGCCGGTACGATCAGTCGCGAGATCGGTCTCGAATGGAGTCTGGGAGCCTGGCTGGTGGCGCACGGGCTGGTGGAGACCCGGAGTTTCCGGCTGACCGAGGGCGAGGCGCTGATCCGCGAGGCTGTGGAGCGGCTGGATGCGACGGGTCAGCGGCGGTACGCCAACAACGCGCGGTTCAACCTGGCCATCGCGCTCTACAAGCAGGCCCGCTTGCCGGAGGCCCTCGAGCTGGTGGATCGCATCGAGGCACCGTTGCTCGCCGATGGCGCTCATCTGGGCTGGCTGCAAGCCCGACTGGTGCGGTGTAAGATCTCCAACATCGCCGGCCGGCCGGACGAGGCGACCGCCATCGCCGAGGTGGTGGAACGCGAGTGCACCGAACGCGGACTCGGTCGCGAGAAGGGCCTGTCGGTGGAGATGCAAGGCGACGCGGCGCTGCAGCGCGGCGAGTTCGCCCACGCCCGCGCCCTCTACAGACGCGCCATGATGATGGCGCGGCGGGAGGCGCCGGAGGGCGATCTGGCGGCGGGTCTGCGGCGGCGCCTGGCCGAGGTCGATCTGCGCAGCGGCGACGTGGACGTGGCACAGCGCGGATTGCGCGAGGCGCTGCTGTCGAGCCGATCGGCAGGCGAGGCATTCGAGGAAGTAGTGAGCGGCCGGTTGCTGGCCGAGGCGGAGCTGGCGCTGGGCAACGTGACGCGAGCGCGGGCGGTGGCCAATTGCAGCGTGGCGCGCGGCCGGGTGCACGGCTGCGAGCTGGAGATGGCGCGAGCGCTCCTGGTGGAGGGACGCGCCGTGGCGGCGTTGACCGACCGCGGAGCGGCCGCCGCTCGTCGCGAGACGGCATGGGCGTCGGCGGCCGAAGCGCGGCGGGTGTTCGAGCGGCTGGGATTCGATGCGGACTGCGCGGTATGCGATGCGTTCCTGGCGGAGTTGCGCGAGGCCTGGCGCACGGCCTGGATCTGGGCCGGTGGCCCGCCGCCGCCGGAGTCGCTGACCGGCGATGCGGCGCCCGCGTTCGTGGCCGGCTCGCCGCCCATGGTGGCGTGCGCCGAGATCATGGCCGCGGCCGCGGCCTCCGATGATGCGGTGTTGATCACGGGCGAGACCGGCACGGGCAAGGAGGTGGCCGCCCGGCGGATCCATGATCTGGGACGCCGACGCGGTGGTCCGCTGGTGGCGGTGAACTGCGCAGCGATTCCCGCCGACCTGTTCGAGCGCGAGATGTTCGGGCATGCAGCGGGCGCGTTCACCGGGGCGGGGGGCGGCGCGCGGGGGCTGGTGGAGCAGGCGCATCGGGGGACGTTGTTCCTGGATGAGGTCGGGGATCTGCCGGCTGCGTTGCAGCCGCGGCTGCTGCGATTGTTGCAGGAGGGGACGTACCGGCGACTGGGGGATCCGGTGGAACGGCAGGTAGATCTGCGGGTGATCTCGGCGACGAACGTGGACTTGCCTCGGCGAGTGGCTACCGGGGCGTTTCGTCGCGACCTGTACTTCCGGTTGTGCGGGCTCGAGCTGGGGTTGCCTCCATTGCGGGATCGCGGGGCCGACGTGCTGGATCTGGTGAAGGCGTTTGCGCGGCGGGGACTGGGTGGAGATGCGGAGCCGGCGGATGTGTTGTCGGATCTCGTGCTCGCGGCATTGGAGCGGTACGACTGGCCGGGAAACGTGCGGGAGCTGGAGGCGGTGGTGCGGCGGGCCTGTCTGTTCGTGCGGACGGGGAAGCCGTTGGTGGTGGGGATGCTGCCGGTTGGATTGCAGGGGGTCGTTCGGGGAATGGAGGGTGGTGGGTCGGGTTTGGGGGGTGCGGTGTCGAACTCGCGGGTCGGAGCCGTTGGATTGAGACTCGACGATCGGCTTGCGGCCGCCGAGACGGAGGCGATCGGGGAGGCGCTGGCGGTTTGTGGGGGGAACCGGACTCGGGCGGCGGAGGTGCTGGGGATCAGTCGGAAGGCGCTGTATGCGAAGATGGGGAGGTTGGGGATGGGGTGAGAGGGTTGGGAGATGGCGGGTGGCCGTGGACGGCGGGGTTTTTGCTGATGATTTGAGGGTCGTTCGGGGCCGAATTCGGATGGTTCTGGTGGGGTGGCTGGAAATCAGTCGGTGGCTTGACTGGGGTTGGGTCCTTGCCTATATTGCGTCCTCGCTCGTCAGGTCGTGCACTTACACCATTGGACTCAGCTTCCAAGGCTTGGCGGGCTCCTACACTACGAATAGGCTCCTCCGTAGCTCAATGGTAGAGCATTCGGCTGTTAACCGAAGGGTTGTTGGTTCAAGTCCAACCGGAGGAGCCAGATTCGTTGGTAGGGAAAACGTGGGTGGCGTGAGCAGGCTATAGCGGCCTGCTTTTTTGTTGCCTATAACCCGCTGTAATCAAAGGGTTAGTGCGGGCGGCCGTTACTGTTGACCGGAGTCTGAGACCGCTTCTGCAATCGTCCAACCCGAGCCCCCAGGCTGAAAGTTGCTGAAAGTCTCGGATTCTCTGCACCGGGCCAAAGAAGTTAACAGCCAGGGTTTCGAAGATCGCACCATTGATCAACGTGAGCCTGCGGTGATCGTCGGCCGATTCGTTGAGCACAGACCCGCCCATAATTCTCCTATTTGATGACATCTGTATTTCATCTTCTGCTACGCTAGTTCTGCAGCCCACCCCTCGCTCCTCTCCGTGGGCGTACTCCTGCCTGACATCGTCGCGGCTGCACCTGCGTCGGTCTGAACTCAATTCTCGATAGATAGATCCACCGATAGAGATCCAACCTCGCTTGTTCGAGGTTGGACGGTTCTGCGTTCCAGTAGTGCAGGACAACTCGGCAGTGGTCTTCAACGGCTGGAGTCTGCTGCCGCATACGAGAGGGAGTAAAACCGATGAAACGCCCCGAATACCTAGGCTTGATATTCTTGACCTGCTTCGCACTCGGACCACAGCCTGCCCTCGCCACCGGCGACTGCTCCGACTACACCGACCTCTCGGGCCTGGAGCTACCCATCACCGTGAACGGCACGACTACCGGCGCAACCGCCGACTACGGCCCCTTCGCCGAGGAACCGTCCTGCTGGCAGGGGACCTGGGATGCGAGCTGCGCCGCTAGCCGCGACGTGACCTATAAGTGGACTGTGCCCCACGACGGCCTGTTCACCATCACCCTCGCCGATTCGCCCGGCAACTCTGACCTGCTGGTCTACCGATTCACCTGCCCCGACGAACCGCTCCACCCCGACGATTTCCTATGCGGCTCCCATCGGGGCTTCGGGAGTTGCGGAACCGTGCGGGACATCCCGCTCGTGGCCGGTCAGGAGATCATGATCGCGGTCGACGGCTGGCTAATCTGGAACGGGGAATTCGTCTTACGCATCTCCGACACGACCACGAACAGCGATACCCTGGCCATGGGCATGGATCTCGAGCCCTTCTTGGGCATCACGGCGACCACCGTGTGGGGCGGGACGGCCCGCTGGATCGATCACCTCGGACTGGCTGACACCACCGGCGTACTCGTCGGCGACAACCATCTCTTCCCCGTGGCGTCGGTCTCCAAGACCGTGACGGGTACCGCTCTGATGCAGCTGTGGGAAGACGGTCTCTTCGAACTTGACGACGCCGTCGACGAATACCTGCTGTTCCCGGTCCGTCACCCGGAATATCCCGAGATCCCCATCACCTTCCGCATGCTGATGTCTCACGTTACGAGTATCGATGACAATTGGGTTCAGCTCAACCGAGTTAAGAGGGAGGATGGCAATGACTCTCCCGTCACGCCATGCGAGTTCGCGGAGGGATACCTGGTCCCTGATGGTCCATACTACACCTTCTTGAGTTTCATCGAGGGTATTCCTCCCGGGACCGAATACCACTACTCCAACGTCAACGCTACGCTGATCGGGTGCCTGGTTGAACAGATCAACCCGGAGGGTCTGACCTTCGAGGATTTTTGCCGGGAACACATCTTCGATCCGCTTCAGATGTCCTCGTCGTCGTTCTTGCTGGCCAACATCGATCCCGATGATCTGGCCACAAACTACGTCTGGGACGGCCAGGATTACACGGAGTACGGCCACCGGACGGCCGCCTGGTATCCGGCCATGTACCTGCGCACGAACGCCCGCGAGATGTCGCGGTTCCTGCTGGCCTACATTCACGGTGGTGAGCTGTACGGCGAGCGCATCCTGGATTCGGCGACCATCGACACGATGTTCACCATCCACTATCCCGACCTCGCCGTCATTCAGGGTCTCGTCTGGTTCGAGAGCTCGGTAGGCGGGGTCTCCGGCTGGGGACATGGTGGAGCGGGCGGGGGGATTCGTGCCCGGATCTCACTCAGTCCCGAGCAGGGTGTCGGGGCCTTCGCGGTGACCAACTCGTCCGACCTGGCCGACGACTACTCTGTCGAAGCAATCGTCGATCTCCTGGCTAGCCGCGCCTTGGACGATGCCGCGGCAGCCGTGGCGGTACCCGACGCCAACTCCGCGGTACCAGACCTCGTTCAACTGGAGCCTTGTTATCCCAATCCATTCAATCCGCTTACGAGTATCCGGTTCGAGTTGTCCGACGCCGATGATGCCCGGCTGTCGATCTACGACCTTCGCGGTCGACTGATCACGACCCTGGTGAATGAGGCCGTGGCTGCGGGCCATCACTCTATCACCTGGGATGGCCGCGATACACACGGCCGCGACATACCGTCGGGTACCTACATCGTTCGACTAGAGGCAGGGGCGGAGATGGAGGCGAGGAAGGTAATGCTGGTTCGGTAGATCGATTTGGTTACTGCAGGACGACCTGGCAGTGCTCCTCATCGGCTTGGAGCCTGCCGCATACGAGAGGGAGGAAGATCGATGAAACGCCCCGAATACCTAGGTCTGATGTTCCTGATAGGCTTCGCACTCGGCTCAGCCCCTGCTCCGACTGCTTCGGCACAGGATTGCTTGGATTATGGCGAATACTTGCACTGGGTGGGCGGAGTCGATACGGCAAGCCCCTCCCAAAACATAGCGGTTGCCGACAGCTACGCTTACATGACTGTCGTCAACGGTTATGACGAAACTACTGGTCTTCAGATTATCGACATCTCTGCGCCTGAGTCTCCCTTGATACTCGAAATGATCTATACGTCGGGCATTGCCTTCGACGTTGCAGTCTCCGGTAACTACGCTTACGTGGCCGACGGAGGCTCTGGTCTACAGGTAATCGACATCTCACTCTCCGGGCATGTTCCGCCGATCGTGGGTGCCGTCGATACTCCGGGATCTGCCCGGGGTGTCGCGCTCGCCGGTGACTATGCTTACGTGGCGGATTACGGCTCTGGTCTCCAGGTCATCGATATTTCAGTACCTGAATCTCCCGCGATCGTAGGTACGGTCAATACACCAAACCTCTCCAACGGCGTTGCAATCGCTGGCAACCATGCCTACGTGGCAGAGTGCGAGGACAGCCGTCTGCTGGTGATCGACATCACGGTGCCTGAATCTCCGGCGATCGTCGGCGCGGTCGATACACCTGGTTGTGCCCTGGATGTCGCAGTTGCCGGCAATTACGCATACGTAGCAGACGGAGGTTCTGGTCTGCAGGTGATTGATATTTCTGTGCCTCAATATCCCACGATTGCAGGCACGGTTGACCTAATGTACCACGTGGCCCGAGACGTCACGGTCGCGGGAAACTACGCTTACCTCCCTTATGGCTATCACGGTGTGCTGGTGATCGACATATCGTTTCCAGAATCTCCTGCTATCGTAAACTCTATAAAGTTATATGAAGCTGGGGGCGTCGCAGTTGCCGGCAACCACGCCTACGTCACAATCAACAGCGAGAACGAAGATATCGGTGGTCTACAGGTGGTCAAACTGGCCTTGCCCGAGTCCCCTGCGATCGTGGGTGCTGCCGATACACCAGGTGGTGCGAGGGGCATTGCAGTTGACGACAGCTACGCATACGTGGCAGATGGGGACTCTGGTTTGCAGGTGATCAACATCTTGGTGCCTGAATCTCCTGCGATCGTAGGCTGTGTCGATACACCGGCTCAAGCAA
>PIVY01000225.1 GCA_003353795.1 bacterium
GACGACGACGCCCCCTCCCAGTACAAGGAGTTCCGCTTCACGCGCAACGTGGCCTACGCCATGTGGCGCCAGACCGTCAGTCGGAAATTCTCCTACTCGCTGCAGTTCGAATTCAACGGCCGCTACTACAACAAGCCGTTCATCGAGAACGACATCCAGGCCTGGGAGATTCGCGCTCGCGTGAGCTACCGGATCCACAAACGCTTCAAGGTCGACCTCGACTACAGTTACGAGGATGCCACGGCTCGTGGCGTCGACACCGTCGACGAGGACCGCCTGACCAGTGACGACGGCGACGCAAGCTACCTGCGCGACCTCTACCGCTTCGGCTTCACCTGGACGACCCGGTGGGCCATGCCCGTGTTCGGATCCATCACCGGGTCCTATCTGTTCATGGATTATTACTACCCCACGCAGAAACCCCTGTTTGCCGATCCGTATCACACGGGGCGGCGCGACAAGGTGACCAAGATCACCGTCCAGATGAATCGGCGGATCAACAGACGGGTGTCCGTCTACGGCGCTTTCCGATACTCCGATCGCATCGTGGAGTCGCCGTGGTACGGCGACATCACGCTAGACAAGGACTACGTCCAGCACCGCTACTGGGTCGGGATGACCTACAAATTCTAGAGGAGTGGCCATGTTCGAGAACCTGAAGTCCCGCTACCTGCTGATCGCAGCGACGACGCTGCTCGTGCTCGCCGTCCTCGCCGGCGGCTGCGCCAAGCAGGATCTCTACGAACCACCCGGGTCGCCCTACCAGGTCCTCGCGACGCTGGAGTTGCCGACGGCCGCGGAGAACGTTGCCGTCATGGGCAACGCGGCCTTCGTCGCCGGCGGCGAGGGTGGGCTGTTCACCGTGGATCTCACCAATCCGGCCGATCCGGTCCTGGCGATGATCCTTCCCGGTGAACGCTACGCCGACGACATCGAGGTCGTCCGCGTGATATCAGACGGGGCCCTACTGGATGTAGCCTATATGCTCGACAATTCGGAGGGTTTCGTGATTTTCGACGTCACCGATCCCTACGCGTCGTCACGAATCAGCCACAACAATGTGGCGTGGGGCGCTCATGGCATGAGCATCGCCCAAAGCGACGACCCGACGGCTGTGTTCGACATCTTCATGGCGGACGACTGGAACGGCCTGTACGCCTGGAGTATCGACCCCATCGGGCCCCAGGGCTTCGAATCCATGGGATACGGTCTCAAGACGAACGGCAAGACGTGGGCCGTGGCCGTGCGGGATGGTTTCGCGTACGTCGGGGATAATGAAATGGGGATCTGCGTCCTGGACATCGAGCCCTGGCCGACGTCCGAGTGGGGAGGGCTTGTTTCCTGGAGTGACACGCCGGGAACCGCCCGCGACATCGTCCTCGACGGCGACTATGCATATATCGCCGATGGCACCGAGGGGCTGGCGGTGTTCCGGATCAATGGTGGCGACACTCCGCAGAAGGTCGCGCAGTTCGACCTCAATGGTTTCTCCGAAGCCCTGGTAGTTCGCGACGGGCTCTGCGCTATCGCGGCCAACGGCGCCGGCACGCACTTCATGGACGTGAACAATCCCGAGAACCCCATCTACCTCGGCTCTGTCGCATCGGGCTACGCAGTGGGCGTCGCTTTCATGCCGGACGGCACCTGCGTCATCGCCGACGAGGATGACGGTCTACTGGTACTCGGCGGTCGCGGCCCTTTCAACGACGATACGCCACCCTCGCGAGTCGGCAATCTGACAGCCATCACTGCCGGCCCCGAGGACATCGACCTGACCTGGTCCATGTCCGGCGACGATCGCATGGTTGGCGCCGCCACGGGTTACGAGATCCGTATCGCGGACCTGCCGATCATCGACGACAACACCTGGGAGGCGGCCTCGGTGTTGCCGGGATTGCCCGCCCCCGGTGAGCCCGGTGAACCCATGACGTATACCGCCGCCGGTCTCCCCACGAATAGGATGTACCACTTCGCGATGAAGGTCACCGATGATGTCGGCCTGTGGTCTGCCCTTTCCAACCCAGACAGTGCGGCTACGGTCCCTGGAATTCTCCTGCGCCATGCCAATCTCAATCAGGAAGGTGGCACTATCAATGACACCTTCGTCTGGGAGATCGAAGCCATCTGGTCGAGCCCCTTTACCGTCACCGACCTGATCATTGACGGCACGGCGTATACCATGACCAACGTGGAAGGCAATTTTTATCAGTACGTATCTACGCTGCCCATCGGCCTTTACGACTACAGTTACCATTTCGAGGCAGCGGACGTGTTTCCGGCTTCCACCGAGATTGAAGTTGGCCCGGCCGTCGGTACTGTCGCGTTCACGATGGGGAGTCCCACCTACGAGAACGGCCGTGACGGAGATGAAATCCTGCATGCAGCGGCCTTCCGACACGGGCTGATCGCGGGTACCCACGAGGTCACCCAGGAAAATTGGGACACCGTGATGCCCGTTGGAAGCAATCCGTCGCAACACCTGGGCGGAACCCGGCCGGTCGACAGCGTGACCTGGCTGGAGGCTGTCGGCTACTGCAACGCTCTGTCGGTTTCCCAATCGCTGACTCCGGCCTACAGCGTCGCCGGCGAACAGGTGACCTGGAACCGCGACGCCGATGGCTGGCGGCTTCCGACCGAGGCTGAGTGGGAGTACCTGGCACGGGCCGGCACTACCACGGCCATGTTCAATGGCGATCTCGCGGAACTGGAATGCCGCCTCGACGCGAACCTCGACGCCATTGGCTGGTACTGCGGCAACGCCCCCGAGGGTCCCGAAGTCACCGGTCAGAAGACAGCAAACGGATTCGGACTCTTCGACACGAGCGGCAACGTCCGAGAATGGTGCTGGGACTGGTATGGCGAGCTTTCCGAAACCCCTGCCTTAGATCCCGAAGGACCGGCCGGCGGATTCCTTCGCGTCTGCCGCGGTGGAAGCTGGTACTACAACAGCCAGGCCTGTCGCAGCGCGGCGCGGGGAACGTATCCGCCGGACAGCGTCGACGACACGGTTGGCTTCCGCGTGGTGCGCACCGACTTCGACCGGTAGTTTCCGTTCTGGCGGGACGGCCCTCGTGAGGGTCGTCCCGTCGCCTCTGAAAGGACACCATGGCTGCGAGCAAGGGATCCACGGTCGCCCCGGCGGCGCCCAAGAAGCTGCGCTTCACATTCATCGACGAGTATCGCGGCCTGATCGGCGTGATGATGGCCCTGGGGCACGCGCAGTACTACATGAACTCGGCCTGGCTGAGCCTCGACCCTCTCGACCCGTTCTTCGACACCACGCCGCAGTTCCTCATCCGCTACATGGGCTACCTCTGCGCACCCGGCTTCCTGCTCATGAACGGCGCCATGACCTACTGGGCCCACCTGCGGCGCCGGAAGAAGGGCATGTCCAACCGCCGCGCCAACTGGGACTTCGTCCAGCGCGGACTCTTCCTGGTGTTCGTGCAGTGGGTCTGGGTCAACGCCTCCTGGGGCGGCTTCTCCCGCCTGCGGCTGGACCACATGGGGATCATCGGCACCATCGGTATCAGCATGATCCTCGTCGCGCTCATGAGCCACTGGAAGTGGTGGCAGCGCCTGGCCGTGGCCGGCGCCTGCTACTTCGTCCACCCCTTCCTGCTGCGCATCCCCTACGACCACGACAGCTGGGTCCACTATCCCATGCAGTTCTTCGCCGATAGCGGCGATTTCACCAAGTATCCACTCATCCCCTGGTTCGCCCTGGCCTGCGTGGGCTCGGTGATGGCCCACTTCTGGTTCAGCGTCTGGACCGACCCGCGCAAACCCGATGAGCGGGCCTACAAGAGCATGGGCATCGGACTGTTCCTGGTGCTGATCGCCTGGGGATTGCGCGACTGGGGCAGCACCTACGCCAACATCTTCCCCAGCGAAGGCTGGTTCACCTACAGCTTCTTCCTGGTGCAGAAGTACCCGCCGAGCCTGACCCACCAGTTCTGGTTCGCCGGCGCGGTGATCTTCATGGTCGGTGCGTTCGCCTGGATCGACAGTCGCCTGCGGGTGCTCCGACCACTGGCCGTGGTGGGCCGCGTGCCGCTGTTCTTCTACTGCGTGCACATTCCGCTGCTGGCCATCGTGTTCCGGCGGCTCGAATGGTTGCCCTACCATGCCGGTGGTGTCACCGAGAGCCTCATCGTCTGGGTGGGTCTGCTGGCGGTCATGTATCCGCTGGCCATCTGGTTCGCCGGCGTGAAGCGACGCAACAAGAGCTGGATCATCAAGATGATCTGACCGACCGGTCGAGACCGATCGCGAGAAGGGGCGTCGATCACGGCGCCCCTTCTGCATCCCCGCTGGAACCCGACGGCCGCCGTTGCGTAGTCCGGAGGCGAGGCCCCGATCCCGACAACCTCGGAGGTTTCCCGACATGAACCGTCTGCTCATCACCGTGTTCCTGCTCGTCTGGCTTGGCGCCGCCGGCGCCACTGCCGGCGAGATCCAATCCGTCGACGGCGTCCCCCACGTCCGCAACGCCGACACTCCGGCAGACGGTGTTCGGACCGTCCACCTCGAGGAAGTCTGGAGGCGCGGCGGCGAGGACGACGACGAGGTGCTCTTCGGGGTCATCTTCCAGGTCCAGGCCGACCCCGAAGGCAACGTCTACCTGCTGGACGCGCAGCTCTCCCACGTCGAGGTCTTCGATCCCGACGGCGAGCACGTCGCCACCCTCGGCCGCGAGGGCGACGGTCCCGGCGAGGTGCGCCGGCCGGGCGACATGTACCTGACGGACGACGGCCGGGTCGGCCTGGGCGTGTCGTTTCCCGGACGCCTGGTCTACGTCGACCAGAACGGTGAGCCGGCCGGAAGCCACGCCATCGGCAGCGGCGATCCCGCATCCGGCGGATTCACCATCCTTCGCACCTGCCGTGGCGGCGGCGGCCGCACCGTGGTCGGCGTCACCCTCGCGGCCACCGACCCCGAGGCAGGCAAGCAGACCCGGCGCTCCGTCGTCACCGATCTCGATGCAGACGGACAGATGGGCAACATCTACTTCGAGGACAGCTACGAGCTCGTCTTCGCCAACCTGGCCTTCGAGGAAACGGAGCAGCTCGACCTCGCCCTGCGCCGCATGACCGTCGGCGGCGATGGGCGCGTCTACGTCGCCCCCGAACGCGAGGCTTATCGGATCAATGTCTACGCCCCCGGCGGCGGCCTCGAACGCGTCATCGAACGCGAGTATCCCGAGCATCGACGCACGGCCGATGAGATCGAGGAGTGGCGCCGACTCTTCGCCGCCTCCATGCGGGGCCAGGCGCCGAACATCGCCATCAACCTCTGCGACACCGCTGCTCCCATCGACTGGGTCTTCGGCGGCCTCTGGGTCCGCGACGACGGCCGCCTCTGGGTGCGCAACAGCCGCAGCGCGGTGGATCAACCGGACGGCGTCATGCTCACCTACGACGTGTTCGACTCCGAGGGGCACTTCGTCGAGCAGGCGAGCATGTCCTGCCCCGGCGACGGCAAGGAGGATGCCCTCTTCTTCGCCGGCCCCGACCGCGTGGTCCTGATCACGGGATTCATGGATTCGGTGCGGGCCATGTTCGGGGGAGTCGAGCAGGACGGCGACGTCGAGCCCGAGCCCATGCAGGTGGTCTGCTACCAGGTTCGGTGATCCAAGACGGGCGGGTCGGCCACCGTACCTGGTTGCCGGCCCGCGCCGTGATCATTTGACAAGTGCAAGCCGACGAGTCTCGCTTCTGGTCTCTCCCTGCAATCGAACGATATAAACCCCAGATGCGACCGACCGACCGGATGCGTCCTGCCCGGACCATGTCAACTCGTGCCTTCCCGGCCGATAGACCTCGTCCGTCAGCCGAACGAGAAGTCGACCGCGGACGTCATAGATGCAGATTCGCATTCGCTCCGGGCGGTCGTTCGTGAACAGGATCGTGGTCTGGGGATTGAACGGATTGGGATGGACAGCGAGTAGTCGCCACCCCGCGACTTCAGCCTCCGGCACCGCAACCGGCACGTACTGGGGACTCGCAGTCGTCAGTCTCACAGCGAAGTTTGGCGTCGGAGCGGCACCGCCCGGCGCGGCAATGCCCGCGAATCGGTACTGAAGGCCGTCAGTTTCGTCCGGCGACTCGATCCCGATCGTTGCGTAGTTCCGCAGGCTGTCGTCATCCGCGATCACCCCGTAGTAAAACAGGATCTCGCCGTCCCCAGTGGGTGTCGGGTGGGCGGCCGGATCGCGAAGAACGACCTGGAAACTGCGCGGACTGACCACGACGTCCTCGTAGATGTGACGGAGGCGGTTCCACTCCACGATGAACTCATGTGTCGAGGCGTCGAACCAGTAGTAGACTCCGTCAATACTGTCGGCGGGGCTTTCGCTGATCGGATTCAGTTCGTCCCAGAAAGGCGCCACGACGGCACCGTTGCCGTGGAGAGAAGGAATGGGGTAGTTGTAGAAGCTGTAGGCATCGTCCGTATCGAAAGCGATCCAGCCGTCGTCGCTGACCCGGATGCTCTGGAATTCCTCACCGTAGAACCTGAAATCGAAGGGCAGGTCGACGACCAGATCAGTCGGATAGTTGTTCCCTTCGAAATCGAGTCTGGTACCCGGCCCCCCATACTGCCCGCTGATCTCCCGCCATACGAAATCGGGTCTCAAATCGGGATGCTGGACGTCGTGACTGTCGACGGCATAGTATCCGTAGGCGTCGGGTCCAGTGATTGCCGTACTGTCGCCCGCACCGATCGTGAGCTTGCAGACCGTCTCCGAGAGATAGCCGTCGACGGTGACGATCGACAGCGACAGGGAGATCACCGCTCCGAGTGGGACCGAGCCGTCCAGCGCGATGGCGAACGGGTCGCTGACGTTGGACACCGTTTCCCCGACGGCAACCGGCCCGTAGATCACTTCGCTAGCCGTCAGCATTCCCTGGCTCGCGTCCGCGAGTTGCGCCGTCGCCGAGAACCCGAGAGTCCCCGCCCCGCCGGCGTTGAACAGGTTCAACGAGAACTCGCAATGCTCCCCCGGCTCGAAGTACTCGTCCCCATCGCCGCCCGAAATCAAGCTGGCGCCCGCTGCCGCCAGAGCCGGCGCCATGACGGTTACCGAGACCAGCGACGTGTCGCTGGCGCCA
>PIVY01000040.1 GCA_003353795.1 bacterium
GCCATGCCGCGAGGTGCGGGCGTGGGCGTGGCCCCATGCGGTCTCTGGACCGTACTCGAGCCCGATGCGCTGGCAGCGCTTGCCGGACCCGCACCGGGGGGCGATCCCCGTGATCCCGCGGCCTGGCTGGGGATTCCCGACCAGGACGGCGTTCCTCGGCCGGGAGCCCTCCAGATCGCCGTCTGGGGCTTCGACAGCGTCTAGATCGTGCCGTGAAGAATGTTGACGGTCGATCAAGGCCCGAGGATTTCTCACGATTATTGTCTTCAACGGGGCGAAACATCAACAATGCCCTGGCGTCAGCTCAGGAACGGAGTCCATCAACATTCTCTGAGGCACCTTGAAAGAAATGCCCGTCGTGAACCGGTGTCGATTTCGCGCTCAAGCCTGGTCAGAAAATGCCGATCATTGGCAGGGAAGCGTTCGCCCTGTCCGGCCAACAATGGCCGGGGGAGCCCCACGGAGGACTCCCGGCCGCTCTGAGCAGATTCCGTAACCGACGACCCGGACGTACTTTGGAGGCCTCGGGAACGGTTGCCGGGCGAACGACATTGCCGGCGGAAGGATCTTGCCGGTGGGCCTCACACTTGCTAGGTAAGCGGCAGGGACGCCGCGCCAGGCGGTGGCCAAACCTGTACAAGAGGGTCTTTCATGACGTTGAACAAAGTCGATACCAGTGCCATGACCCAGACGCATCTGGTGGACCCATACGGCCCGACCCGGCAACAGAAGAACGACACCAACGTGGCGAGCCCCAAGGACACGGGAAACCAGGCGCCCTCGCCGCCTCTGGCGGATCAGGCGGACATCTCGGCCGAGGCTCACAAGCTCGTCGACCTCAAGAAGGCCGTCGATGTCGGTCGCGCGGCGATGGCTCGCGAGACGGACGACAGGAGCGACCGGATCGCACAGGTCAAGGAGCGGCTGACCTCGGGCTTCTATCAGTCGGCCGAGGTGCGCGACCAGGTGGCTGGACGGATCAGTTCCCTGTTCTTCGACGGAAGAATGTCCTGATCCGGATCGCAAGATCGAACAATCCAGGGACGGCGCCATGAGCGCCGTCCCTGTCGTTTATGCCGGGCTCTTCTTGCCGTCCCACAGATCTTCCGGATAACCCGCCACTCCAAAATCTTTTACGCCGCTTACGCCTGATGTTCGCTGGTCGAGGAATTCTCGAATTCGGTAACCTTTCGGTTGCGGGGGGTGGTCGGAAACTTTACAGTTGTCCCTCGTCGCTTCCCGAACGTCCCCCTCGGTCAGGAGCCCATGACTCTCGAAGCCGACAGTTCCGCGCTGAGGCGCGCCGTCGTGGTGGACGCCGGCCACGGTCCCTCCAGCCTGGAGGGCTGGACGTGCCGCGTTCAAACATGTCTGGCGGATCTGGAGGGGCGTGACGCCGCGGAACTGGTGCTGGTGCATTCCCAGGCGCTCCGGGATGCGGACGAATGGAACGGATTCGTCGACTGGGTGCGCGCCGATGTTGCCGACGGACCGGTTATTCTGATCCTTCGCGACGTTTCCGGCGCCCAGCTGGCCGAACTCTTCCGCGCCGGCCTCTTCGACGCCGTGGACGAGCAGGCGACGATTGCCCAGTGGCAAGAAGTCCTCGACCGCGCCGAACGCGAGCTGGAGGACCGCACTGCCGGGCAGGCCATCCAGGCCGATACCGCCCTGACCCATCAACTGCTCCGGGACAGCCGCCGCCGCGTTCGCCACGAGACCGCCGAGGAGACCCAGGCCTTGCTCCAGGCCCAGGCCGACCTCGAGCGCGCCAACCAGAAGCTGGCCGACCACATGGCCCAGGTGTCGCTGCTCTACCAGTTCGGGCGCGAATTGAGCCTGGCCAGCAACTGGGACGACACCCTGCGGAACATCCTGGCGCATCTGGCGGAGTTCATCGGTGCAGCCGGCGGGGCGCTGGTGCTGCGCGCGGCGCCGGGCGGGCCGTACGCTCCCCGGCAGACCTACCGCTGGCAGGAAAAATCCTGGGACAAGGTCCTGCTGCGCATCACCCGCCAGATCGATGCCGGCGTGGCCAGCAGCCTGCTGGCACCCGGAGTCTTCCAGGTTGGCCGGGAATCGGAGGGCGCGGGCCGGATCACGGCGCTGCCGTTGGAGCACCAGGGCGTGCGACTCGGCATGCTGCTGCTCCTCTTTGGCGATGCCGCCGAACGCGAACGCAAGGCGGAAGCACACCTGCCGTTCCTGCAGATGGTGCAGGTGGTCCTTTCCGAGGAGGTCGCCTCGGCCCAGATGCTCGACCGGCTTCGGGATATCGGAGCCTTCAACACGCGGGTCCTGGAAACCGTCAGCAGTGCGATCTGGGTCTGCGAGGGGAGCGGGCGATCCATCTTCGTCAATCGGGCCGCGCGCGGCATGCTGGGGCTGGACCTCGGACCGCTCCGTGACGATCCGGATGAGTTACCGGCGGTGGGTCGCGGGCGCATGCTGGATCGACCGCTCACCGGCGGCGCCGAACTTGACGATCTGCCCGAGATCTTCCTCGACGGGAAGCTGTCCCTGGACGAGGAGCAGGCGCCCCCGCTGGCCGGACTGCTGGCCCGCACCCGTCCGTACGTGGGCGAGGGTCACGTGAATGACCTGTTCGGTGAGTCCATTCCGGTGAAGGTCCAGGCCACGCCCATGGCGGGCCGCGGTGGCGACGACATCTGGCTGCTGGTGATCCTCGAGGACCGTCGGGCCGCCAGGCGGGCCGATCAGGCGCGGCGCCGCGCCGAGCAGGCCGAAGCCCTGGTGGCCATGTCCGCCACCCTGGCCCACGAGATCCGCAACCCGCTCATGGGACTGAGCGCCCAGGCGGAGTTGCTGGCGGATTCCCTGCCCGTGGACGACGGCCGGCGCGATCGCATCGACCTGATCACGGGCGAGGTCGAGCGGATCAATCGCACCATCACCGACATGCTCCAGTTCGTCCGCCCGTGCCGGCCGCGCCGAGACGACGCCGATCCGGTGCGACTGATGGCGGACTGCCTGGAACTGGTCCGGCATCGCGCCGGCGAACGCGCGGTGACCCTGGATCTGGATGCCCAGCTGGGCCAGACGGCGTCCGTGGACGCGGATCACCTCAAGCAAGTCATGCTCAATCTTCTGCTCAATGCCGTGGATGCGGCGCCCCACGGGGGCACCGTCCGCGTGAACGTGACCTGGCCTGCCGCCCTCGATCTCACCGATTCGCAGCGCGGCACCACGCGGTCTGCGCCGGGCCTGGTGATTGCCGTGGAAGACGACGGCCCCGGCTTCGGCGACGTGGACAGCGAGAGACTCTTCGAACCATTCTTCACCACCAAGAACACGGGAACCGGCCTGGGTCTGGCCTACAGCCGCAAGGTTGTGGACGCCCACGGCGGGGAAATCCGGGCCCGGCGGGACGGCGCGATCACGCGCATGGAGATCCTGCTGCCCCGACAAGCCGAGGCCGGCAAACAGCTGGCCGGGGAGGCGTCATGAACAAGCGAATCCTGGTCGTGGACGACGAAGCGACCATCCGCATGTCCCTCGTGGAGGCCCTCGAGGCTGACGGCTACGAGGTCGCGTCGGCCGAGACGGGCGAGGAAGCCCTGGCGCAATGCCACGGCGTGGATTTCGGTCTGCTGGTCACCGACCTCAAGCTGCCCGGAATCAGCGGCCTGGAGGTTCTCGAGGCGCTGCGGAACCAGAATCGGAGCCTGCCGGTGATCCTGATGACCGCCTATGGCGAGGTGGACACCGCAGTCTCGGCCATGCGCTCGGGCGCTTACGACTACATCACCAAGCCGTTCAAGCTGGCGGAGATCCGCAAGCAGGTGCGGGGGGCGCTGAGGGCCACCGGACCGGACGAGGAGAAGTCCGAGGAGATCGAAACGCCGCGCCCCGCCGCCACGGCCGGGCGCTATCTGCGGATGATCAAGGCCTGCCCGGGGCTCGCCGACGTGGGGCGCATCCTGGAGAAGGTGGGGGCCAGTCGCAGTGGCGTGGACACGCCGATCCTGATCCAGGGCGAGTCCGGCAGCGGCAAGGAGATCGTGGCCCGGGCCATCCACGAGGTCACCGGTTCGCGCGACCGCTTCATGGAGATCAACTGCGCCGCCGTGCCGGAGACCCTGCTCGAGAGCGAACTCTTCGGGCACGAAAAGGGCGCCTTCACTGACGCCAAGGCCCGCAAGGAGGGTCTCTTCGAGCTGGCCGGCAAGGGCACCATCTTCCTGGATGAGATCGGTGAGATGGGGATCCTGCTTCAGAGCCGCCTGTTGCGCGTGCTGGAGAACCGGCGTTACCGGCGGGTCGGCGGCAAGGAAGACCTGGAGATCCATGCCCGTATCGTGGCCGCCACCAACCGCAAGCTGGCCGAGGCCATCGACGAGGGTCAGTTCCGCAACGACCTCTACTATCGGCTGCAGGTCGTCGAGGTCCACGTGCCGCCGCTGCGGGAGCGGCCCCAGGACCTAGAGGTCCTCATCAACTACTTCGTGCGGGATCTCAACCAGCAGCTGGGACTCCAATGTTCCAGTGTCGATGCGGGATTGCTGGAAGTGCTCCAGAAGTATCCCTGGCCCGGCAACACCCGCGAGCTCCGCAACGTGCTCAAGCGCATCATGATCCTGGAGGAGCCGGCTCGCCTGAATGCGGACCACTTCCCCGACTTCATCATCTCGGGCCGCAATCCCCGCGGCGCTGGTCGCGTGGATACGGGCCTGAGTCTCATGCCCCTGGCCGAGATGGAAAAGCGGCAGATCATCTTCACGCTCGAGCAGACCGCCAACAACAAGAGCAAGGCCGCTCGGATCCTGGGCATCAGTCGCCAGACGCTGCGCGAGAAGCTGCGTATCTACGAGAGCGACACCGCCGCCGACGAGCCTCTCAAGAGCGACACCGCCGAGGCCTGATCCTTCCCGCCGGCGCCCCGATCCCGGGCGCCGGCGACTTTTTTTCCCGTGCCCACAAATCGACCACCGGTGTCCGGCAAGTGATCTGTCGCCGGATCGGTTCGCGGTGAGCCCCTCCCGTCTACGATGACCACCTGAACCCGCCTGTTCCCGCTTCTCGTCTGCCTTTGCGCCCACGCCGATGGCGGCTGGTTCGTGGGCACGCCGTTTGCGCTAACGGCCCCGAACGAACAGCCAATTCCGCGAGGCAGGGAATCCATGAACACACAGCACGCGTTGCAACTCGCGAAGGTCGGCCTGATGGCCGGCCTCGTGTTGCTGGCGGCGGCCGGACCGCTGGCGGCGGCGGACCTCACCGCCGACGAGCGCGACGGGTACTTCCTCTGGCTGCACTCCCTCGAGACCACCATGGCGGCCCAGGAAGCATCTCTTCAGAGCGCAGAGGTCGTCCTCTATCCGGTGGGAATGCTGCCGGCCATGAGCGAGCGCCCCCGAACCGAGGGTGCTCTCCAGCAGGTGGCCCTGGCGCTGGGCGAGATCGAGTCGCGACCGCGCCTGCTCCAGGAACCGTCCGGCCCGACGCCGCTGCACGCGTTGAATCGGGCCCGCAACTACCTTCAGCTCGCCGAGTTCGACAGCGCCCTGGTCTGGTACGAGAAGGCGGCCGAGCGCGATGGGGCCGGCGAGTACACCGCCACGGTGGGCCTGGAGACCATGGTGGCCGCCGTGGCGTCCGGCGACTCGGTCCGCGCAGTCCAGCAACTGCTGGCCACTCTGGGCAGCCGGGAACTCGCCGATCGCCGGGCGGAGATCGAGCTGTCCTACCGCTTCCTCATCGGCCGCGCCGATTCCACCAATCTGGAGCTGCTGGTCCAGGAGACCGAGGCCCATCCCGACCTCCTGACCGGCTCCCTCGCCTACTGGCAGGGCTTCTCCCTGGCCTGGCTCGGTCGCTGGGACGCGAGCCTGACCCAGTTGCGGACACTCGTCGCCGCCGGCGGCCTCTCGCAGGGGCTCGACGAGCATCAGCGCGCCTGGGTCCTGGTGGCCATCCCCGATCTCATGATCCTGACCGGACAGCAGGCCGCGGCGGACCCGCTCTACCGGGCGCTGGCCGCGAGCAGTCTGCCGGCACCGGCCGCCTGGGCCACGTGCCAGACCGCGGCCCTGGATTTTCTCGCCGGTCGTTACCTGGACGCCGGCACCGCTTTCGAACGGATCTGCGAGGGGTCGGGACCCGACGCCTGGCGGACCTACGCTTGTAGCATGGCCGAACTGGCCGACGAGATGGAACGACTCCGATACGAGGGTGAGCCGCATGGCGCAGCTGCTTACTACCAGCGCTGAGCGCAACGCCGCGGAGCGGCGACTGCTCGACCGTCTGCTCGGTCTGTATACCGAGCAGCAACGAATCTATGGCGAGGTGCTCGACATCAGTCGGCGCCAGCGTGACCTGGTTCACGACGGCGCGCCACTCGCGCGTATCCGCAGCCTCCTGGACGCCAAGAAGACCCGCCTCGCCACCATCAACCGCCTCGAGGCCACCGAAGAATCCAGCAAGCAGAAGTGGCGGCAGGGACGGCGCGACTGGAGCGCCGAGAGCCGGACCACGCTGCATCGGGCGCTGGAGTCCGTGGGAATGGTCATCGAGGAGATCCTCGCTTGCGAGGAGGAGAACGATCGTGAACTGCTGCAGCAGTGTCGATGAACAGCTCGCGGTGACGGGCGCCGTGGAGATCCTGCGGCAGCCGGGAGCGCGGCGTGATCGCCGCGGCCGTCTGCTGCGTGGCTATCTGCACAAGAGCAGCAACAGTCTCTGCGGTATCAAGGGCTACGCCAGCCTCATCGCCGGCGGCCCCGACGGCGCCGCGCGGACCACGTCCTGGGCGCGCAAGATCATCGCCGAGGTGGAGCGCCTGGAGGACATCTACCACTCCGTTCGCGACATGGCCTTCCCGGTGCCGGCGCCCAGCCTGGGCAGCCACCACCTGGCCCCGGTGCTCGCCGATGCCTGCGACGCCGCCGCCGCCCGCCACGCGAATCTGCGCCTGGGACCCACGCCCGCCATGGACGGCGATCTGCTGCTGCCGGCCGGCGACCTGCTCCAGGTGCTCGCGGCGATCCTCGACAACAGCGCCGAGAGTCGCGAAGACCCGGTGGAGATCACCGTGTCTCTGGCCCCGGGCGACGGAGAGCGCCTGGTGCTCATGGTTTCTGACGACGGTCCCGGCATGCCGCGCGAGCTGCTGGCCCAGGTCGTCGACCCCTTCGTCTCCACCCGCGACGGCCGGCTCGGCATCGGCCTGGCGCGCGTGGACACCATCATGGACATGCACGGACTCGGATGGGGTCTGCGGAGCGTGCCGGATCTCGGCACCACCGTGACCCTGGAAGTGGCCCGCCCTATGGGCGGCAATGGGCGCTTCGGCGCGTGAAAGGGAACCCGATGGCAAAGAAGCCCCGTATCCTCGTGGTCGACGACGAACACACCATGCGCGACTTCCTCACCGCCTCGATGGTCGGCAAGTACCAGGTGCGCACGGCCAGCGACGGCAAGGAGGCCATGGAACTCCTGCGCCGGCAGCCGGCCGATCTGGTCCTTTCGGACGTGCGCATGCCGGGTGGCGACGGTCTGACGCTTCTGGCGGAGATCCAGCAGGAACTGGCCGACCCGCCCATCGTGGTCATGATGACCGCCTTCGGCACCATCAAGGAAGCCGTGGAAGCTACCAAGCGCGGGGCGGTGGACTACCTCACCAAGCCGTTCGGCCTGGACCAGCTCGAGCACACCCTCAAGCGCGCTTTCGAACTGCGTGAACTGCGCGACGAGAACCGCAGCCTGCGCACCAGCCTCAAGGCCCACCGCGAGCAGCACGGCCTGCTGGGCAACAGCCAGGCCATGGTGCAGATGCGCGAGAAGATCGAGATGATCGCCGACAGTCGCGGCACGGTCCTCCTGCAGGGCGAGAGCGGCACGGGCAAGGAAGTGGCGGCTCGCGCCATCCACATGGCGGGCGGCCGGCGCAATGGTCCCTTCATCCGCATCAACTGCGCCGCCATTCCCGAGACCCTCCTCGAGGGCGAACTCTTCGGTCACGAGCGAGGCGCCTTCACCGGCGCGGTTCAGGCCCGACCCGGCAAGTTCGAGCTGGCCGACGGCGGCACCCTGCTGCTCGACGAGATCTCCGAGATGCCGCTGAGCATGCAGGCCAAGCTGCTACGCGTGATCCAGGAGCGCGAGTTCATGCGCCTGGGCGCGCGCGAATCCACCCGCTGCGACGTGCGCATCATCGCCACCAGCAATCGCCACCTGAAGGAGGAGATCCGCGCGGGCAATTTCCGCGAGGACCTCTTCTTCCGCCTCAACGTGATTCCGCTGGTGATCGAACCCCTTCGCGTGCGCAAGGACGACATCCCGCTCCTGGTGACCCATTTCGTGCGCCTGTTCTGCGCGGAGAACGGCAAGCCGGTGATGCAGGTGAGCGAGACCGCGCTGCAGGGTCTGCTGGCTCACGACTGGCCGGGCAACGTGCGCCAGCTCCAGAACGTGGTGGAGCGCGCGGTGATCATGACCACAGGCGCGGACCTCGACCCTCGGCAGCTGGATCTGCAGGACGAGATGAACCACGACACCGACGGCGAACAACTCAGCGAAGATCTCACCATCCGCGAGATGGAGCAGGAACTGATCTTGCGGAAACTCAATCGAACCGGCGGCAACCGTACCCAGGCTGCCACGGAACTTGGCATCAGTGTCAGGACATTGCGCAACAAGCTCCATCTGTACCAGGAGCAAGGCGTGAGCATCCCGGGATAATGTCATGATCTCGCGCGACATCTTCGCATCGGCCCACCTCGGTGACCTCAAGAAGGCGCTGGACGTCTACTCGTCACGGCACCGGGTGGTGTCCGACAACATCGCCAACGTCGAGACGTCCGGCTACCGGGCTCGTGAGTACCGCTTCGAGCAGTATCTGTCAGGCGCCGAGATGCGGCTGCAGGGCGCGCGCACCAACGCGAACCACCTGCAGCCGGGACGTCGGGACCTGGCCGGCGTCGACGGGGAGACCGGATTCCTCGAGAGCGATCACGACAACGGTACCAACAACGTCAACATCGATCGGGAAATGACGGACCTGGCGACCAACGACCTCTCCTACCGTCTGGCCACGCGGCTGCTGAGCATGAAGTACCAGAGCCTGCGCAGCGCCATCCGCGGTCGGGCCGTGTAACAGAAGAGGAGGCTGAGCCATGAGCAAGGGACTCTTCGAATCGATCCGGATCAGCGGCACGGGCCTCGCCGGCCAGCGCGTCAAGATGGACGTCGTGGCCCGCAACCTGGCCAACTCGGAGACCACGCGCACCAGCGAGGGCACGCCCTATCGCCGCCAGCGCGCGGTCTTCCGCGAGGTGCTCGACCAGCGCGTGGCGCAGCAGCGACAGCGCCTGTCTCCCGAGTTCACGCCCGGCAACGGGCCCACGCGTACCCATCCCATGCACCTGTCCGGCATGCAGCCATTCGGCATGTCCGACCGCGAGGGCATGACGACGGACGTCTCGACGGCGCCCGACGCCAGCGATTTCCGGGTGGTCTACGAACCGGGCCACCCCGACGCCGACGAGGCCGGCTACGTGCTGATGCCCAACGTCGACGTGATCACCGAGATGGTCGACATGATCGCTGCGAGCAGGGCTTACGAGGCCAACGTCTCGGCGGTGCAGGCGGCCAAGGACATGTTCAACCAGGCCCTGAAGATCTAGGGGGGGATGCATCATGGCCATCAACGGCGTGAAAGCACTGGGCTCCCTGGATCCGCGAGCTGTCTACGGCGAGCTGGGCAAGGTCGCGCCCAAGGCGAACTTCGGACAGCAGCTGCAGAATGCCATTCAGGAGGTGGACCAGCTCCAGTCGCGGCGCGACGACATGGTCCAGGAGATGGTGCGGGGCGACCGCATCGAGGTGCACGAGATCATGACCGCGGCGGAGGAAGCCCAGCTCGCCTTCGAACTCATGCTCGAGGTACGCAACAAGCTGCTCGAGTCGTATCAGGAAATCATGCGCATGCAGGTCTGATCGGACCGCTAGCGAGACGGAGTACACGTGGACGGATTGCGACAAGCCTGGCAGAACATCAAGGAGCGCCTCGGCGCCATGTCCGTCAATCAGCGGATGGTCCTGGGCATGGTGGCCACGGCGGTGGTCATTTCCGTGGCCGTATTCGGTCTCTGGTTGGGGCGGGTAGAGCAGGCCGTCCTGTTCTCCGACCTCACGCCCGAGGATGCGAACTCGGCTCTCCAGGAGCTCAACAAGCGTGACGTCACCGCCGAGTTGACCAACGGCGGCACCACCATCCTGGTGCCGGCCTCCGTGGTCCATCGTCTGCGGGTGGAACTGGCGGCCAAGGGCATCGGCACCAGCGGCGTGGTGGGCTTCGAGATCTTCGACCAGTCCCACTACGGCATGACCGAGACCGACTACGAGGTCAAGCGCCTGCGCGCGCTCCAGGGCGAGCTGACCAAGACCATCGAGAGCCTGCGCGGCGTGGACGGCGCCCGGGTGCACCTGGTCATGCCCAAGTCTTCGATCTTCCGTTCCCTGGACACGGCGCCCACCGCATCGGTGGTGCTGACGCTCAACCGGCAGCAACCGTTGAACGCGTCCCAGGTGGAAGGGGTCCAGAGCCTGGTGGCGGGCAGCGTCGAGGGCCTCATCGTGGACAATGTCACGGTGCTCGACCAGAACGGGCAGGCCCTGTCCGAGAACTACGCCGCGGACGGGTTCGGCGCCTCGGACCGGCAGCTCGAGCTGCAGATGGAAGTGGAGCAGTACCTCACCGACAAGGCCCAGACCATGCTCCTGGGCGTGATGGGCGATGGCCGTTCGCACGTACAGGTCACCGCCACGTTGAACTTCGAACAGCTCCAGTCCGAGCGCACCATCTACGACCCCAAGGCGACGGTCGTCCGTTCGGAGGAACGCAACGAGGCCACCGACCCGACCACCGGCGGAGTCACCGAGACGAGCCTGACCAACTACGAGATCAACCAGACCATCGAGCGGCTCGTGGGCGAGACCGGCGGGGTCGAGCAACTGTCCGTGGCCGTGACCGTGGACGGCAACTACGTGATCCCGCCCGAGGGCGGCGATGCCGTGTACCAGCCGCTGGATCAGCAGGAGCTGGACAACATCCAGCGCATGGTCCAGAGCGCCGTTGGCATCGACGTCTCGCGTGGCGACCGCATCGAGGTCGTGAACATGCAGTTCCGCGGCCAGACGGCCAACGAGCCCGTCAGCGGCGGACTGCCCGGCGGCATCCTCGAGATCGTCATGCCGAACGTCGGTCGCATCCTCCTGGTGGTGCTGCTGGCCGTGGTGGTGCTGACCTTCCGGCGGAACCTGGCCGGGGCGCTGGGCGACCTCTCCAGCCTCGGCGCGCGCGGCAGTGACGCTGCTGGACAGCCGGGCGGCGCGGCGCTGGCCGGCGGCGGTACGGCCGACGTGGAGATTCCCGAGCGATTCGAGGGTCTGCCCGACATGAACGATCAGATGATCGACGACGTGCGCGAGTACGCCGCCGAGAACCCGCAGCGAGTGGCCGAAGTGATCCAGTCGTGGGTCTACGAACCCGAGCGTAGCACCGGCCGGTAGCCGGCGGTGCGGAGAACAACATGGTAGTGCCCGAGGAAAAGAGTCTACGCAAGGCCGCGATCTTCATCATGTCGCTGGGACCGGAGTCCGGCGGTGCGGTGATGGCCTGCCTGCCGGAGAGCCTGGTGGAGCAGCTCACCCACGCCATCGCCAACGTGGGCCAGGTCCCGTATCCCGAGAAGAAGCAGGTGCTGGGGGATTTCATCAACCTCTCCAGTTCCATCTCGGGCATCGCCTTCGGAGGCGAGGAAACCGCGAAGCAGATCCTCGAGGCCGGCTTCGGAACCCACAAGGCGTCGTCCCTGCTGAGCCGGGTGACCAGTTACAGCGAGATTAAGAGCTTCGAGCATCTGCGCAGCCTCGACTCGCTGACGGTGGCCAACTACCTCAAGAACGAGCATCCCCAGACCGTGTCGGTGGTCCTGGCCCATATGGATCCGCGCGACAGCGGTCCCATCCTCGAACTGCTGCCCGCCGAGTTGCAGGGCGAGGTGGCGTACCGCATGGCCGTGCTCGATTCCCCCAACGCGGACGCGCTCAAGGTGGTGGAGGAAGTGCTGGCCAGTCAGCTGCAGGGCGAGGTCAACAACCGCAGCGGCAAGTTCGGTGGCCGCAAGCAGGTGGCCGAGATCCTCAACGAGACCGAGCGGGGGACCTGGCAGGAGATCCTGGACGAGATGCGCGAGATCGACGACGAGGTGGCCAACGAGGTCAACAACCTCATGTTCATCTTCGAGGACATCGTGCTGCTCAACGACAAGTACATCCAGGAGATCCTCAAGGAGATCGACGGCAAGGAACTCACGCTGGCGCTCAAGGGCGCCACCGAGGAGATCCAGGAGAAGATCTTCGGCAACATGTCCAAGCGCGCCGCCCTGGGTATCAAGGAAGACATGGAGTACATGGGACCCATCCGCCTCAGTGAGGTGGAGGAGGCCCAGCAACGCATCGTCGAGGTCGTACGGAGTCTCGAAGAGGCCGGCACGATCACCATCGGCAAGGGGGGCAAGGATGCAGAAATGGTGTCCTGAGTCTCTCGTGTCCACGCCGGCTTCGTCCGGCGCCTTCGAACCCTTGGCGCCGGCCACGGCCTCTCTGGATGCCGACGCGTCGGGCTTCCGGTCCGAAGCCGGATTCAACGATCCGCAGAATCTGCTCCGGCAGCTCTCCCGCGAGGAGCGGACCCAGATCATGGAGCTGCTCGAGCAGGATCTCCGCCGCGAGTACGACGATCGCTACCGTCAAGAAACGGCGGCCCGCAACGACGCCGAGTCGGAGCGTATCCGCACGTTGACCGAACAGCACGAGCGGTGGCAGCGCGAACTCACCGTGGGCGTTCGCCGCGAAGTCCGCGACGCCCTGTCGACCCTGGCCCGCCACACCGCCGCCATCGCCGCGATCATGGCCACCAAGCTGGTGCGGCGCGAGGTGGAGCACGATCCCGAGATCCTCGTCAGGGCCCTCGAGACCGTTCTCTACAAGACCGCCGCCGGTTGCCCCCTCTCGGTGACCGTGCATCCCGACGACGCCTCCTGGCTGGAGTCGGCGCCCGCGGTGCGCGAACGACTGCGGATCCGCGAGATCAAGGAAGACCGACGCCTCGAGCCCGGCGGCTGCCTGGTCAAGACCGACGAACTGGAATGGGACGCCACAGTGGAACGGCAACTGGCGGTGCTCACCGACGCCCTCGACGAGGCCCTCGCCGTACCGCCCGCGCAGCCCGACGATCCGGCTCCGGCGCCGGAGGCGACGGATGCTTGACCTGGCCTGGTCCTCGGCGCTCGAACAGATCCAGCGGTGCGACCCCGTGCGCCAGGTCGGTCGGGTGACCGGCCTGGTGGGCATGACCATCGAAGTGCGCGGCCTCTCCACGCCGGTGGGTTCGCTGTGTCGCATCGAGGTCGGTCGTCATCGCGACCCCGTGGTCTGTGAGGCCGTGGGCTTCCAGGCCGGCCGGCTGGTTCTCATGCCGTATACCGACATGCAAGGTATCGCGCCGGGGCAGGCGGTGGTGCCGGTGGCCAGCCAGCTCACCGTGCCCACCGGCGACCGGCTGCTGGGTCGGGTCCTCAACGGCCTGGGCGAACCCATCGACGGTGGACCGCCCCTGCACCACCTGCCGCGCCGCCGCCTGGGACAGGCCGCACCACCGGCCCTCGACCGGCAGCGCATCACCGAATCCCTGGACACCGGCGTGCGGGCCGTGGACTCCCTGGTCACCGTGGCGCGCGGCCAGCGCATGGGCATCTTCGCCGGCAGCGGCGTGGGCAAGTCAGTGCTCCTGGGCATGCTGGCCCGCAGCGCCGACGTGGAAGTGAACGTTCTGGCCCTCATCGGCGAACGCGGCCGCGAGGTGCGCGAGTTCCTCGAACGCGATCTCGGTCCCGAGGGGCTGGCCCGTTCGGTGGTCGTGGTGGTGACCAGCGACGAGTCGGCCGTCATGCGGGCCAAGGGCGCCGAGACGGCCATGGCCATCGCCGAGAGCTTCCGTGACGCCGATCGCGAGACCCTGATGCTCATGGATTCGGCCACCCGCTACGCCATGGCACTGCGGGAGATCGGCCTGGCCGCAGGAGAGCCGCCCACGACCAAGGGCTACCCGCCGTCGGTGTTCGCCGCGCTGCCGCGTCTGTGCGAGCGCGCCGGCTGGTCGGCCGTCAACGCCATGACCGCCTTCTTCACGGTGCTCATCGAGGGAGACGACATTCACGATCCCATCGGCGACGCCATGCGCTCGATCCTCGACGGCCACGTCATGCTCAGCCGCGATCTGGCCCGCGAAGGGCACTACCCGGCCATCGACGTGCTGGGCTCGGTGAGCCGCCTGCGCAACGACGTGGTGCCGGTGGAGGTGCGACGCGCCGGCGACCAGTTGCTGCGCTGGATGCAGACCATGGAGCAGAACCGCGATCTGGTGAGCATCGGCGCCTACGCCCACGGCAGCGACCCGATCCTCGATGCGGCCCTGGCCAACCGGGAAGCCGTGCGCGCCTTCCTGACCCAGAACCAGGACGAACGATTCTCCGTGGACGAATCGGTGAAGGCGTTGTTCGAACTCACCGGCGCGGAGGTGGCCTGAGATGTTCCGTTTCCGTCTGGAACGAGTCCTGCAACACCGTCAACGCGAGGTCGATGCCCGATCCCGGGATGTGGCCTCGGCCCAGCGCTCTCTGCGGGACGCGGAAGAAGAGCTCGGCAGGGCGAGTCGGCAACTCCAGCAGGGTCGGGCAGAAATTGCCGCGGGGCGGCAAGGCCGCATGGATCCCATCGCCCTGCAGCGGGGCACGGCCTGGCAGGACGAACTGGCGGCGCGGCGCCTGGCCGCCGAGCAGATCGTCGCCCTGGCCCGGAAGGAACTGGCCACCACGCAGGAGCACCTGCAGGAAGCGTGGCGCGACCGTGAGGTGCTCGAGCGGTTGCGGCAGCGGCAGAGGCAGGAGTGGGATCTGGAACAGGCTCGCCGTGAACGACGGGCACTCGACGAGATCGGCGCCATCCGATCGGCACTGTCCGGTCGTCGGCGCAACAAGGACGCGGGCGTCATGTCCCCCGGCGGCGAATAGCCGCAGAAAGAGACCGTCATGAAGAGCGTGATCATCATCTCGAGCGTGACGTTCCTGCTGATCTTCGGTGGGATCTCGGCGCTGAGCCTGACGCTGGCCGGCCGCCAGCAGACAGGGGAGGACCTCTCGCCGCTGGACGCCGCCGCCAGTGAGCGCTTGCTGCACGAGGTGGCCGTGGAACGGGATCGCGTGCAGCGCGATCGCGAATACCTGGCCGGTATGACCCAGTCGCAGGCAGCGCGCGAGGTGGTCATGGCGCAGGTCCACACGGAGCTGCTCGGGATCATCGGTCGACTGGAGAATCAGCAGACCGTGTTCTTGGCGGAGCAGGAGGAGGCCGCATCGCGGCTGGCCAAGATGTACGAGGCCATGAAGCCACAGAAGGCCGCCAACATCCTCGCCGCCATGGATCGCGACGTCTGCCTGGCCATCCTCTCGCGCATGAAAGAGCGCCAGGCCGCCAAGGTCCTCTCGTTCATGGACGCGGGGCTGGCCGCTCAACTCAGTACCCGGCTCAGCCTCCAGGGAGGTGCCTAGTGCAGATGGACCCGGCAACTCTGCTCGTGTCTGCCGAGACGGCCACGCCCGTAGCGACCGACCCGACTGCGACCGGCGAACCGGTGTCGGACATTTTTGCCGCCTTGCTCTCGGCTCTGGCGCCCTCGGCTCCGGCCCCCGAACAGGGCACGAGTCCCGCGCCCGAGGGTGAACCCGATACGTCCAGTGGTCAGCCGCAGCCTGGCCACTTGCTTGCCACTCTCGGCCAGACCGCCGACGCGGCGCCGCAGGTGATGGTCGGCGGCGCCGGCCCGACCGGCGCCTTCGAGGTGCAACGCGATTCCCGCGGTCTTCCCTTGCTGGCCACCGCCACGGCGACGCCCATGGCCGCGGCGGGGCTAGCGGTGCCTCGTTCCGAACTGCCCGCCGAGCCCGACGCAGCGGTCCCCGCCGATGCAGAGGCCGGTACCGGATCGGCGGCTCGACCGAGTACGCCCACCACCACCGAACTCCCGGCCGCCGCCGCGGTCGTCCTCGGCGGCGGGCCCGCGGTCTTGCCCCGCGTCGCGCGACGCGTGGTCCCGGTCGGCTCGGGCGTCACCACCGTCAGCAGCGATCCGCAGCACGCGCCTCTGGACGGGCGGCCCGTTCCCACGACGCCGGAGATCGGATCGGAGGCTGCCCCCAAGCCCGGCCAGATCCCGGTGCCCCCGCCCGTGGACGACGCAGAGATCAAGGCCGAGGCCGGCACCAAGCCCGACATCGTCAAGCCGGGGGCCACCGGCGGCGCCGAGACGTATGCTCCGTCGACCGAAGCGGCTGCTCCCGGCACGGGGCCGGAACCCAGGCCGGCGGTCTGGCAACCAGAACTCGGATCGACCCCATCGCCCAGCGCCGCGATCAACGTGACGGCGGGGGCTGCTGCGGCCGAGCCGGCGCCGATCGCCCCGCTCCAGACCGCGACCCCGCACACGACCGCCGAGCCCGCCATGCAGCGGCCGGCGGATCCCCAGCAGATCCAGGCCCAGGTCCTGCGCCAGGTTCTCGGCCGCTTCGACGCCGCCGACGGGCGTCCCCAGCAGATCACGTTGCAGCTGAACCCCGAGCACCTCGGCAAGGTGGAGGTGCGTTTGACCACCATCGGTGGCCAGTTGCAGGTGGAGTTCCAGGCCGAGACGGCCGAGGCCGGAGTGGCCCTGCGCGAGGGTCAGCACGAACTGGTTCGCAGCCTCACCACTCAGGCTGGCCGCTGGCAGCAGGTGGAGATCAAGGTGTCGGAGCCGGCCAGCCCGGCGACCAAGACAGACGACCAGGAAGAAGAGCGTTCCGAGCAAGGAAGCCGTCGGGAACGTGACCATCAACAGCGTCGCCGCCAACGCGGCGACCGCTAGCGAGGAGGTCCGACGATGCCCGTTCATGGCGTAGAAACAGCAACGACCCCGGTCGTGGGTGCACCTGCCCGGGATTACTCCGAGATCAACCAGATCGATTTCATGAATCTGCTGGTGGCGCAGATCCAGAACCAGGATCCGCTGAGTCCCATGGACAACGCGGAGTTCACCAGCCAGATCACTCAGTTCACCATGCTCGACGAGCTGGCCTCCATGACCCAGAAGCTCGATGAGAGCGTGATCATGGCCCAGTCCATCAACAACACGGCCATGCTGGCCCTGGTGGGGCGGGACTGCACGGTGCTCGGTGACGAGGTCGCCGTCACCGGCGGCGCGGCCACCGGCAACAAGCTCAACGCCACCGAACCGGGCACGGCCACCGTCGAGGTCAAGAACGAAGACGGTGAGACCGTGGCCACCTACTTCAAGACCGTGGACGTCGGCCTCAACGACATCGGCTGGGACGGCAAGCTCGCCAATGGCGAGGCGGCTCCCGACGGCGAGTACTCGCTGGACGTTTCCATGGTCAACAGCAGCAATGAGACCGTATCGGCGACGACGCTGATGACCGGTCCCGTGGAAGGATTGCGCTACGAGAACGGCATCGCGGTGGTTCAGGTCCACGGCGAGGAGTTCTACGTCTCCGATATCTATCAGGTCAGCTAGGAGCTTTTCCCGGCTCCGGGCGGGCCGGTCGTGGAAGAACCAGGAGGAACCCAGATGTTCAAGTCGCTGTATTCGGGCGTTTCCGGAATGTCGGCCAACATGACTCAGCTCGACGTGATCGGAAACAACATCGCCAACAGCAACACGGTCGGCTTCAAGACCGGGCGCGTCACCTTCAACGAGATGCTCACCCAGACCATCCGCTCGGCCAGCCGGCCGGTGTCGGGCGGTCTCGGCGGCACCAATCCGCAGCAGATCGGCCTCGGCGTCACCGTGGGCAGCATCGACACCAACTTCAATCAGGGAAACTTCCAGACCACGGGCATGAAGACCGACATCGCCATTCAGGGCCCCGGTTTCTTCGTCCTGAGCGACGGTTCGGCCACCACGTTCTCGCGCGCCGGCGTGTTCGGCATCGACGCCGAGAACTACCTGGTCAATCCGAGCACCGGTCTGAAGCTGCAGGGTGTCATGGCCGACGACGATGGCAACATCGCCAACGGGCCCATCGGCGACCTCTTCATCGATCCGAGCCTGGTGGTGCCTGCGTCCGCCTCCACCGAGGTGGACCTCATCGGCAACCTGGACTCCGATTCCGACGCGCGGGGTAGCATCCAGGCCAGCTCGACCATGCTGGCGGCGGCCGACGCCGCCGACCTGCTCGTGGACCTCAGCGGCGAATCCAGCGGGAGTCTGGGGCTCTACGCCGGCGACGTCATCACGCTCAACGGTCAGTCCGGCGGCACCAACATCGCGACGTCCAACTTCGACGTCACATCCAGCTCCTCGGTGCAGGATCTCGTCGACTGGCTCAACACCCAGGCCGGCGGCCTCAATTTCGCCCTCAGCGGCGATCCTGCGACGCCGGGGGCCATCGAGGTGACCAACGCCACCGGCGCGGACATCTCCGGGCTGTCGCTGTTCTCCAACGGCCGCTCGAGCTTCAACAACAACTTCATCTTCCCCGGTGATCTCACAGCCGGCGCCACTGCCACCACGGCCGACGTCAACGGTGAGCACGGCGAGCTGCGCGGTTACGCCGATGCCAACGACGCCCTGGTGGACATCTACGGCGTCGACGGCAACAAGCTGGGCCTGGATATGAGCGGCGGCACCTCGAACATCGTGATCGGCGGCACCCTGGGCGGCGACGAGGTCACCGAGTCGGTGTTCATGGTCGATCCCACGACCACCCTGGGCGCGCTCATGAACGAGATTCAGCAGACCTTCGCCGTCAGTTCCAACCCGGTGGAGATCAACGACGAGGGCCAGATCGTGGTCCAGGGCGAGGTGGGCACCGCCAGTGCCATCGGCCGCATCAGCCTCGACGAACTGAACACCGACAACAGCCTGCAGGCCATGACCTTCGGCTCGACCCAGGAAGCCCGCGACCAGCGCTCCTTCCAGGTCTCGACCCTGGTCTACGACTCTCTCGGCGGCGAGCACACCATCACCTTCGAGTTCCAGAAGGTTCCCGGCGAGAACGAGTGGATCTGGGAGGCCGACATGGAGGGCGGCGAGGAGATCCTCCAGGGCGGCAGCGGGCGCATGCGCTTCGACGAGAACGGCGCCATCTCCAATTTCAGCTACGACGAGGGCGCCTCCGGCCTCTCGTTCCGGCCCCAGGACTCCGACGAGCAGGGCGCCGCGATCGTGAACCTGGCCGTGGACTACGGCCAGATCGGCGGCCTCAACGGTCTGACCCAGTTCGAGGGTACCGGCTCGTTGATGGGCTCGGCGGACGGCTTCACCGCCGGGTCGCTGGTGGACTTCGAGATCGACCAGTCGGGCCTGATCGTCGGCCGGTTCAGCAACGACACCATGCGGGACATCGGTCGCATCGCGCTGGCTCAGTTCAACAACGAGGCCGGTCTGTCGCGCGAGGCGAACAACACCTACTCCGTGACCGGCAACTCCGGCGATCCCATGGTCATGTTCGCGGGCGAGGGCAACGGTGTGACACTCACGCCGGGCGCCCTGGAGACCAGCAACGTGGACCTGGCCCAGGAGTTCACCAAGCTGGTGGTGGCGCAGCGGTCCTTCCAGGCAAATAGCCGGGTGGTGACCACGGGCGATACGATCATGCAGGAGCTCGTGAACCTGGTCAGATAATCCCCACGTGATCGGGGGCGGCCCATCCGTGGGCCGCCCCGATCCGTTCCGGAGCTAAAGTCCATGATCAAGATCACGAAACTTAATGGTAGGGAACTGGTGGTCAACGCCGACCTCATCGAGTTCGTCGAGGCCACTCCCGACACGCTGATCAGCCTGACGACCGGCCGTAAGGTCATGGTACTGGAAGAGATGGACGAGGTCATCAGGAGGGCGGTCAGCTACCGGAGCCGGGCGCGGATCTATCCGATCCCCACCGGCGGCACCGGTTCGGTCTTCGAGGGTTGAGCCCGCGCGGCGGGCTGAAGAGAGGCACCGGACGTGGATATCGCGACAGTCATCGGCCTCGTAGCAGCCTTTGGTCTGGTGATCTGGGGCATTACCCTGGGCGGCTCGCTGAGCCAGTTCTGGGACGCTCCTTCGGTCGCCATCGTCATCGGCGGTACCATCGCCGCCCTGCTGGTGGCTTTTCCCCTGGCCAAGGTCCTGGGTCTGGCGCCGATCCTCAAGAAGGCCTTCTTCGCCGCTCCCCAGAATCCGGGCGAGGTGATCACCAAGATGGTCGGCTACGCCGAGCGGGCTCGCCGTGAGGGGATGCTCGCCCTGGAGGAGGCGTCGGAGGAGGAAACCGACGAGTTCCTGCGCAAGGGACTCCGCCTGGCCGTCGACGGCACCGATCCCCAACTCCTGGAGAAGATCCTCGAGACCGACATCGGCCAGATCGAATCGCGTCACAAGAGCGGCAAGAACATCCTCGAAACCGGAGGAACCTTCGCCCCGGCCTTCGGCATGATCGGTACCCTCATCGGCCTGATCAACATGCTCGCGGCCCTCGAGGATCCCAGTTCCATCGGCGCCGGCATGGCCACGGCGCTCATCACCACGTTCTACGGCGCCCTTCTGGCCAACGCCGTGTTCCTGCCCCTGGCCGGCAAACTCGAGGTCCGCTCCGGCGAGGAGATCCTGGTCAAGGAGATGGTCATCGACGGGATCATGGCCATCCAGAGCGGCGACTCGCCCCGCATCGTCGAGGAGAAGCTGAAGAGCTTCCTGTCGCCGGCGCAACGCGCGGCGGTGGACGACACCAAGCAGCAGGCGGCGTAGGCCGGCGCGATCGGCCGGAGCGTCGCGGGAGCCGTCATGGGCAAGAAGAAGCGCCCCGTAGTCATCAAGCAAGGACTCGACGGCTGGGTCATGACCTACGGGGACATGATGTCCCTGCTGCTCACGTTCTTCGTGCTCATCGTCTCCTTCTCTTCCATGCAGGACGCCAAGTTCAAGGAAGCCGCGCTATCGCTGCGCAAGGCCTTCGGCGTGCTCGTGGAACCCCAGTCGGTGATCCGCATCGCCGACCCTCTCGTGCCGCGGCACGAGATCAAGGAGCAGAAGGACTTCCTCTTCGAGGTACGCGAACTGGAGAAGGCACTGCTGGACCAGAAACTGGCCACCGAGGTGCAGATCGAGTTCCGGCCCGACGGGGTGCAGTTCCGACTGGATGCGCCGGTACTCTTCGCCGCGGGCCTCAGCGACGTCCAGCCGGGCAGCCACGAGATGCTCGACACCCTCGCCGGCTTCCTCAACAAGTTCTCGGGAGAGGTTCGCGTGGAGGGGCACTCCGATGCCCTGCCCATTCGCAACTCCCGTTTCCCCAGTAACTGGGAGCTGTCCGCCGCGAGAGCCGGCGCGGTGGCACGATACTTTCAAGGGCAAGGGCTGGAACCGGCTCGCATCGCGGCCTCGGGCTTCGCGGAACACCGACCGCTGGCCGACAACGACACCGCGGAGGGCCGGGCCAAGAATCGGCGGGTGGAGATCTTTCTGAAGGTGGATCGGAACCGATCGGTCACCGGCGGGAAACCGCTCAGCGGGGCGCTGGACGCGACCGGAGCCACCATTCCCCGCGCGACTCCGGTCACCGACCGGCTGCGGGCACCGAGAAACGCGCCATAAGGAGCAGGCATGGCAGACGAGAAGAAAGAGCAACCGGACGGCGGCGCCGAGAAGAAACCCGGCCTGCTGGAGAACAAGGTGATCGTGCTGGGCGCCGTGGTCGCCCTGCAACTGGTCCTGGCCGTAGGCCTGACCACCGTGGTCATCATGCCCAAGCTGGGCGCGAGCCAGGCCGGCGCCGGCGAGGTCCAGATCATGGACGCCGAGGCCGAAGAGATGGGCGTGCTCCTCAGCCTGGGCGAGATCATCGTCACGCTCCAGGATGAGAGTGGCCGCGACACTCGCTACCTGCGCATCAACGTCGACCTCGAACTGGTCGATCAGGCCGCCGCGGACGTCGCCACCACCCGGCTGCCCATCCTGCGGGACATGGTCATCGTCACACTCTCCGACCGAACAGCCGCCGACCTCAACCGGCCCGAGGGCATGAAGGGCCTGCGCGACGAACTCATGCGTCGGCTGGACGAGCGCCTGCCGACCGGCGTTCTGCGCCACATCTATTTCTCCGATCTCGTGATCCAGTAGACCGAACCGGCACCATCGGCGGGGACGACGCAACGTGACGACCGAGACCATCGACACCACCGCACCCGATAGCCACGACATCCTCGAGGAGCTCGACCTCGACGCGGCCCTCGACGCGTCCGGCGATCTGGGTCTGAACCTCGACGAGGTGATGAACGCCGATCCGGAGGAGGAGGAGGCCGGCGTCCGGGCCTACGACTTCAACCGCCCCCACAGCATCTCCCGCCGCTTCGATCAGAATCTCCACAACGTGGCCGAGCTCTTCGCGCGCAGCGCCACGGTCAATCTCACCAGCCTGCTGCGGTCCAACGTGGTGGCCGAATTCCAGGGTATCGCGCTGAAATCCTTCGGCGAGTACCGCGAGAACCTGCCCCGCCCCACCTGCCTGGCGGCCGTCACCCTGCGGCCACTGGCCGGTCAGTCGCTCATGCACCTGGACCTGAGCCTGTGCTTCGTGATCCTCAAGAAACTCATGGGCGGCCGCCCCGACAGCGAGGAACGGATCCGCGCCTTCACCGAGATCGAACGCGGTATCTTCGGCCAGTTCGTCGGCCGCATCACCGACCTCTTGAAGGGCGCCTGCTCCAAGCTCGTGGCCATCGATCCAGAAACCATCTCCCTGGAGAACAACCCAGACTACGTGTCCGCCATCCCGGCGGGCGAAACCGTGGTCTGCCTGCGGTTCCGCCTACGAGTGGAGGCCGTGGAGGGCCTGGTGGAAATGGTCCTGCCGTTGACGGGATTTTCGCCCGTGCGCGACGTCTTCGATCCCGAGGAGCATCTCGAGGTGCGTTCCGGCCCGGAGATCCAGGAAGACCAGCGCCAGATCCTGGACATGATCCAGACCACGGCCAGCGAACTGGTCGTCCGCCTCGGCGAACTGTCCATGCCGCTCGATCGGGTCTTGAACATGCGCGAGGGGGACCTGCTGCACCTGGCGCAGGCCGTGGACAGTCCGCTCACCGTGCTCATCGAGGGCCGCGAAGTCTTTCAGGCCGAGGCCGGCCGCATCAATCAGAATCGGGCCGTGAAGCTGGTCCGTAAACTCGAGAAGGAGTGAGCATGTTCGGCGAGGACCGCACTGATCTGCAGCCCGATGCCAGCGCCGAGACCGCGGTCGCGACCGAGGAGGCCGGCGGCCAGCTGTCGCCCGAGGACCTCGGCGTCGACCTGGGCGACAGCGCCAACCTCGACCTGCTCATGGACGTGGACATGAAGCTGACCGTGGAGCTGGGCCGCGCCCGCCTCAAGTTCCGCGACGTGCTGAATCTCACGTCGGGCTCGGTGGTGGAGCTGGCCAAGCTCACCAGCGAACCGGTGGACATCATCGTCAACGGCGCACTGCTCGCCACCGGCGAAGTCGTGGTGGTGGACGACCACTTCGCCGTCCGCATCACCAAGCTTCTCAACCGCGTCGAGCGGCTGAAGCGAGTCCTGTGATGGACGCCGCGAATCTTGCCCCGGGACCGTCGTACTGGCAGGTGGGAGCCGCCCTGGTGGCGGTTCTGGGTCTGCTGGTGGTGGTCCTGAAGTTCCTGCAGCGGTGGCAAGGCGCCCGCGCCCAGGGCGGCGACGCGCGGTTGCTCTCGGTGCGGCGCCTCGGGCCCCGCCGCGAGTTGCAGGTCCTTCAGGTGGGCGAACAGATTCACACGATCTACCGCCACGATTCGGCCATGGTGCTGCTCGGCACCGAGGCCCGTGTCGCGCACGAGGCCGCCAGGCCCGCGCCGACCGTCGCGCCGGCGCCGTTGCATCGCCGGCTGCTCGCCCTGGTGGCAACCAGCGGCGGCGCCTCCCGTCGCGTCGATCCGTGATCCGAACCTGATCAGGGCATGACCGTATCCCGTCCGCCCGCTCCCATGGCAGCGGGCGGTGCCATGTCCGGCAGCTGCGTGGAATCCCACAAACCCTCTCCAGCGACGCCAAACACCCGATTCCCGACGTCGAGCCCGGCCTCGCCGATGGCACGCGGGTTGCGATATCCGGCCAGAATCAAGGCACGACTCTGCCCGGAGGGCCCATGCACCGCTTCGATCTCCAACCGCGCCGGCTATTCACTGCCGCACTGCTGCTCCTGGTCGTGGGCGTTGCCGCGCCCGGACTCGGCCAGACCGCGGCCGCCGACTCGTCGGCCGCACCGGTGCAGGCGCTGACCCTGAACGTGGCCTCGGCCCAGGGGCCGGGCGGACTGGACGCCGCGGTGCGCATCGTCCTGATGCTGACGGCCATCTCGCTGGCGCCGGCGTTGCTGGTCACTCTCACTGCCTTCACGCGCATCACCATCGTCCTGGGCTTCCTGCGCCAGGCCCTGGGAACCACCCAGGCGCCCGCCAATCAGGTGATCATCGGACTGGCGCTGTTCCTGACCCTTGTGATCATGGCGCCGGTGTTGACCGAGGTGAACGCGAACGCCCTGCAGCCGCTGCTCGCGGGCGAGATCGACGAGACCCAGGCCCTCGCGGCGGCCGAGGTCCCCATGAAGACCTTCATGCTCGGCCAGACCCGGGAAAAGGACATCGCCCTGTTCCTGGAACTCACCGGCAGCGAGGCGCCCGATACGCCGCAAGAGCTGTCCATGCTGGTCGTCATTCCCAGCTTCGTGATCAGCGAGCTCAAGACGGCCTTCCAGATGGGCTTCGTGCTGTTCATCCCGTTCCTGATCATCGACATGGTGGTGGCCTCGGTTCTCATGTCCATGGGCATGATGATGCTGCCGCCGGTGCTGATCAGTCTGCCCTTCAAGATCCTCCTGTTCGTGCTGGTCGACGGCTGGTGGCTGATCGTGCGTTCGTTGGTCACCGCCTTCCAGTAGCAGAGGAAAGGAATCGACATGACACCCGAATCGGTGGTGGAGATCGGACAGATGGCCCTGAAGACCACCTTGATGGTGGCCGGGCCCATGCTCCTGGCGGGGCTGGTCGTCGGTCTGGCGATCAGCATCGTGCAGGCGGCCACCCAGGTGAACGAGATGACCATGACCTTCGTACCCAAGATCGTGATCGTGTTCCTGGTCATGGTGTTCTCGCTGCCCTGGGCCATCGGACACCTCACTGGTTTCACCCGCGACATGTTCGAACGCCTGGGACAGATGTAATCACCCATGGTGTTCGATCTCGACACTCGCCTGGTAATCTGCGCCGCGGTGATGGCCCTGCGCCTGGCAGTGCTCCTGGCCCTGCTGCCGCTCATGGACAACCGGTCGGTGCCCATCTGGTGGCGACTGGCCGTGGCGGTCCCGCTGGCCTGGGCGCTGGCTCCCATGGCACTGCCTCATCTGGCGGCATTGCCGGACGGACTGACCTGGCCGATCCTGGCCATCGAGGCCGTGAACTCCCTCATCGTGGGCGCACTTCTGACCTTCGCCATCAACCTGGTCTTCGCCGCCGTCCGGTTCGCAGGCAGCGTGGCCGGCATGCAGATCGGGTTCGCCATCGTCAACGCCTACGATCCCCAGACCAATTCGCAGATCTCCATCATCGCCCACTTCTACTACCTGCTCTCGGCGTTGCTGTTCTTCTCATTGGATGTCCATCACCACCTGATCCAGGCTCTTGTCCTCTCATTCCAGGCCGTGCCGCCATTCCACGCTCCCGACTTCGTGAGCGCCACGGGCCTGATCCTGCGCGCCTACAGCGACGTGTTCATGCTCGGGCTGAGGGTCGCCGCGCCCGTGGCCGTGGTGCTGCTGCTTGTCTCGGCCGCCATGGGCGTCGTGGTCAAGACCGCCCCGCAGATCCACGTGCTGGTGGTGGGCTTCCCCGTCAAGATCGCCGTGGGGTTGTTCGTCCTGGGCACCTCGCTGGTTCATTTCCGCGGCGTGGTGGAGCGTTCGTTCGCTGCCACGGAGGACCTGCTCACCCGGGTTCTGGCTGCCCTGGCGTAGCCCCCGATCACCCCGGTCTCCCCGGGACCCAGCCGAGGGGAGGTGAGGTATGGCCGAGAGCACTGCCGGTGAAAAAACCGAAAAAGCGACACCGAGACGAATCGAGAAAGCCCGCGAGAAGGGGCAGGTCGCGAAGTCGCAAGAGGTCAACAGCTTCTTCGTGCTGCTGGTTGGCATGACCGTGCTGCTGGTCTGCGCCGGTCACTTCACTGACCTCTTGACCCGCAACACCCGCTACCTCATCGGCCAGGCCCACTTCCTGGCGCCCAGCAATCTGTTCGGCGTGCGCTATCTCCTGGCGGGAAACGTCAAGACGTTCTTCTGGGTTCTGGCGCCCCTGGCCGGGCTGCTCCTCATTGCCGGTATCGCCGCCAACGTCATGCAGGTGGGGTTGAAGCTGACCCCGTCGGCCATGGCCTTCCAGTGGAACCGGCTCAATCCCATCAGCGGCGCCAAGCGGTTCTTCCAGAAGCGCACCTTCTTCGACCTGCTCAAGAACCTTCTCAAGGTGAGCCTCATCAGCCTCTTCGCCGGGCTGGTGATCCGCGGCATCATGCCTGATCTCAACGCCACGGCGCTCCTGCCCATCGCCGCCATCGTCGAAGTGGCCCGTGGCGGATTCCTCAAGCTCATGCTCGCGCTGCTCAGCTTCCTGGCCATGCTGGCGATCGTCGACTGGTTCTTCCAGCGGTTCCACCACGAGGACGAGTTGAAGATGAGCAAGCAGGAGGTCAAGGAGGAGTACAAGGAATTCGAGGGCGATCCCCAGATCAAGGCCCGTATCCGCGCCCTGCAGCTGGAGACCTCCCGCAAGCGCATGCTCGCGGACGTCCCGCGTGCCGATGTCGTGATCACCAACCCGACCCATTTCGCCGTGGCTCTCAAGTATGAGCCCGGCAAGCCCGCTCCGGTGGTCCTGGCCAAGGGCGCCGACTATCTGGCCAAGAAGATCCGGGAAACGGCCAAGGACGCTCGGGTGCCGGTCATCGAGAACAAACCCGTGGCACGCGCCTTGTATGCAGAGGTGGAGGTGGGGCAGATGATCCCCGAGAGTCTGTACCAGACCGTGGCCGAGATCCTGGCCTACGTGTACCGGCTTCGTAAAGCATAACGTCCTTTAGGAGAGTGTGTTGGAGCAAGATACGGTCATCAGCAGGGACCTGGTCCTGGCCAACAGCAACATCTTGAGCGCCGTGGCCGTGCTGGCCATTCTTGCGCTCATGGTGATCCCGGTTTCACCGGTTCTGCTGGACATCCTGATGACTTTCTCCATCGCCATGGCCGTCCTGGTGATGCTCGTCTCGCTTTATCTCAAGGAACCGCTGCAGTTCAGCACATTCCCCTCGCTGCTCCTGGTGATGACCCTGTTCCGGCTGGCGCTCAACGTGGCCAGCACCCGGCTCATCCTCAGCCGCGGTCAGGCTGGGCAGGTGGTTCAGAGCTTCGGCGACTTCGTCGTCGGCGGGAACTACGTCATCGGCGTCATCGTCTTCGTGATCCTGGTGATCGTGAACTTCCTGGTGATCACCAAGGGTTCCACGCGCATCGCCGAGGTCTCGGCGCGCTTCACCCTGGACGCCATGCCCGGCAAGCAGATGGCCATCGATGCCGATCTCAACGCCGGCCTGGTCACCGAGAAGCAGGCTCGCGAGCGCCGGGCCAAGATCACCAACGAGGCCGAGTTCTTCGGCGCCATGGACGGTGCCAGCAAGTTCGTCCGCGGCGACGCCATCGCGGGCATCATCATCACCTGCATCAACATCGCCGGCGGCTTCGTCATCGGCATGGCGCAGATGGACATGGCCGCGGGCGAGGCTCTGGGGCGCTTCACCCTCTTGACCGTGGGCGACGGCCTGGTGAGCCAGGTGCCGGCGCTGCTGGTGTCCACGGCGGCCGGCCTGGTGGTCACCCGGTCCAGCGGCGACATGAATCTGGGCCAGGCCCTCACCATGCAGATCTTCGGCCAGCGCAAGGCCGTGGACATCGCCGGCATCGCGCTCGTTCTTCTCGGCCTGATCCCCGGTATGCCAACCGCGCCGTTCGTGACGCTGGGCGTGGTGACCATCGTCTGTGGCCGGATCATCGGCAAGCGCGTGGCGGCCGTGGAGGACACCATGGCCGACGAGGAGATGGCCGCCGATGCCGCCGCCGAAGCACCGCCCGAGAGTGATCATCCCCGCGGCGAAGATCTCTTCATTCTCGATCGCCTCGAGCTGGAGATCGGCTACGGTCTGATCGGACTGGTGGACGAGGCGCGCGGCGGCGATCTGCTCCAGCGGATCGGCAACATCCGGCGCCAGATCTCCTCAGAGCTGGGCATCTTCATCCACCCGATCCGCGTGCGCGACAATCTTCAACTGCAGGCCGGCGAGTACGTCATCAAGCTCAAGGGCGTACCGGTGTCCAAGTCCGAGCTTCGCCCGGGCCAGCTGCTGGCCATGAGCACGAGCCCGGATGCCGGTGAACTGGCTGGCGCGCCCACCACCGAGCCGGCCTTCAACCTGCCGGCGGTGTGGATCGATCCGGACCGTCGCCGCGAGGCCGAGGCCGAGGGCTACACCGTGGTCGAGGCGCCCGCCGTGCTGGCCACCCATCTCTCGGAAACCGTCCGCAACCACGCCGACGAGCTGCTCAGTCGTCAGGACGTGCGCGACATGCTCGAATCGGTCCGCGATTTCGCCCCCGCCCTGGTGGAGGAACTGATCCCCGACAAGGTGCCCGTGACCACGCTGCACAACGTGCTGCGGTCTCTGCTTCACGAGCGGGTGCCGGTGCGGGACATCGTGACCATCCTCGAGACCGTGGCCAACCATATCGGCCAGCACGCGGGGCCGGACTTCCTCACCGGCAAGGTCCGCGAGGCGCTGCATCGATCCATCAGCCAGCTCTACACCGAGCCGGACGGGGCCATCCACGTGGTGAGCCTGCACCCGGCCACCGAGCACGTGATCCTGGACGCCTCACGTCAGAGCGAACAGACGGGCCAGGTGGTTCTGGATCCCAGCTTCACCCAGGAATTCATGGGCCGTCTGGACGCCGCTCTGCGCGGCGCCTACGGCTCCGGAGCGCCGCCGGTCCTCCTGGTGCCGACGCCGGTCCGCTTCTTCGTCAAGAGACTCGTCGAACCCTCATATCCCAACCTGGCCGTCATGGGCTACACCGAGGTCTCGCCCTCGGTAAGGATCCAGTCGGCCGGAACGGTGGTCACCCATGGACATGCACAGCAGCAGCAGGAACAACACGCCTAGGCCGGCGACGGTGGTCGAGGCGCCCACCTTGAAGGAGGCACTCCGGCAGGTGCGGGCGCGTTACGGCGAGGACGCCCGGGTCATTCGCAGCCGCTCGCTCACCCGCCGCCAGCCCGGCGGGCTCGGTCGCGAGAAGGTGGTCGAGGTCCTGGTGGAACCTGTTCGGGGCTCCCGTGGTCGCAATGAGAGTGCCGGCGCCCTGGCGCCCATGCCCGCTGCCCCGCGTTCGGGTAAGCTGTCGCAGGAGATCGCGGCCGAGGTCCAGCGCATCGAGGATCTCGTGCGCCAGATCGCCGTGGACCAGGCCGGCCATCAGGATCGACGCCGCCGACTTCAGGGTAATCCCGTGGGCGAAGCGCTGATTGCCGCCGGCGCCGATCCGGGCGTCGTCGTGCGCCTCTGTGAACGCTTCCAGGCCGAGACCGGCAACGACCCCCGCGACCGCACGGCGTTGCTGGAGTACCTGGCCCGCAACCTACCCACCGGTCGCGGTGGCTGGGAAGGAATTGCCGGCACGCACGTCTTCCTCGGCACACCGGGGGCCGGTCGCACCGAACTGGTCCTGGGCGTGGGGGCCAAGCTGTCCGCCCTGGGACGCCAGGTGCTGGTGCTCAATCTCCTGCCGCGCCACGGCGGCGAGGTTCGCCGGCTGCAGGCCGAGGCCGCAAGCCACGGCTACGACGCGGCCGTGATCCAGAAGCCTCGCCAGCTGGCCGCGGCCGCCGATCATCTGGCGCGCTACGACGTGGTCCTCATGGATGGTCCCGCCATGGGCGGCGACCCCAGCGCCGGCGAGGAATCGTTGCGCCGGGACCTGATCCAGAACCCGTCGCTGCACCGCCACCTCGTCTTCCCACTCGACCGAGACCTTCGCGACTGCAACAGCATCTGCGACGAGGCCCGCGCCTGGAACTGCGACTGGCTGGCGCTCAGCCGGGTCGATCAGACCGGCCTGCGCGGCAAGATCCTCGACCTGCTCGATCGTCTGCCGTTGCCCGTGTCGCTGGTCGGCGATCGCGAATGGCCGAGTGGCGAACCTCGAGTGGCCGACCCCGGATTCCTCACGGACCTGATCCTCGCTGCCGCGCGCCACCGCGCCGTGGCGGGTGCCTAGGAGTCCGTCGTGAAACGTTTGATTCACACCATTGCCCTGGGAGCGGCCCTGGTCGCCCTGGCGCTGGGGGTCTGGCGCGATTACGGCGCTTTCACGGCGCTCAAGCGGACGGTGATCTCATACCTGGTGGCCTACTTCCTGGCCGCCGGACTGGGTCTGGCCGCCAGGGCGGCCGTGAGCGCACTGCGCGATCCCGAACCGGAACCTGCGCCGGAGCCGGCCAGGGGCAAATCACGCCGACGAAAACGACCCAAGAAGCCGTCGAAGACCGAGCCGGACCCCGCTGTCGAAGCCGCGGATACGGCCGCCAAGGACCAACCCGCAGTGCCAGAGCCGGTCCAGACCGGATGACGCGCCGCATGGCATGGATTCTGCAGAACATCGGGTGACATGACATCCGAAAGGCGGAGACTATGAGCGAGATGCCCCAGATCGCCAACGAGGAACTCTGGAAACGGTACCGGGCAGTCAACTGTCAGGATGCGCGCCGGGACCTGGTCGATAAGTTTGCCCGTATCGTCAAGTACGTGGCCGGACGCATGGCCATCGGCTTGCCGCATTACGTGGACTTCAACGACCTGGTCTCCGCCGGACTCCTCGGGCTGATCCAGGCCATAGACAATTTCGACTACGAGCGTGGGATCAAGTTCGAGACCTATGCCATCCC
>PIVY01000226.1 GCA_003353795.1 bacterium
AGCAGCAACTCGTCGGCCTTTGCCATGAGCTTCTTGAGCTCGGCGACCTGGTCCTTGCTGTCGGCCGACACCACGTAGATGGGCTCGAACTCGCCGTCCACGTCCACGGCCAGACGCTTCCACGGCTTGTCCTTGTACTTGGCCGGAATCTGGGCGGCCTTCTCCGGCAGGTCGCGGATATGGCCGACGCTGGCGGCGACCTTGTAGCCGCTGCCGAGGAACTTCTCGATGGTCCGGGCCTTTGCCGGTGACTCGACGACGATCAGCTTCAAGGACTGTCTCTCCTCGACCCTTCACGGTCCCGGCGAAAGCCGCCGCATGGTTTGATCAATGGGCACGGTCGAAATGACCGGTCGCGGCAGCGCGGTCGTCCCCGGGGACGAAGACCACGCGATCCATCAGCGCATCCATCTCGCCCACGGTCAGCGGGCCATCCGGGGCCAGCTGGGCGAACTGGATGAGCGATTCCATCTGCTCGGCCGTGATCTGCTCCGTCCGGACCAGATCCAGCAGGTAACCGAAGGCGTCCGGCGTGAGCAGGTGGTCCTCCTCGGGACCCATGAGACGCAGTGCTCCGGCACTGGCCCGATTGACCTGACGGGTGGCCAGCCACGCAGGTTCGCCCATGACGGGCTCCCATCGCGACTGGAGCCAGCCCAGCAGTTCCTGCATGTCCTGTTCCCCGAAACCGGCCGCAGCGATCATCTCGTGGATCTCGCGCGTCCCGGATTCGCCGCCCTCCTGGCGGGCGTCGATAGCCTCCAGGAGGAGCAGAAGCAGGTCTCTCAATCGGGTTCTCAGATGCTCCATAACCTTCTTTTCCGGCAAAAACTCGTGGCGGCCATTCAACGTATCATGGCCTCCCGGGCCTGGCAACCCGGCTACCCGCAGCACTGCTTGTACTTCTTGCCGCTCCCGCAGGGACAGGGATCATTGCGGCCCACCTTCGGCAAATCCCGTTTCATCGGGCGGGCCTTGCCGCCGGTGGGATCGGCGGCCGGCGGCGGCGGAGGGGCGCCACCGGCGGTGGCCGGCTGCGTGGCGCGCTCGTAGACATTGACCTCGCCGTGCTGCGCCTGCATCTCCGCCGGGTCGGGTTGTACCGGTTCCGGCGCTCGCTGCACCAACTCGGCCCGGAAGAACAGGGTCACGGCGTCGCGCCGGATACTGTCCATCAATTGCTCGAACAGCTCGAAGCTCTCGCGCTTGTACTCGATGAGCGGGTTGCGCTGACCGAACGATCGTAGCCCGATGCCGCTGCGCAGCATGATCAACTCGTTGAGATGATCGCGCCACTTCTGGTCCATGACGTTGAGCAGTACGTAGCGCTCGAGCTGGCGACAGATCTCCGCGCCCACGCGGTCTTCCTTGCGCTGACGCTGGGCCCTGGCGTGTTCGAGGACCTTCTCGAGCAGCGCCTCGGACCCGAGCTCGAATTGCTCTTCCTCGGCCAGGGGCAGCGGGGCGAGCACGAGACCCTGATACTGTCGGGCCAGCTCGTCCACGGTCCAGAAATCGGCGGGCTGCTCGGGATCGCAGTGCTCCAGCACCATGGATTCCACGGCCGCGCCGAGGAAGTCGTCCATCACCTCGTGGGCGTCCTCCTCCTCCAGGATCTCCCGTCGCTGGGCGTAGATCACCTCGCGCTGCTTGTTCACCACGTCGTCGTACTCGAGCAGGTGCTTGCGGATGTCGAAGTTGTGCGCCTCGACCCGGACCTGCGCCTTCTCGATGGCCTTGGTCACCCAGCTGTGGGTGATGGCCTCACCGTCCTGCACGCCGAGGCTGCCGATGACCTTGTTCATGCGCTCGTTGGCGAACAGGCGCATGAGGTCGTCCTCGAGGGAGAGGAAGAACACCGCCGCACCGGGATCTCCCTGTCGACCGGACCGGCCGCGCAACTGACGGTCGATGCGCCGCGATTCGTGACGCTCGGTGCCGACGATGTGCAGGCCGAGGGGTTCGCCGTCGATATCCTCATCGGAAATATTCGCGTCGGCGGCCCAGCGTTCGGGCAGGCTCGACAGCTCCGGGTCCAGCTTGATGTCGGTGCCGCGGCCGGCCATGTTCGTGGCGATGGTCACGGCGCCGACCCGACCGGCGGCGGCCACGATCTCGGCCTCGTTCTTGTGGTTCTTGGCGTTGAGCACGTTGTGGTTGATCCCGTCGCGGCGCAGCAGACGGCTCAGGAGTTCGGAGACCTCCACGGTGGTCGTGCCCACCAGGATCGGCAGACCGAGGCGGTGCACTCGCGCCACCTCCTCCACGATGGCCCGGTACTTCTCCTTCTTGGTCAGGTAGATGACGTCGTCGTACTCCACGCGGGCGATGGGCTGGTTGGTGGGGATCACCACCACGTCCAGGGAGTAGATGGAGTTGAACTCGCCTTCCTCGGTCTCGGCGGTACCGGTCATGCCGGCCAGCTTCTCGTACATGCGGAAGAAGTTCTGGATGGTGATGGTGGCCAGGGTCTGGGTCTCCTTCTCGACCTTCACGCCCTCCTTGGCCTCCAGCGCCTGGTGCAGTCCCTCGGAGAAGCGCCGGCCCGGCATCATGCGGCCGGTGAACTCGTCGACGATGACGATCTTGCCGTCCTGGATGACGTACTCGTCGTCCTTCTCGTAGAGAGAGTAGGCGCGCAGCAACTGATCCACGTTGGAGATCTGCTCGTTCTTGACCGCGTACTCCTGCTCCATGGTCGTCAGCTTCTCGGCCCGCTGCTCCTCCGTGAGGCTCTCGTCGCCCTCGATCTCGGCGCCCATGGTGGCCAGGTCCGGCAACACGAAGAAGTCCTGCTCCTCCTGGGCCAGCAACTCGCGGCCGCGCTCGGTGAGGTCCACCGAGCGGTGCTTCTCCTCGACCACGTAGAAGAGGTCCTCGTCAGCCTCCCACATGGCCTTGTCGCGCATGAAGGCTTCCTCGGTTCGCTGGATGGACTCGGCCACGCCGGGGATGATCTTCATGCGCTGGAAGCGCTTGTTCTTGGGCGCGCCGCGGCTGATCCGCAGAAGCTTGAGCTTGGTCTCGTCGTCGAGGGCGACCTCTTCGTCTTCGGCACCGCGGAGGGCGCGTTCGCAGTCTGCGACCCACTGGTTGACGATCTTCATCTGGGCCCGGGCCAGGCGGTCGACGCGCGGCTTGAGTTCGTTGAAGCGGTGGGTCGACTTGGCCACGGCGCCGGAGATGATCAGCGGCGTGCGAGCCTCGTCCACGAGCACCGAATCGACCTCGTCCACGATGGCGTAGTGGTATCCCCGTTGCACCAGGTGCTCGGTGCTGATGGCCATGTTGTCGCGCAGGTAGTCGAAGCCGAACTCGTTGTTGGTGCCGTAGGTGATCTCGGCGTTGTAGGCCTCGCGGCGCTCCTCGGGGGTCATGCCGTTGAGCATGAACCGTACGTTGCAACCGAGAAACTTGAGTACGCCGCCCATCCACTCGGCATCACGCCGGGCGAGGTAGTCGTTGACCGTGATCAGGTGGGCGCCCTTCTCCGGGATGCTGTTCAGATACAGCGGCATCAAGGCCACCAGGGTCTTGCCCTCGCCGGTGGCCATCTCGGCGATCTTCCCCTGGTGCAGGGCGACGGCGCCGATGATCTGCACGTCGTAGGGAATCATGGCCCAGACCTGATCCGTGCCCCAGACCGGCCAGCTGGCCTTGCGCTCGGTGAGGCGCCGGCAGGCTTCCCAGACCACGCCGAACGCCTCGGGCAGCAGGTCGTCAGTGGTCTCGCCGCCCTGGTAACGCTGCTTGAATTCGTCGCGCTTGGCCTGCAACTCCTCGTCCGAGAGGCTTTCGTACTGACCCCGGACCGCCTTGACCTTTTCCATGATGGGCTTCAAGCGCGCCAGATCGCGATGTGTCTTGCCGAAGATGCGCTCCAGCATTCCCAGCAGGCCCTTGGCCATGATTCAGACTCCTTCTAGCAGGAAATAACCGCCGGGCGGCGGCGCCGCGGAGGAAACTAAGGGGGACATCAGGGGGTGTCAACCGGCGAGCCAACGACCGGTTCCCACCCGGGAGGGTGTTCAGGCGACCCAGAGATTGAGCAGCATGGCCACACCGACAGGGATCAGGAGATTGTCCAGACGGCCGGCGCGGCGCTCGATGAGCGCCGCCATGGCGCCGCCGGCGAGGGCCGCCCCCGGTCCCAGGAACGGGAGGATCCAGAGCGCCAGCGATGCGCCCGCGAAGCAGGCCAGAGACCCTTGCCATGACTTGCCGCGTCGATCCCGGTCGCGACCGAATCGGCGCCCCACGAGCGAGGCCGCGGGGTCGCCCACCGCCAGGGCGACGATGCCGCCCGCCGCGGACTGGGCCGGACAGACGGCGGCGGCCAGGAGATACCCTGCCGCCAGGAGCGTGGCGCCCGAGAGCCCGGTGAGTTCGTCGGTACGGTAGACTCCCGGCAGGCGTCGTTCGAGCCAGGCGCCGATCGCCGGCTTCCGGCGGGCGAGATCCAGTGCCAGCGCGCCGGCGAGCACTGCGCCCAGGCCAACCAGTGCCGTGGGGCGCGGCACGGCCAGCACCCAGGCTGCAGCGACACCGGTGGCCAGATGGATGGCGTTTCGCAGGGGCTGTTGCCCGTCGCTCAAGGCTGGGCTCCCAGCAGCGTGCGGTACACGTCGCGGTCGCGCAGGACCCGCAAGGTGTAGCCGCGGGTCTCGGGATAGCCGATCCAGGCCCAGAATACCTCGCGCGTGGCGCCACCGCCCAGTTGACGGTCCCAGCGGTTCACGGCGCCGGCGCCCGCGTTGTAGGCTGCGACCGCGCGATAGGGGTCGCCGTCGTAGCGTGCGATCTCTCCGGAGAGAATTCTGCCGCCGGCGCGGAGGCTGGCGGCGGGGTGGCTCCAGTGGTCCGGGCCGGGTGGTCCCGCCGGGTCCGCGTAGTGGAACGGCATGATCTGCATGAATCCGAGGGCACCCGCCCGCGACCGCACGGCCGGCTCGAAGAGCGACTCGTTTCGGGCGATGGCCAGGAGGATCTCCGGCGGCAGATCCGTGCCGGCGAGTGCCTCGCGCACAGCAGGATCGGCCGGAACCGGATACCAGAATGTCCAGCGCACGAGAGGGTCCGCGCCGGTATCGGGAAGTCGGACCGCAGCGGCGAGCATGCCACGATCGTCCCGGAGCGCCAGAGCCGCTCCTAGCAGGGCGTGTCCCCGCCACTGAGTCTCGAGGTCGCGCCACGGGGCCGATTCGAGCAGGTCGGGCACCGGGGTAGTTCGCGGCAGGCAGGCGCCGCCGGACAACCACTCGATGTCGCGCTGCAGCGCAAACGCCAGCAAGGGAGCCACCTGTGATCGGCCGCGTAGCATCCTGGCCGCCGCAGCGCAGGCGGTGGCATGACGCTGGGCGAACTGGTCGCTGGCCAAAACTTCCTCGAGGCTTCGCCGGTACTGCCGCCCGAGCGCATTGGCGGGCGGGTCGTTCTCCGCGAGGGCAAGTCCCCAGCGTGCCCAGAGACTCCAGAGGTGGTGCCGCCAGGCCAGCGGATCCGGCAGCGCGATGCCGCCACCGCGGACGAGCGGGCCGGCGTCGCCTTGACGGACGATGGCTTCGGCGCCCTCGCGCAAGCCGGTGGCGGGGGCTTCGACGGCTTGGCCGGCGGCCGCCAGCAGCGTGGCGGCATCTTCACGAAAGGCGCGGGTGTCGTCGGCACCGAGATAGCGGTCGGCGAGAGCCAGGATGGTCTGAGCATGGGATTCGAGCCCGGCTGCCTGCGCCAGGGCCAGGGACTGCACCACCCATTCACGCAGTCGCCGCCGCATGCCGGCAGACGCCTTGCTGTCCATGAGCGCGAGCGCCTGCTCGAGGTCGGCGAGGCCGGGTTCCCACTGTCGGGCCAGGAGGCGACGCTCGCTGGCGCGTCGCCAGAGATCGAGCCGGTGCCCATCCTTCAGGTCGGGCAATTCCGCGAGACGTTCGACGACGGCGGCGCCGCTCTCCCGCCGTCGCTGGCCACGCAACCAGTATCCCTGGAAGCGACCGTCCTCGGGCGGTTCCGGCCAGCGGGCGAAGTGGGATGGAAGCTGATCCGACGGCAGCAGAAGAGCGCCCAGACCAGACTCTGCCTCAGGTGGCAGTCCCAGCGCCAGGAACGATGCGGGGTCCATCCAGAGCTTGCCCGCCGTGGCGATCATCACCGCGGCGGAACGGTCGGCACGACCCGGCGGCAGGGGCCCCTCGTTGCGAGCGCGGCGCAGCGCGAGCCAGAGGGCCCAGCCGCTGCGCGTGTCGTACGACCCGAGATCCAGCAGCGCGCTCCACTGCCGGTCGTCACGAGCGGGAAGCCCGGCCCCGACAGCCAGGAGATCGGCGCGCATGGCCCAGGCGAAGGTCGCGGAATCGTCGAGGTCGAGGCGGTCGGCGTCTGCCACGAGCTTCGCCGCGGCAGCCCCGGCGTCGGCCGCGGCTCCGGCTTCCCAGAGGCGGCTGGTCCAGAGCTGGCGGATCTCGCGAGTCCAGGGTCCGCGACCGGGATCCAGGTCGGTGGGAGGGCGTTGCTCTCGATCATCCAGGCGGATGAGCAACTGGTACTGGCGGCGGGCTCGCTGGTAGAACGCCTCCGACTCGGCCGCCGTGCCCAGCGCCGGCAACGCCAGCCGCCAGCAGGCCAGCTTCGGGTCGCGGGGCAGGTTGTCACCGGCGAAGAACACCGAGGCGCCCTGGCGCCAGCCGGGGTCGAGGCTCAGCGGTTCGAGGAGCCCGGCGGGCCAGGCGTCGTCGAGAGCGATGTCGGCGGGATCACGAAACTCCCCCACCTGGAAGCGTACCAGCCACGGATCGTGCACGACGGCCGTACGCGCCGTGGCGGCGATCAGCAGGATCGAGAGCAGGAGCGCGAGTCGGGGAATCGTCAGGGTAGCCATGTCACCTTGCGGGTCAGGGTCCGTCCTTGAGCACGCAACCGGAAGATATAGACACCTGCGGCGACCCGCCGTCCGGAAGCTTCGTCACCCTCCCAGACCACCGTGGTGGCTCCGCCGCCCGGCTGCCAGACGCGAATGCGCCGGCCTCGCAGGTCGAACAGGTCCAGTTCGGTGTGCGCGTCACCGGCTCCGTCGACCCGGATGC
>PIVY01000227.1 GCA_003353795.1 bacterium
CGTGGACGCCGTCGCATCGGATGACGTCTGGGCCGCAGGGGACTCCCCGGCCGGTCCGCTCTTCATGCACTGGGACGGTAGCGAGTGGACGATCGTGCCGAGCCCGGCCAGCACCGGCACCATCCAGAAGCTCGCTGCCATCGCCAGCGATGACGTCTGGGCCGTGGACTCCTCGTGGCAGTTCCCCGACGGTAGCAAGTACTACCACTGGGACGGGGTGTCCTGGAGCGTGGTCCCGGCACCGGTCATCGAAGGCGCCGAAAATGTCAGCCGGCACGGCGGTCTCTCCGCTGCCGGTCCTTGCGACGTCTGGGCCGTGGGCAGCGTCCAGTTCAACGGCCAGCTCGAACCTTTGATCGAGCGGCTACAGCCGGAGGCCATCTCGACGCCCGCGCCGGACGCGGCACCCCGCACCTTGACAGCCATTACCGCCGTTGCGCCCAATCCCTTCAATCCGCGGGTGGAGATCCGCTTCACCCTGGAGCGAGATGCACCGGCCACCGTCGCCGTCCACGATGTGCGGGGGCGGCTGATTCGCACGCTCAGCCGCGGCTCTCTGGGGGCCGGCGAGCATACCGTTCGCTGGGACGGTATCGACGAACACGGCTCGGCCATGCCCTCGGGCACCTATCTCGTCAGCCTGCGCGCGGCCGCCGAGCGCGACACCAGGAGAATCGTTCTGGTGCGGTGAGTCGCCACCGAAATGGCGCTGGAAAGGAGGTTCGGAAGTCGATCGATCCCAGTCCTCGAACCTGGAGGTGACGACATGAATCTCTCTCGATCGAGCAAGACATCGAACATTCCACTGCTCCTCGCCGTGCTCCTGGTCATGTTCCTCGTGACGTCGTCGGCGGCGTATGATCGGTACTCCCAGAACGACGACGCCACTAACTGCCGGACGTGTCATGGCGACTATCGATCCAGTTCCTACACTTCGCTGACCGACGGCCAGAACTGGGGCAACCTGCACAACCTCCATCGCCAGACCATGGTCAGCGGCGACTGCAACGTCTGCCACGGCTCGGACGACTTCCCGGTGCTGGTCGCGTCGTCCAACGGCGGCAGCGGGATGGAGGCCCTCAGCTGCATGGGCTGCCACGGTCGCGCCGAGGACAACGTCCCCGGCAATCCCAGTTTCCCCGACGGCTATGGCGCTGGTCTCCGACAGCACCACTACGTGGCGGGGGTGACGCTCTGCGTGGGATGCCACCTGGACGCCGACCCGGCCAACTACACCACGGTTGGCGAGGACGTGTTGCCGCCGTACTTCGCCAATCCCGGCACCAACCACCCGAACATCCCGGACGAGTCCTGCAACCAGAACGGCGGCGAGGATTTCGCCGGAGCTCCGGAAGGTCTGGACAACGACGGCGACGATCTCTACGACGGCGCCGACAATGACTGCATCGAAACGGCGGTACCCGGCGCGGCGCCGGTTGCCCTACTGGTTACGAACTTCCCCAACCCGTTCAATCCCCAGACCACCATCCGCTTCGCACTGGACACCGCGGGGCCCGTGCGCCTTGCGGTGTATTCGGTGGATGGCTTGCTCGTGCGGGTCCTGCACGCGGGCAGCCTGGAGGCGGGCAGCCACGACCAGCGATGGGACGGCACCGACAGTCGCGGCCGGCCCGTGAATTCCGGTCTCTATCTCTGCCGAGTGGAAACGGGCGCGGCGAGCCTGTCTCGGCTCATGATGCTGGTCCGGTGATCTGATCGAGGACCGTACCGACGACCGGGCACGTCTTGCTGTGGGTCGTTCCCTGGTCGTCGGTAAGCCCTCGAACCGGGCCGATTGCACGGTTTCAACTTTTAGAATACCATTGTTGTAGGTTTTTCTGATCCGGACAATCCGTCCGTCCTGGGCAACGACTTCGACCTTGGTGCAATCAACCGTGAGCCTACGTCTGAAGCTCTTCCTCGCTTTCATGGCCATCGTCTCGGTGATGGTAGGGGTCAGCCTGTTCTCGTTCCAGAACAGCTGGCGTGTCCAGAAGCGCGTGGCCGATCTCACCAGCACCACCATAGCCGAGTTCGAGCGCGACAAGTCCCTTGGCCAGGCCATGGAAGTGGAAGGCGTCTGGCGTGACGGGGCGTTCGTCACCGACGAGGTCGAGCGCCTCAGTCATCCGCGGCGGCCCAAACTGCGCGGCACCATCCAGACGGTCGATCGTGACCACGGCACCATCCGCATGTACGGCGTGCCCATCATGATCGACGCTGCCACCGAGTTCCTCGACGGAAGACGGACCCGTCTGGCCGCCTTGCAGCCGGGGCGCAGAATCGAGGTCAGTTCTACCATCGACGAGGATGGATCCTGGCGGGCGCGCAAGATCCGCACCGAGAGCCTCAAGGAGAGCGACAAGATCAAGGGGATCGTCACCGCGGTCGCCATGGACGGCATCGCCCCGGATTCCCTCGAGATCTCCGGCATCACCATCATCCTGGACACGACCGAGCGAGCGCGAAACGCGCAGGTCGAGTTGCGCCGGATCTCGCTGGCCATGCGCATGAGCCGCGCCGCGCTCGATTGCCGCTTCGCCGCGCAGAACGTGCTGGCCGGCCGCGAGGTGACCGCACCCGACGGCGAAGACGTCGACCCGGCCGTACTGCTCGTGGAGAGCGCCGAGGATCTCGGCGAGTTCCTCTCCAAAGCGCGTGACATCGGTGGTGTAGAGACCGCCGCGACGGATCACGGTTCCCGAACTCTGGAGTCCGGACTGTGGCTCGCGCCGCTGGAGGAAGGGCACCGGCGTCTCGATCGACACATCGCGGAATTCCTCAGTCTGGTCTCGGTCGACGACCGGCGGGCCGGCGTCTACCTCGAGCAGACGCTGGTTCCGTTCCTGCAGTCCGAACTGTTGCCACTCATCGAATCCTATCAAGCGGACGCCGAGGAGGCGGTGGCCCTCGAGGTCGAATCCATCTCCACGCAGGCAGGCGCCACGGCCCGGGGACTCATCGCCACCAGCATCGTGGCCTTGCTCTTCGCGCTCGCCCTGGGGCGACTGGTCTGGAGTTCCATCTCGCGACCGCTCCTCGAACTCAAATCCGCCGCCGAGCTGATCGGACAGGGCAAGCTGGAGACGCGGGTCGCGATCCGGTCGCGAGACGAGCTCGGCGTCCTCGCCGCCACGATCAACCACATGGCGGAGGAGCTGTCGGCGACCACCGTGTCCATCGAGAACCTCGAGAACATCATCGACTCGGCGGCCGGAGCCCTGATCGTACTCTCCCCCGAAGGCGCCGTTACGAGCGCGAATCGGGCTGCCGCGAGCCTGCTCGGATATGGTGACGGCGGCTTGATCGGTCTGCACTTCGCGGCGATCTGCGTGGAGGAGTCGGGAGGCGACAACCCGATCCCGTCGACAGCCGGCCAGGTCACGGGGGAAGAGCGGACGTTCCGGCGCCGCGACGGATCGTCGGTGCCGGTCTCCTTCGCAGGCGCCGCCCTGCTCGGCGACGGTGGTGCGGCCCAGGGATTCGTCTGTATCGCCCAGGACCTGACCGAGCGGCAGAGCATGGAGGAACAACTCCGGCAGTCGCTCAACGAGAAGGAGTTGCTGCTGCGGGAGGTCCATCACCGGGTGAAGAACAACCTGCAGGTGATCTCCAGCCTGCTCGATCTTCAAGCCGGCGAACTGGAGGACTCGGCGACCGCGAATATCTACGAGGACAGCCAGCGCCGGATCCGCTCCATGGCACTGATCCACCAGCAGCTCTACAACGCCAGCGATCTCGACCACATCGATTTCGGCGCCTATCTCGAGACGCTCATCGGCTCCCTGTTCTCGTCGTTCGGCGGCGGCCGCGCCGAGATCGAATTGCGCGCCGAGGTGGTGCAGGCTCGCCTGGCCATCGACCAGGCGCTCGCCTGCGGATTGATCATCAACGAACTGGTGACCAATGCCCTCAAGCACGCCTTCGCACCAGGCGCGAACGGCGTCGTCACCATCCGCTTCGAGACGACGGCCGCCGGCGTTCATTGCCTGGAGATCGCGGACAACGGCCGGGGCATGAGCGAGACGGCGGCCCGGCAGCAGTCGAGTTCGCTGGGTATGAGCCTGGTGACCGCATTCGTGGAACAACTGGAGGGCGAGTTGAACGTCACCGAAGAGCAGGGAACGACGTTCCGCATCGATTTCCCGGCCGACGTGGGTGCGCAGGAGGTCCGGAGTTCATGAGTACACCTCGCATTCTCATCGTCGAGGACGAGGCCGTCGTCCAGCTTCACCTGAGCCGGATCGTCGAGTCCCTCGGATACCATGTCACCGGCGTGGCGGCCAGCGCCGAGAAGGCGTTGCGGCTCGCCGCAGCCGATCCGCCGGACCTCGCCTTGATGGATATCCGGTTGCGAGGGAAGCAGGACGGCGTGGAGACGGCCCACCAGCTGCAGGAACTGTGCGATCCGGCGATCGTCTTTCTGACCGCTTTCGCCGACGCGGAAACCGTCGCGCGCACCGAACAGGTCGGCGCCATGGGCTACATCGTCAAGCCGTACAGCAGCAACGAGGTGAGAGCGGTTCTGGCCACCGCCCTGGTGTTGCGCGACCAGTTCCGGAGCCAACGCGCCACGCCCCGTCGACGTCGCACGCACAGACCAGACCTGGCCGGCGAATCAGGGATGCTCGGCCGGTCGGATCCCATGAAGGACGTCTTCACCCGGATCGCTCAGGTCGCAGCCATCGACTGGCCCGTCCTTCTCGAGGGCGAGACCGGGACCGGCAAGGAGCTGGCGGCCCAGGCGATCCACGCCCAGAGTCCGCGGTCCGGCGGTCCATTCATTGCCGTGAACTGCGCCGGCTTGACCGAGACCCTCCTCGGCAGCCTCCTGTTCGGACACCGGCGCGGCGCTTTCACGGGCGCGCTGGACGATCAACCCGGATTCTTCGAGGCCGCCGACGGCGGCGTCCTCTTCCTAGACGAGATCGCCGACGTGTCCGGCGGCGTCCAGAAGAGCCTGCTTCGGGTCCTCGAGGACGGCATGGTCCAGCGAGTGGGCGAGACGACGTCCCGTTCGGTGGACGTGAGGATCGTGTCAGCCACCCAGCGCGATCTCGCCGCCGAGGTTGCGGCCGAACGCTTCCGCGCGGACCTGCTGTTCCGTCTGCGGGCGGTCCGGCTGATGCTCCCGCCGCTTCGCGAGCGCCAGGACGACTTACCCCTGCTTGCGACCGCGTTTCTCGATCGTGCCGCCCAGACCATCGGCCGCTCCTCATTGAGCCTGGGACCGTCTGCCATCGCCCGCCTGCGAGCCCATTCCTGGCCTGGAAACGTGAGGGAACTCAAGAACGCGATCAACCACGCGGCCCTTGCCTGTGGCGGCGATACCGTCGAGGGCGGCGACCTACCTCCCGAGATCGCCGCCGACCAGGCATCGGCCGCCACCGGCGCGCGGGCGGGGGGAGACGAGCGCGAACGTATCGTGGATGCGCTCGCCCGGGCCGGCGGCAACCGGACGCTGGCCGCCATGATGCTGGGGGTCAGCCGGGCGACCCTCTACCGTCGTTTCGAGGCCCTCGGCATCGATCCGGAATGAATCCGGCCCCGTCTCAGCGAGACACCGCTGAGACAGATCGTGGAACACCGCGCTGTCTCGTCCCCGCCGGCCCGCGACCGACAGGATCGCCCAACTCGTTGTCACTATTGTGACAATAAGACTCGTCATTGTTGGCCTGGACCTTGCGGTGGTCGACATCGAGACACACAGCCGTTGGTCACGTCACCGGGCAGGTCCACCGTGGAAGAGCGCAAGATCCTGATCGTGGAAGACGAATCGATCGTTCGGCTGCACCTCAGCCGCGTCGTCGAGTCCATGGGGCACCGCGTCACCGGTCTGGCCGCCAGCGCCGACGAAGCGCTCGCTTCGGCCGCCGAAACTCTGCCGGATCTCGCCATCATGGACATCAACCTGCGCGGCGAACCGGACGGCATCGTGGCCGCCCGCCTGCTGTGGGAGCGCCACGCCGTTCCCGTGATGTTCGCCACCGCCTTCGCCGACGAGAAGACGGTCGCCCGCACGCGGGACGCCGGTGCACTCGGCTACATCGTCAAGCCCTTCGACAAGCGTTCGGTCCAGGCCGTGATCTCCACGGCGCTCGCCGAACGCGACCGGGTCCGCAGCCTCGAGGATCGTGAGCGGTCCCTGGCCACGATCCTCAGCAGCCTGGGTGAGGCCGTCTTCGCTGTGGATCGCGAGCTCCGGCTGACCTACGTCAACCCGCGCGCGCGTGAACTGGTTGGATCGCTGGCGGCGAACTGGCTCGGTCGGCCCCTCTGGGAAGTCCTGCAACCAACGAGCGACGACGAACCGACCCTGCAACGGGCGCTCGAACTCGCGCTGGCCGGCGACGCCGATCCGGCGCTGCCCACCATGGCCGTGGTGCGCGGCGACGGCGCCGAGCGCCTCGTGAACGGTTCGGTGGAGCCGGCCGGCGGTACCGACGGCGCCATCGAAGGCCTGGTGATCTCGGTGCGGGACATGACCGACCAGTGGCTGCGAATCGCTGGCGAGCCCTCGTCCGCGCCAAGGGACGAAGGCGTGCGGATGCTCATCTACTCCCATGACACCTTCGGACTGGGCCATTTGCGTCGCAGCCTGAACCTGGCGGCGGCCGCTGTCGAACGGAATCCCGAACTCTCGATCCTCCTGGTGACCGGCTCTGCCGTGGCTCACCGCTTCCCGCTGCCGCCACGCGTCGACTACGTGAAGCTGCCGGCGGTGCGCAAGGTTTCGGCCGAGAACTACGAAGCCCGTTCGGTGGCCATGTCCGACGACGCGGTCCGGAACATCCGCTCGAACCTTCTCCTGCGCACCGTGCGGGATTTCGACCCCGGTATGGTGCTCGTGGATCATTCGCCGGTGGGCATGCGCGGCGAGATGCGCCCGGCCCTCGAATGGTTGCATGACAACCGGCCCGACTGCGTCAAGATCCTCGGGCTGCGCGACATCATCGACGAACCCGCCACCGTGGTCGAGAGCTGGCGTCGGCATGACATCTACCCGTTGCTCGAGCGGGTCTACGACCATGTGCTGGTCTATGGAACCCGGTCGTTCTTCGATCCCGCGACGGCC
>PIVY01000041.1 GCA_003353795.1 bacterium
GCAGAACAAGGCCGGTGAGTTCTATGACGACATCCGCCTGGAGCGGTTGATTGCTCGGTTGCCGACAGCCGATTTGTCGGCAAGCGAGATCAAGGATCGAATATTGGACGACGTGAACAAGTTTATCGGTAGTGCCGTGCAGCAGGACGATATAACGCTGGTCATCATCAAGGCCCTCTAGATATGGAGCTCGATCTCCTTCGGCTCCAGACTGTCCATCTCCAGCCCGAGGTGCGTTCGATCTCGATGGAAGTCGTCGACGTTCTCCCGGAGCATCCGCCGCAGGTGCCGTTTGGACTTGCCTGCCGTTCCCGTTCTCAGAATCCTTCCACATCAACGTCCAACCAGGGAAGTCAGATTCCCGATTGAAAAGACCCCGTTCGCCCAATCTGCCTACCGGAAAACCACGTACAACGCAACTGTCGCCACCACGATCGCCACCCCCGCCCACCGTGCCCCCTTGCTCGGCGTCACATCGAAATCCTCCGGCGCCGGCATCACCGGCAGCGCGGTCGCCGGCCTCACCAACGTCGCAGTGGCCATGAACCCCACCAGCACCAAGAACGTGATCCCCATGTGATGCAGGAACGCCACTTCGGGCAGCAGCCACAACAGCCCGCCATACACCGGAATCCCCAGCACCATCGCTCCCACCGCCGCCCACTGCGGTACCTTCTTCCAGAGAATGCCGATGACGAACACCGTCACGATGCCCGGCGAGATGAAGCCCCAGAACATCTGGATGTAGTCGAAGATGCTGCCCGCGGCGGCCACGATGGGCGCCCACAGGCAACCGGCGATCACCAGCGCACCAGTGGTGATGCGGCCCACGCGGATCTGGCGCCCGGTGGATGCATCGCGCCGGAAGTGCCGCGTGTAGAGGTCCATGGTGAAGATCGTCGCTGCCGAGTTGAGCAGCGAGTCGAGGGTGCTCATCACCGCGCCGAACAACGCGGCGAACATGATTCCCGCCAGTCCCGCCGGCAGCAACTCACGGATGAGCACGGGGTAGGCCTGGTCGCCGGTGGCGATCTGGTCGGCGAACAGATGAGCGGCCATGATGCCGGGGAACACGATGATGAACGGGATGAGCAGCTTGATGGCCGCGGCGAGCATGATGCCGCGCTGACCGTCGCGCAGGCTCTTCGCGGCGAGCGTGCGCTGGGTGATGAACTGGTTGAGGCCCCAGTAGAACAGGTTGGGGATCCAGAGGCCGCCGATGAAGACCGCCACCCAGGGCATCTCGGGGTGGTCGGCGGGCAGCACGGTGTGGAGCTTGTCGCCGCTGATTTCCATGAAGGCGCCGACGCCACCCACGCGATCCAGCGCGAGCACGGTCACCAGCACGCCGCCCGCGAGCAGCGCGATGCCCTGGATGAGGTCCGACCAGACCACCGCACGTAGACCGCCATAGATGGTATACACGCCGGCGAGGATGCCGATGAGCCAGATGCCGAGGGTGGTGTCGAGGCCGAAGATGGCGTTGAGGGCAAGCGCCCCCGAGTAGAGCACGGTCGCCAGCGCCACGAAGATGTAGGCGAGCATCATGTATACGGACATCAACGTGCGCGCGGCCACGCCATACCGGTGCTCGAGGTATTCGGGGATGGTGTAGATGCCGGCGCGCAGGAATCGCGGCAGGAAGAACAGCGCCACGACCACGAGGGTGACCGCCGCCATCCATTCGTAGCTCGCGATGGCCAGGCCTAGCTCGTAGCCCTTGCCGGCCATGCCCACGAAGTGCTCGGTGCTGATGTTCGACGCGATGAGCGAGAAGCCGATGAGCCACCAGGACAGGCCGCGGCCGGCGAGGAAGTAGTCCTTGCCGGTGGTCTGCTTGCGCGAGGCGGCCATGGATACAATCACCACGAAGGCGATGAAGGCGACGAAAGCGACGAGGTCGATCCAGTTCAGATTCATGCGCGGCGCGGCTCCAGGCTCGGGAAGGGGCGATGGGCGGAGGGTACACCACGGGCGGGCCGGTGCAAGAAAGCTGTGCCGCGGGGCGGGCGATTTGGACTAGTATGCCGACCATGCGAATCGCCATCACCATGCTCGGTCTGGCCCTCCTGACCGGATGCAGTGGACCGGATCATCGGCCCACCGTCGACCTCGACATGCGCGAGGTGTTCCCGGACCTCATCGACTACCACGGCCTGCCTTCGGTCACCGAGGACTGGGCGCCAATGCCGTTCGCCGACAACGGCGCCTGGTTCGGCTTCGCCATACCGCCCCACGAGGCCGACGTTCCGGCTGCCGGATTCGTCGGACCATTTCTGATGACCAGCGGCCGCTGGCTGAGTCCGCAGCTGGCGCGGCTCGATTGCCCCGGCGCCGCTTCGGTAGAAACCATCGGGCTGCCGGGGGCGCTGGTTCAGGTGTGGCAATCGGACAGCCTGCAGGTGGCGCAGGCACTCTGGTTCCATTCATCCAGCACGGCCGTCGTCGAGTCACGGCTCTACAACCGCAGCAACCAGCGGCGCATCGTGGACCTGGTCTGGACCGGCGACGTGTTCGCGGGGGCCGCCACCCTCGAGGTCGTCGGGTCCGACGTGGTGGCCGTCACGCCGAGCGGCGACCGTATCCGCCTGACGGCCGACCGGACCGTGACCGGCGTCGAGATCGACGGCGACTCCTACCGGATGCTCCTGGCCGGCGCCATGATGCTCACGCCCGGAGATTCGGCCACCGTCACCCTGGCCATCACCATGACCATCGCCGGCGACCCGGAGGTCGATCCGGCGCCAGCCCTTGCCGACCCCATGGCCTCGCTGAGCGCCAACACCGCGCGATGGAACGGCTACCTCGACGCCACGGCCGCCGCCGGTGCGCCCGACGATCCTCGCCGCATCCTCGCCGTGAAGGCGGTCCAGACCCTGATGGGCAACTGGCGCGGGCCAGCCGGTCGGTTCCCGCACGGCGGACTCTTTCCATCGAGCAACGTATGGTATTTCAACGGGTTCTGGGCCTGGGACTCCTGGAAACATGCTGTGGCGCTGGCCCGGTTCGCCCCGGACGTGGCCGCCGACCAGCTTCGCCTCATGGCCGGGCAGCAGGACGATCAGGGTATGATCGCCGACGTGGTCTACCTTGACGCCGGCGAGGACAACTGGCGCGACACCAAACCGCCGCTCCTGGGGTGGGCGCTGGTCGAGGTCTACGAGGCTACCGGCGACGTCGATCTCGTACGCGAACTCTATCCCGGCCTCGTCCGCTACCACGAGTGGTGGTACGCCAACCGCGATCACGACCGCGACGGCCTCTGCGAGTACGGCTCCACCGACGGCACCATCGTTGCTGCGCGCTGGGAGAGCGGCATGGACAACGCCGTGCGCTTCGACCACACCGAGATGCTCCAGAACGGCCCACAGGCCTGGTCCATGAACCAGGAGTCTGTGGATCTCAACAGCTACCTGTATCGCGAGAAGGTGGCCCTAGCCGATATGGCCGCCGTGCTCGGCCGGCCCCAGGACATACAGCGCTGGGCGAGCGAGGCCGTCGCACTGCGCGCACGGATCCAGTCGACACTGTTCGACGACGGCACCGGCTGGTTCCACGACCGCGCCATCGACGGCGGAGCGTTCATCGCTGCACAAGGTCCCGAAGGCTGGACCCCGCTCTGGACCGGCGTGGCCACCGAGGACCAGGCCGCTCGCCTGCGCACCACCATGCTCGACCCCGCGAAGTTCCGCACCCGCGTGCCGTTCCCCACCGTGGCCGCCGACGATCCCGAGTTCTCCGACGGCTACTGGCGCGGGCTCGTCTGGCTCGATCAGGTCGGCTTCGCCATCGAAGGGCTGCGCGCGTACGGCTACCACGACGATGCCGATTCGCTGGCGGCGCAGGTCTTCGCCAACCTCGAGGGCGCCACCGTTCCCGGCGTGCCGTTGCGCGAGAACTACCATCCGCTCACCGGCGAGGGCCGCAACGTGAAGCACTTCAGCTGGACGGCGGCGCATCTGCTCCTGCTGGCGCTGGCGGGCCGATGATGGGTCGCATGGCGGTCGTGTTGCTGGCCCTGATCTGCCTGGCCGGAATCGCTGGTGCCGAGGACCATGCTCCCGGCGACCACTACTGGGACAATCATCAGATCTTCGGCATCAACAAGCTGGACCCTCACGCCACCGGGTTCCCCTTCGCCAGCCGCGCCGCCGCGCTCGACGACCAGCCGGAACACTCCCCATGGCAGCAGTCGCTCGACGGGATCTGGAAGTTCCGCTGGGTCCGTAAGCCCGCCGATGCGCCGGCGGGTTTCGAGCAACCCTCGTTCGACGACCGCGACTGGGACGACATCCCCGTCCCTGCCAACTGGGAGGTCGAGGGCCACGGCCACGCCATCTACCTCGACGAACGCTATCCGTTCGAGGCGGTCTGGCCGAGGGTGCCGCTGGACTACAATCCCGTGGGCTCGTACCGCCGCACCTTCGAGGTCGACTCGAGCTGGCAAGGCCGCCGCATCTGGCTCCATTTCGGTGGCGTGCGCTCGGCCCTCACCGTGTGGCTCAACGGCGAGTTCGTGGGCTACAGCCAGGGCGCCAAGACACCGGCCGAGTTCGACGTCACCGACCTCGTAATGCCGGGCACCAACACCCTCGCCCTGCAGATCGTCCGCTGGAGCGACGGCAGCTACCTCGAGAGCCAGGACATGCTGCGGATGTCGGGCATCGAGCGGAGCGTGCGGCTGATCGCCGTGCCCGAGGTCCACGTGGCCGACTTCTTCGCGCGGGCGTTGCTGGCGCCCGACGGTCCCATGGGCATCCTGCATCTGGACGTGGCGGTGGCCAATCATGGCGGCTCGGCGAGTGACGTGGACCTGCACTGGTCGGTGCTCGACGCGGGCGGCGAACGGCGCGTCCTGCGTTCGGGCACGGCGAGGCTGGCCCTGGCCGCCAGCGCCCGCGACTCCTTCACGGTGGCCGAGCCCGTGCCCGGCGCGCTGCCCTGGACTGCCGAAACGCCGCGGCTCTACACGCTCCTGCTGGAGCTCCGCACTCCCGGCGGCGAGACCATCAGCGTCGTCCGCGACGACATCGGTTTCCGCCGCGTCGAGATCATCGGCGGTCAGCTCCTCGTCAACGGCCGGCCCATCACCATCCGCGGCGTCGACCGCCACGAGACCCACCCCGAAACCGGTCACGTGGTGGACCTGGCCACCATGGAGCGCGACATCACGCTCATGAAGCAGCACAACATCAACGCCGTGCGCTCGGCCCACTATCCCAACGATCCCCGCTGGTACGACCTCTGCGACAAGCACGGCCTCTGGGTCATCGACGAGGCCAACATCGAGTCGCACCCGCTGGCCATCAGCGCCGACACCCAGATCGGCGACACCGAGAGCTGGATCCCCGCCCACCTCGACCGCACCCGCCGCATGGTCGAACGCGACAAGAACCACCCGTCCATCATCATCTGGTCTCTGGGCAACGAGGCCGGCGAGGGGCGGGTCTTCGAGGCCACCTATGACTGGATCAAGGACCGCGACGGCACGCGCCCGGTGCAGTACGAACCCGCAGGCAAGGCGCGCTACACGGACATCTATAGCCCCATGTACCCGCGCATCGAGTGGCTGGTGGAGTACGCCGAGAGCGATCCGGATCGGCCGCTGATCATGATCGAGTACTGCCACGCCATGGGAAACAGCGTCGGCAACCTGGCCGATTACTGGCGCGCCATCGACGCGTACCCGTCGCTGCAGGGCGGCTTCATCTGGGACTGGGTCGACCAGTCGCTGGCCATGATCGACGACCAGGGTCGCCGCTTCTGGGCCTACGGCCACGACTACCATCCCGACCTTCCCACCGACGGCAACTTCCTCAACAACGGCCTGGTGAATCCCGACCGCGAGCCGCACCCGCACCTGCACGAGGTGAAGAAGGTGTACCAGCCGGTGCGGTTCACGGCTGCCGATCCGGCCAGCGGCGTGATCACCGTGACGAACCGATACGACTTCGTGTCGCTGGATCATCTGCGACTGGTGTGGTCGCTGAGCGAGGACGGGGTGGGCGTGGCGACGGCAGCGGTGCCGACGCCGCGGTTGAACGCGGGAGAGTCGGCTCCGGTCACCATCGACCTGTCCGCCGTGCCGCTGGATCCTGCGCGCGAGTATCACCTCACCATCAGCGCACGCCGGGCGGTGGCCACGCCGCTGGTGCCGCTCGATCACGAGGTGGCCGGGGAGCAGTTCCTCTTGCAGTCGCCCGCGCCGCCGACAACCACGCAGCCCGAGGGTTCATTGGCGTTCTCCACCGGCGACACCGGCTGGACCATCACCGGCGACCGCTTCACCGCCTTCTTCTCACGCGAGACCGGCGAGCTCGCCACCCTCCGCTTCGACGACCACCAGTTGATTCTCGCCGGCCCCCGACCCAACTTCTGGCGCCCGCCCACCGACAACGATCTCGGCAACGGCATGCAGGACTGGGCGGCGGCCTGGCGCGAGGCGGGGCCGCAGCGGTCGCTGGTGTCGGCCCGGGCCGCGGCCACCGCCGAACAGGTGACGATCACCTCGATCTACGAACTTCCGTCGGTCGCCGGCACGGTCACCCTCGTTCAGACGGTGCACCCCGACGGCGCCATCCACGTCGACCAGCACCTGGAACTCACGCGCGACGACCTGCCGAACATCCCTCGCGTCGGCACCCAGCTCACCCTGCCGAGAACCCTTCGAATGATGACCTGGTACGGCCGCGGTCCCCACGAGAGCTACGCCGACCGCAAGACCTCGGCCCGCGTCGCCCGCCATACCGGGCTCGTCGACGACCAGTTCCACCGCTACTCCCGTCCGCAGGAAACCGGCAACAAGACCGACGTGCGCTGGGTCGCGCTCACCGGCGAGGAAGGGGTGGGGCTGCTGGCCGTGGGCCAGCGCCCGCTCGAGACCAGCGCCTGGCCCTTCGCCATGACCGACCTCGACTTCGTGCCCGCGGCGAAGGGCGCCGAGTCGGCCTCGGGACTCGTGCCCGTGACCGCCAAGCACGGCGCCGAACTTGTCGTCGGCGACTTCGTCACCTGGAACGTCGACGCGCGTCAGATGGGTGTGGGGGGCGACACTTCATGGGGACGACTGGTGCACGAGGAATACACGATCCCGGCCGCGAGCCAGGCATTCTCGTACTGGCTGGTGCCCTTCGATGGGCGCGATGAGGATCCGCAAGAGGTCGCGAGACGTCGCAGGGGCTAAGACAAGCTCCCCCAGTCAATCGAACTCACGTAGATGAAGAGCGCGCAGATCACCGCCAACACCCCCACGGCGACCCCGCCGAGAACCGAGCCTTCCTTTACCTCGACGGCGGCGACCTCTGCGAGGGCGACCGTGGTCTCGATCTGGTCGCGGTACTGGCTGCGGGCCACCGTCAGACTGTCGGCCGTGACGGCGACGAACCGCCCCCGATGTTGCTCGCCGTCGCCCATGGTCACGGTCACCATGTCGCCTTCCTCGACGTCGAGGCCCGGGAGGGCGACCGGGTCGGCGAGGTCGTAGGAGCGGGTGGAGCCGCAGGCGGCGAGTTGAGTGATGAGCGCCAGTAGCGCGATGAGTGCGATGCGTCGTCCCGGCATGATGTCCTCCCCCTCCATTGAACCATGCGCGACTCGGGCTGGAAACCGCCGGTCATCGCATCGGTTCCCGGGGTGAGGGTGCCCCCCGGGGGGCACTTCGGGTACAATGCCCCCGGTCAGTCACCAGCCGGAGGTTCCGCATGACCCGCGTCGCCATCGTCCAGGCCGCCCCCGTGGCCTTCGATCTGCAGGCCACCCTCGACCTCACCGAGGCCCTCGCCCGCGAAGCCCACGCCGGCGGCGCCGAACTCCTCGTCTTCCCCGAGGCCTTCCTCGGCGGCTATCCCAAGGGCGCCGACTTCGGCGTGCAGGTGGGCCAGCGCAGCGAGGCCGGCCGCGCCATGTTCCAGCGCTACAGCGACGGTGCGCTCGTCATCCAGAGCCCCGAATTCGATCGCCTGCAAGCGCTCGTCCGCGACCTCGATGTCACCCTGGTCATCGGCGCCATCGAGCGCGACGGGGGCACCCTCTACTGCAACGCGCTTACGCTCGGCCCGGCCGGCCTGCTCCACGCCCACCGCAAGGTCATGCCCACCGCCATGGAGCGGGTGATCTGGGGGCAGGGCGACGGCGAGTCGCTGCGCGCGGTCGACACCACCGCCGGCCGCCTCAGCACCGCCATCTGCTGGGAGAACTACATGCCGCAGCTGCGCCTGCGGCTCTACCGCGACCACCCGACCTTCCACTGCGCGCCCACCGTGGACGATCGCGAGGTCTGGGCGGTGAGCATGCGTCACATCGCGGTGGAGGGACGCTGCTTCGTGCTCGCCGCCTGTCAGTTCGCCACCCGCGCCGACTATCCGGACGACTACGCCTGCGAGCAAGGCGACGACCCGGCCACGGTGCTGATCCGGGGCGGCAGTTGCATCGTCGACCCTTTCGGCGAGGTGGTGGCCGGGCCGGTGTACGGGGAACAGGCGATTCTCGTCGCTGACCTGGATCCGGGCCTGGTCACCCGCGGCAAATTCGACCTCGACGTGACGGGGCACTACGGGCGGCCGGACATCTTCGGATCCTGACGATCTATATTGATTTCGCTGACAGGATACAATCCATCCGGTATGATGAATTCTCAAAATTGAAACTGATATTCATGGAATGGCCCGGTGTGGGCCAGGGCTGATAGTCAGCGAATCCAAGCCATGGAGGTGACAGCATGAATAACGGTCATTCGCGACGGACGCGGACAATGTCCATGATGGTCATGATGCTCGTTCTACTATTGCTCTCGACGACGTCGTCGGCCTATGACCGGTGGTCGGTCAATGACGACGCGACCAATTGCGGTGCGTGCCACGGCGATTTCCGGTCCAACGCCTACATCTCACCGACCGACGGTCAGATCTGGGGTAACATTCACAACATCCATCGCCAGGACATGCTCAATGGCGACTGCAACGCGTGTCACGGCAACGATACGTTCCCTGTTCTCCTGGCGTCATCCAGTGGCGGTAGCGGGCTGGATCCCATCGGCTGCATGGGCTGTCACGGTCGCGCCGAGGACAACGTCGCCGGCAATCCCGAGTTCCCCAACGGCGCCGGCGCCGGATTGCGCCAGCACCACTTCAACGCCGGGGTGACCGAGTGCGTGGGCTGCCACCTGGACGCCGATCCGGCGAACTACGTCGCAGTGGGCGAGGACGTGTTGCCGCCGTACTACGCCGACCCGGGCACGAACCACCCCGACATCCCGACCGATCCCTGCAATCAGGACGGCAGCGAGAACTTCGCCGGCGCTCCCCAGGGCCAGGACAACGACGGCGACGGCCTCTACGATGCCGACGACGGTGACTGCACCGAGACCGCCGTGCCCGGCGCCGCGCCGCCGTCGGTGCTGGTGACCAACTTCCCCAACCCATTCAATCCCCAGACCACCATCCGCTACGCCATCGAGACCGCCGGGACCGTGCGCCTGGCGATCTACTCGGTCGACGGCGTGCTGGTGCGGGTGTTGCGGGAAGGACACCTCGAGGCCGGAAACCACGATCAACGTTGGGACGGCACCGACAGCCGTGGTCGTCCCATGAATTCGGGGCTGTATCTCTGCCGCCTGGAGACGGCGACGGCCAGCTTGTCACGGCCCATGATGCTCGTGCGGTAGATCCGCCGATGCCGGACAGCGCCTCGCTCACCTGAAGGTGTCGGGGCGCTGTTCTCCGGATGGCATGTTTGGTATCATCATTTCATGAACAAACAACTCGCCTGCATCATCATCGCCGCCCTTCTGATCCCTCTCGCGGTCGTCGCCGAGACGAGCTACCTGTTCGTCGGCAACAGTCAGACCGACGCCAGCTACCTCTCGCGCAAGTTCGAGGGCCTGGCCACCGCCGGCGGCCACGATGTGCACGTGGACAAGATCACCGTGCCCGGCTCCACGCTCAGCTACCACTCCCACAACCAGGACACCCTGGACCTGATCCACGAGCGGAACTGGGATCACGTGATCCTGCAGGAACACAGTCTGCTGCCGGTGATCGAGTACTGGCGGCACGAACTCTTCTATCCTGCCGCGGCCAAGCTCGACTCCATCATCACCGCGTCCGGTTCGCACACCACCCTCTTCGCGCACTGGGCTCGCAAGGACGCCAGCGGCGCCTACTGCGTGCTCGACTCCTGCAGCCGCGAGTTCGACGACTACTTCGACATGCAACAGGAGATGTCGTCGGCCTTCTTCCCGCTGGCCGCCGAGCTCGATTGTCCGCTCGTGCTGGTGGGCGACGCCTGGGCGACGGCGCTGCTGGACGAGCCCGAACTGCCGCTCTGGGGCGGCGACAATCTCCACGCCAGCCCCGACGGGGCGTACTTCACGGCGTGCTTGTTCTACGTGGCGCTCTTCGACGAGAGCCCGGTGGGGCTGACCTTCTACGATGACGTGGATCCCGCCGCGGCCCAGCACTACCAGCAACTGGCGCTCGACGTGACGACGGCCGTGGGCGATCAGCTACCCGCGGCCGCCGTGGTGCGGTCGTTGTCGAACCATCCCAACCCGTTCAACCCCTCCACCGAGATCCGCTTCGAGGTGCTCGCCCCCGTCGCGATCGAGCTGGCGATCTTCGATGCCAGGGGGCGTCGCGTGCGGGTCCTGGATCCGGGCACGATCCGGTCGCCGGGCGTGCAACGGGTGCCATGGGACGGGCGAGATCACGGCGGCAACGCGCTGCCGGCCGGCATCTACCTGGTGAAGCTCGCTACCGGCGCCGAGCGGCTGGTGAGCAAGCTGACTCTGTTGAAGTAGCGCCGAGCAAGGCGGTCCTCATGGCTTCGTCTTCCGGGATGAGTGGCGCGGCATAATCCAACAGAATGGAGGGCCCCCCGGGAGGCCCTCCTCATGTGTAGATTCGTGCGGGATTCAGTAGCTACCGGGTGAGCTGCCGCCCGACCACGCCCTCGCTGTCGTACTCGATCTCGTCGAACTGCAGGTCGTTCTCCACGGTGAAGCCGCCCTGGGCCGCGAAGGCGCGGATGAAGCGGTAGTCCACCCCCGGGTCGACGGGCCGGAGCACGTTGAGGAACAGGGTGCCGCCGTAGGTCTGACCCGAGGTCACGAAGTGCACGTACTCCGTGTTGAAGGGGCCGTCGAGGGCCACGTCCACCCTGATGAGGGCTGAGGACGCCATGTCCACGAGGCCCTGGATCGCGAAGACCGCCGGCTCACCGTCGAGGTCCGGCTCGATGGTGCCGCGAATCTCCGCCGAGGTGGCGTTGAGCAAGCGGAGGCGAATGTTGGTGTCGGGATCATCGATGTCGTCGCCGCCGCCGGTGATCACGCCGGTGTCGAAGAGGGTGAAGTCGCCCAGGCCGTCGAACATGCCTCCGCGCAGTTCCATGGTGCCGGAGCAGGTGAACTCAGGGGCCACGGAAAAGATGCCTTCGCCGGTCTTCTCGAAGTCGCCGATCACGTTGAAACGGCCGGTGTCGCCCACGCCCTGGGTGATCGTGCCGCCGCCGTCCTGGTGCCAACTGCCGGGGAAATCGACGGTGACCTCGGCGCCGTCCCGCAGGTCCAGATCGACGGCGCTGTCGCCGTGGACGTCGCCGCGGAAGGTCAAGTTGGTGCCCGTGAGCGCCTTGGTGCCGCCGTCCTCGAACGTGGTCAGCGAGTGGACCTGCGTGGTGAGCGAACCCTGCGAGGCCACCACACCGCGACGCCAGACGAAGGAGCGGCCGGCGACCAGGCTGGCCTCACCGGTGATCGCCGGCGTGCTGCCCGAGTCGAGGATCAGGTGGGGAATGTCGATGATCTGGCTGGCGTAGGTGCCGAGGGTGACGCGGCCGCCGATCACGAAGGTGCCGTTGCCCGTCATGTTGGCGCTGAGGAGCTCGGTGCTGCCCGACTGGCGCAGCACGGCGCCGTCAGCGATGTCGAAATGGCCGCGCAGGGAGCCGCCCGAGATGGCCAGCGTGCCCATGTCCACCCGGACCGGGCCGATCGACGTGAGCTCCGAGTCGTCGACGGAGGACGCCAAGATGGTGGCCTCCTCGGCGCCCAGACTCTTCAGGATGGTGCCGCTGTTGTTGAACCAGCCGTTCAGCTGCACGGTCAGGTAGGCGTCGCCCTGGAGCTCGACCAGGCCGCCGCTGTTGTTGTCCAGCGAGTCGTTGATTCGCAGGCTGCTGCCGGTGTGCAGCATGAGCGTGCCGTTGTTGTTGATGTCGGCATCCACGTCGAGGGGGTTGGCGGTCACGTGCAGTTCGGCGCTGCTCATGATCTCGATGACGCCGCCGCCGTCGACGTCGCCGCCGGCCCAGACCATGTCGCCCAGGATGGTGAGCTCATCCTGCACGAGCAGCGAACCGCCCGTGTAGAGGCCGCCGCTGTTGGCTTGCAGGTTGTAGTTGTTGGTGTCGAGGGTCTGGGTGCCGGTGCCGTCGCCCAGCACCAGCCCGTCCACCATGACGTCGCCATTCAGCGTGACGGTGTAGTCGCCGGCCGCGGTGATCACCGCGACGTCGCCCGAGCCGGGCACCTCGCCGCCGCTCCAGTTGTTCCCGTCGTGCCAGTCGCCGTTGCCGTCGGCGATCCACTCGGTGGCGGTGGCGCCGTCGAGGGTCACGGCGACGTCGGCCGTGTCGGCGGCGCTGCCGGACATGGCGTAGATCTCGGCGCTGCCCAGGCCGGTGGCCAGGGTGCCGCCGTTCTCGTCCACAGAGACCACCGCAGGGTCGCTGCTCATCCAGGTGATCACCGAGTCGATGACGGCGTCTTCCTGGTCGAAGGCCATGGCGGTGAACTGGATCTCCTCGCCGATGCTGCTGTAGGTGGCCGAGGTGGGGGCCATGACCACGGACTCGACGCGGGGATCTTCGGGCTCAGGCGGAGTGGTGGGGTCGTCTTCGTCATCGCTACAGCCGAACAGAATGGTCATGGCGATCATCAGCAGCATGATGAGCAATCGACGGCTCGTTTCCATGGTGGTCTCCGGTGATTGGGGAGTTGATCGATGGAAGCGGGAGGCGCCCGGAATAAGCTACAGACGACGGGCGTCCCTATTCTCAATGCCGGAAAATCTAGACTAGATTAGAAATTCGGCCACTCCCTGGTCAATTCAACCAGGGCCAGACAGACTCTGCTCACGGCACCACTGCCGGCTCGACCACCTCGACCACCTGATCGGCGGCGACGTTCTCCACCGTCGACACCTTCCCCGACGACCAGCGCACCTCCACCACCATGACCTGCGAATCCTCGCCGAGCCCGAAATGCGGCGACGGATCGCTCTGCCCCCGGAATCCCGCCTGGGACCCGACCTCTCGCATCTGGGTGCCTGAGTTGGTGGTCACGAGCACGCGGGCGCCGAAACCTCCGGTCAGCCGGACTCGCAGCCAATGGCCATCGCCGCCGACGCCGCGATACAGCGAGTTGGGCTCGCCCGGGCCGGGGACGTTCGGCCAGTTGCCGATGTAGACGTCGACGTGGCCGTCGCCGTCATAATCGCCCGAGGCGACGGCCCCGGCGTACTCGACTCGTGAGCCGAGATCGCCGACGCTCGCTCGTTCGAATCGCCCGCTGCCGTCGTTGAGGAATACCGAGGTGCCGGCGCCCCAGTTGGCCACCACCACGTCGACGTCGCCGTCGTTGTCGAGGTCTTCCCAGCTGGCGCCGTAGCCGTGGCTCGGGTCCACGTTGAGCGGCGATGCCGGCGCCGGCGTCAGTCCGCCGCTGCCGTCGTTGAGGTAGAGGAGGTCGGCCATGCCGTACATGGTGGTCACGTGCAGATCGAGGTCGAGGTCGTTGTCCACGTCGACCCAGGTGGCGGCGGCGGACGGGGTGGCGTCGTCGACGGCGGGCGAGTCGGTGATCCTGGTGAAGGCGCCGCCGCCGTCGTTGCGGTACAGCGCGTTGTTGTTGGCCGGCGGGGCGAAGCCGTTGTTGGCCACGAAGAGGTCGCTGTCGCCGTCGTCGTCGTAGTCGCCCCAGGCGATGCCGCAGGTGGCGGCCTCGTCGGTGGCGATGGCGCCGGTGGTGATCTGCTCGAAACGGCCGTCGCCCAGTCCGCGGTAGAGACCGTTGGCGCCCACGTGGCTCATGCCGCCGTTGGCCACGAAGAGGTCGAGCCGGCCGTCGCCGTCGTAGTCGATCCATGCCGCGGCGTAGGAATGACCGCCGCCGGTGGTCATGGGTTCATCGGTGATAGGGGTGAAGCCCGCATCGCCGTCGTTGCGCAGCAGGAGGTTGTCCTGATCCTGCTGATTGGCGATGAAGACGTCGCGGTCGCCGTCGCCGTCGTAGTCGCCCCAGGTGTGGCCGGAAGAGATGGCGGCGCCGGTGGCGAGCGGTCCCTCGTCGATGGCCGTGAACGCCCCGTCGCCGTCGTTGCGGTAGAGTCGGTCGCGCTGGCCGGCGGGGGTCGCGCTGACGTCGTAGCCGTTGGACACGAAGAGGTCGAGGTCGCCGTCGCCGTCGTGGTCGACCCAGCTGACGCCGCCGGTGCTGGCGTGGTCGGTGGTGACGCCGTCGACCTCGACGCGTTCGAAGCGGAGGCTGGTGTCGACGGGGTCCTGGGTGTCGGTGCATCCGATCAGGGCGATCCAGCAGATTCCGGCGAGTATCGCGTATTTCATATCGGTTCGGCCTTCCTTCGATGTCCGGGATCGACGCGGCGATCTGGAACTACGGCGACGGGCGGCGAAACGTTCCAGCACCAGCGGACGCGAACGGCCCCGCCTCCACGAGGAAGCGGGGCCTCTGTTTGGCCGGGAGAATCGTGCCTACTTGATCAGAGCCACCTTCTGCACCTCGCGGCCGGTGTCCGTCCGCACCTGGACCAGGTAGACCCCGCTGGCCACGCGACGACCGGAATCGTCGCGACCGTCCCAGGTGACCGAACGTGCGCCCGCCGCCACGGATTCGTCGAGCAGCGTCGCGATCCGCAGTCCCCGGGCGTCGTGGATGGTCAGCCGGGCGTGGCCGGCTCGCGGCATCTCGAAGCGGATGGCGGTGCTGGGATTGAAGGGGTTCGGTTCGCTGCGCAGGTGCAGCGGGGCGCCGGCCACGAACTCGGGCGCGGCGGTGGTAGCGCTCGTTCCACACAGCACGCTGCCGCCCTGGCCGGCGATGAGCACACCGCCGGTGCCGCGGCTGGCGATGGTGTTGATGCCGGTACGGGCGCCGGTGTCGACCTGGGTCCAGTCGCCACCATCGTGGCGCCAGACGTATCCGTACGACGCCACCGCGTGGAGGCTGTCGGAACTCTCGCCGTCGATGCCGGTGAGGGGTTCGCCGAGCAGGCTGTGGTCGGCGGACCATTGCATGCCGTCGTAGTGGAAGAGTTCGCCGCCTTCGCCGAGGGCCCAGATGTCGTCGCTGGCCCAGCCCACGATATCGGTCTGCAGGCCCTGCGACGGCACGACGACCGGGTTCCAGGCCAGGCCGTCCCAGTGCAGGAACTCGTTCTGCGGACCCACGGCCCAGATGTCGTCGGGCGCCGCGCCCCAGACGGCCATGAGGTGACCCTGTCCGGGGTCGGAGTCACGGACGACGGTCCAGCCCATGCCGTCGTACCGGGAGATGGCGCCCCAGTTGGCCACCACGACCACGTCGTCCGGCCCGAAGCCCCAGACGCCGTTGTGGGTCAGGTTGTTGAGGAGGCCGCTGTCCATGGGGGTCCAGCTCGCGCCGTTCCAGTGGTTGACGCCGGCCTTGCCCACGAAGAAGACGTCGTCCGGTCCGGAGGCCCAGATGTCGGTGAACCAGACGCTGAAGGCGGTTTCGCGGATGGAGGTCCAGCTCGACCCGTCCCAGTGGATGGCGCTCTCGAGGAAGCCGCCGGCGTAGACGTCGTCCTCGCTGATCTGCCAGATGGTGAGCAGGTTCTCATTGGTGGCGGCGGTGGAATGGGCGTTCCACTGGGCGCCGTCGTGAGTGGCGACCGAGCCGGCGGGGCCCACGGCATGGACGGTGCCCAGGTCGTCGCCCCACACGCCCACGAGGCCGTCCACGGCGAGGTCGAACTCGGTGACCGTGGCGCCGTCGAAGTGCGAGGCGCCGCCACCCTCATCCACGAACCAGAGGTTGTGGAACGAGGTGCCCCACATGTCGCTTTCCCAGGCGCCCGTGGCGTCGGAGCCCACCAGCGACCAGTCGCCGCCGTCGAAGTGGTAGAGCTGTGACCCCTGAAGAAGCGCGAAAACGTCATTCACGGCGTTGGACCAGACCGAGGTGACGTCGATCTCGGGGAAGACGTCGACCGGGGTCCAGACGGCGCCGTTCCAGTGGGTCAGCGTGCCGTAGAACCCGCCCACGTAGATGTCGTCGGGACCGGTGCCTCCCATGTCGTGGATGCCGTCGGGGGCCGTGCCGATCTCGGTCCAGGTGGCGCCGTCATAGCGCCAGATGCGAGTGCCGGAGAACGTCTCGGCCACGTACACCTCGGTCTCGGAGAATGCGACCACGGCCTTGAGGTTGGCGCCGGGAGGGAACGGGATCTCGGTCCACTCCCCGCCGTCGAAGCGGAGCACCGCGCCGTACCAGCCCACGGCGAAGAGCACGCCGCTGTCCAGACCCCACATGTCGGTGATGGGCATGGACGTGGGGCGGGCGGCCACCGACCAGTCGGCGCCGTTCCAGTGCATGAGGGTCTGCTGGCCGCCGATGGCGTAGACGTCGTTGGCGGCGCGACCCCAGACGGCCTCGAGGTCGTTGCCCTGAGGGAGCGGATTCTGCCAGGACCAGTCGTTGGGCGGCAGGGCGAGGGCGGTGGCGGCCATGGCGAGGAGGAAGAGGCTCGCGAGCGCGTTGCGGACGGCATGCGACATGGGTCGATCTCCCGTTTTGACGCCGATGGAATCACGCGGATGCGCGCGGATCAGTCGGGCCGGCGAAGGATTGATATCAAATTCTACCACGAAAAAGTGAACTGGCGGGCAGAACTGTTCAGGATTGGTCGGCGGGATTGGAATCGTTCCCGCTGACGCTAGATCGTCGGCTTGCGTCCGCTCGGGCAAGGTGCTGGAAACGCCCGGTCAATTCATGCTAAGTTCACGCCATTGAGCTTCGAGATGCCGCCAATGGTTATGATCAGAGGCATGACGATTCATATCCCGCCATTTGGTGGGCAAAGCCACAATCGAATCCGCCGCGCTCAGATCTGAATGAAATAGCGCAATCATGGGGCAGGCTACCCGGCCGCTCCGTGATGTCGAGTCGCCATCGAGGAGGACCCAAAATGTCGCGCCCGCTCGCCCGCGTACGCTACGGCTCGCCCGCCGAAATCCTGACCATGATGATCGTCCTCGTCCTGATGACCGCGACCGTGGTCGGCGCCGATCCTATCTGTGAGATCGAACCGACGTCGTACGATATCCAGGGGAACTGGGGCAACTGGGTCGATGAGACTCTCATCATTCGCAATACCGGGGACGGAATGCTCAGCGGGACCATCGATCCTGGTGCTCCCTACTGCTCGGTGAGTCCGTCCACGTTCGACGTGCCGGGTGGAGAAGAGGTGGAGATCACGGTCACCATCGAATTCGACGGAACGTACTGCGATGCTTCGTGGGACATCGATCTCGGACTCGAATGTGGGACGGTGCCCTGTCACGTCGAGATCCGCGCGGAAGGGCCAGATCTGTCGATCTACGACCTCCCCGACACATTGAGGATGGAATCGCCGGCACCCGGGGTTCCCGTGGTCCATGTCGTCAGCGCCCACAACTGGGGGTGCGATTCCGGCTATATAGACTTCGCCTTCGTCACTGCCGCCGGCGGGTTCTCCCTGGAAGATGACTACATGGAAGTTCCAGGCCAGGAGACCGCGATCTTCGAGATCTCGTTCCTGCCGAGCGGCGCTCTGCCCCAGACCGCGACCGTCGCCTGGGACTGGCCTGGCGCCCAGGGCGAGTGTGTTCTCATTGGCACCGTCACTCCTTACACCGGCCCCGACTGGTACGTCGCCACCGACGGCGACGACCAGACCGGCAACGGTTCGCAAAGCGCCCCGTTCCGCACGATTCAGCGCGCGGTGGATGCTGCGGTCCTTGGCGACACCGTCATCCTGGCAGACGGTACCTACACCGACCTCGGAAACCACGACATTCAGCTTGGTGACAAGGCACTGACGTTCCGGTCGGATTCGGGCGATGCCGAAGCGTGTGTGATCGATTGCGAGGGGAACGCTGGGTTCGTATTCGCGGCGCTGGAGACCAGCGGGACTGACGGGCCGACCTTCGAATCGTTGACGATCCAGAACGCGACGGTTGGGATCCGGGCGGATGGACTAGACTTTTGGTACTACCCCGGGCCGTTCATTGATCTGACCGTGATCGAGAGTCGCGTCGTCGGCTGCCAGAAAGGCATCGACTCGAGCTGGTCGGTGCTGATGATCCAGAGCAGCAAGTTTCTCGGGAACACCGGTGCAGGCATCGAGCTTACTGGCTTCAATACAACTGCAGAAATCGTCGATTGTGTGTTCAGGGGCAACGACAAGGGTATCGACTATAGCAACAGTGGGGGCAAGGCATCGCGGCAATCCAAGAAACCACGAGAGGAGTATAACCCCCCTCTTGTAGTTCGAAGTTCGGTGTTCGTACAGAATCGAATCGGATTTGAGGCTGGTTACTTGGACTATCCGGGCTGCGAGTTAAGAGAATGTCGATTGGATTCAAATGTTGTTGGCCTGTACGCACGACCTTCAGGTTCGTCGGTACTCGTAGAAGCTTGTCTCATTCGGGACAACGAAACCGACGGTGCTCAGATCCACGGGGATCCGGCAATGATTTTCGGACCAAGCCGCATCAGCGGGAATGGAGGATACGGAATCGAGATCATTGCGGAAGTGTCGATCACGTGCGAGGACGTCGAGATCGTGGGAAACGGGCTCTGGGGTGTTGGGATCGAAGGGGCCACGCCAAGCGACTATGGCCGGTTGAACCTGGCCCGGTGCCGGGTTGACTCCAACCTGGCCGGTGGTCTGCAAACTCCGTCGGGCCCCCACGCGATTCAAGACTGTCTGATCAGCCGTAATGGAGGCGACGGGTTGCACCTCGGTGCCGGTGGTAGTTTTCCCGACGAATTGACTGTCGACGGAACCTCCATCGTCGATAACGCCGGCATCGGTTTGGTATCCGATCACGACTCAATCGACCTCGACCGGACCCTGATTTCCAGCAACGTCGGCGGCTCCGTCGATCTGCCGCTCGGCGCCGCGATCACGGTCGACTGCGTCGATATCCACGGCAACGCCGGCGGCGATTGGATCGCGCCCATCGACGGCCGCGTGGGCCAGGACGGCAACATCTCGGTCGACCCGCGCTTCTGCGATCCAGTTGCGGGCGACTATACCTTGATGGACACCTCTCCTTGTATGCCGGGCCAGCATCCTGACGGCGAGAACTGCGGTCTGATAGGCAGGTATGGGGAAGGCTGTATCGACCTCACGGATGTCGATTGTGTCGATGAGGTCGACGTGCTCGGTCTCTACTTCGATCTCGATCGCTGCGATCCGGATACATCCGGTGCCCCACTCGGTCATGTCATCCCGATGTACGTCGTCCTGACCAACCCATCGTTCGGCTCGGTCCAGGGTTTCATCGTCGACCTCGAATTCGATCCAGCCACTTTCTTCGTCGTGTCTGCCGACTACGCGGTCGATGGTCTCAACCTCGGTTCCCATACCATGGGTGAGTTCTGTGTCGGCTATTCGGAGCCGCTCTATCCGGACCCGGCGGGTCACGTCCTTCTGGTGACACTCGGCGTTCTCTTGGTCCAGCCATCAGGATCGTTCTTCGCGCAACCGTACTACGACTGTGGCCACCCCGATTTCCCGAACTCCCCGGTCTACGTCGGAGGAGACGATCCGGACCTCTATCGACCGATGTCCTACGCCGCCTCCCCCTACGGTCGCTACGTCGACGAGACCGGCGCATTGACCATCCCCCTGGCGGCGGTCAACGATGACGTGACCTGGCGTGGCCCCGCGACCGCGATCATCAACCCGCAGCCGGCGTCGGTCGCCGTTCCCTGGCGCCTCGAACGCGAGGGCCTGACCGTCGCCACCGGCATCGGTCCCGTGCAACTCGACGATCTCGACCTCCGCCCCTACTCGCTTTACTGGGAAGACATCGAAGGCTGGAATCCGGCGCCGCCGGATACCCAGGTCGTCCATCCCCACGAGCCGACGACCTTCACGGGCGTCTACCAGCCGCATCCGAGAATCGAGTCCATCGCCGACGTCGGCAACGATCAGGGCCGTCAGGTGCGGTTGATCTGGGAACGATGCGGTCACGACGACGGCAACTGGCCCGAGCCCGTCACGAAGTACGGCGTGTACCGGCGCCAGGACGAATACAAGTCGGCGCCCGAGGATCGGGAACTGGGCTGGGACTTCCTGGTCGAGGTCCCCGCGCGCGGCGACGCGTTCTACCAGGCCATCGTACCGACCCTCTGCGACAGCACGGCCGAGGGCGATATCTGCTGGTCGGTTTACAAGGTGTCGGCCATGGCAGCGGACCCACATACCTACTTCGATTCGGCCCCGGACAGCGGCTACTCGGTCGACAACATCGTTCCCCCTCCACCGACGCTGTTCCAGGTCACCTACGGCGGGCCGAACGAATTGACCTGGATCGCGAGCCAGGCTCCGGATCTCGCCTGGTACGATATCCACCGTGGCGACGACGAGGTATTCGAGCCGATGCCCGAGAACCGGATCCACCAGACCGCAGACACCGCCTGGGCCGATCCCGACGGCGACTGGCACCACCACTACATCCTCGTGGCCGTCGACGACGCCGGCAACGGGAGCGAACCGGCGTATCCCGACGAGCTCACCTCCACGGGCGACGCGGTTCCGACGGTGACCGAACTCGTGGGCAACTTCCCCAACCCGTTCAACCCCGTGACGACGATCCTGTACACGCTGGCCCGGAGCGAACCGGTGACGCTGCGGATCTTCGATCTGAAAGGACGCCTGGTGGCGACGCTCGTCGACAACGAGCGGCAGGAGCCTGGCCGATACGAGGTGACCTGGCGGGGGCAGGATTCACGGGGACGCAGCGCTGCGTCAGGCTCCTATATGTACCGGCTCGAGGCTGGCGGCTATGCGCGGAGCGGTCGGATGACCCTGGTGAAGTAAATGGCCGGGGGGCGCCCACGCGGCGCCCCCCGCGGCCTCGATCGGCTTTCCTAGTCCACCCAGCCCAGCACGTCCCTGATGATCGACCAGCGCTTTCCCGTGGCCGTGGGATTCTCGCCCATGATCCAGTGGCTGAAGAGCTGGTCGATGGTACCGTCGCGGCGCTTGAGCTCGACCCAGTCGTCCAGGAAGCCGGACAGGTCGTTGTTGCCGCGGGCCACGGCGATGGCCAGCGGCTGCTTGATCACCGCCGGGCGCGGGATCGCCACCGAATACTGCGGGTAGACCAGACTCCAGGCCGATCCAGCCTCGGCCGAGAATACCAGCGCGTCCACGGCTTCGTCGGCGTCGAGGTCCTGGTTGAAGAACTGGCGGGCCGAGGTGAGCGGAACGACCTCGGCAAGAGGCAGATGCCGGCTGAGACGCTCGATGTAATATGGGTCGGCCAGCACGCCCACGCGCAGATCGCGCAGTGCGGACACTGTCTCGAGGCTGCTGAATTCACCACGGCGGTGATCGAGCACCACGAAGGCGATGGTGACGTCGAGGTAGGGTCGCGAGAAATCGATCTTGCGCGCGCGTTCGGTGGTGATGCCGAGGCCGCTCATCACCAGGTCGACCTGGCCGGCGGCCAGGCGCTCGGGCACTTCACCGGTGGGGATGAGCAGGAACTCCAGTTCCACGTTCAGCTCGCTGGCCAGCATGTGCGCCATGGCCACGTCGAAGCCCACGAGGTTGCCGCCCGTGTTGACGAACGCGAAGGGCAGGCTGTCCTGGAGATAGCCGACTCGCAGCACGCCGCGCTCGACGATGGCGTCGGCGGTGGCCGGCGCGGCGAATTCTGCCGGCGGCAGCGTCTTCTCCACCGTGGCCGATACGCGCTCCACGCGCAGGTCGAGGTTCACGAATGCCTGGTAGCCTCCGTACTCGCGGTCGATCACGGCGCTGGACAGCAGCCGTGCCCCCACGATGAACGACACAGGCAGCACCGCCGCCAACACCAGCAGCCTCAGCGCCTTGCGCCGGCTGAAGTGGGCCAGGTCGTTCATCCACAGGGCGCCCAGGATGCCGAGTACCACGGTGCACATGGCCGAGGCCAGATTCGTGAAGCGGGTGATCACCACGTCGGCCACGATGAATTGCTGAAAGAGGTCGGCGGGCAGGCGGTAGAGGTCGAGCAGAAAGGGCACGGCCATCATGACGCTGGAGAAGAAGCTGGCCGGACCGGCCAGGGACAGCGAGCCCAGCTGCGCCAGCGAGAGCGGCTGGTCGGCCGCCCAGGCCGCGAACGGGATGAAGCACAGCACCATCAGTGTGCCGGCCGATGGGAAACTGAAGGATGTAGGCACGATCACGTTGACCGCGGTCGTGGCCTTGTCGTTCTCGAGCCCGGCCTTCTCCAGTAATTCGGTGATGTTGCGCGACAGCACCGGCAGCACCACGAACACGCTGCCCGTGGCGAAGGCCGTGAGCAGGGCGCCGCGGGTGTGGCGCGCGACCTCCCAGTAGCCGAGCGGCGTGAAGCTGGTCACCAGCATGGGCAGCAGCACGAAGGTCATGGCGCTCCACGCGGCGATGTAGGCGATGAAGTAGACCTGCAGGTTGCCGAACTCCTCCACGGTCATGGTGCCGGCGGCGCTGGCCGAGATGGCGAACACGCCCAGCGGCGCCACGTGCACCACCAGGGCGCTCACGCGGGACAGCGCGGTCGAGAGGGTCGACAGGGCCCGCACCACGGGCTCCTTGCCGGGCACGTTCATGAGCGCGATACCCAGCAGGATCGAGAACACCACAACCGCCGGCACGATGCCGTTGGCCAGGGCGTGGAAGGGATTGGCGGGGATGTAGAGCTCGACGAACTCGATCTGCTGCGGCGCATCCAGCGCGCTGGTGCTGAAGAACGAGGCCTTCTCCCAGTCGGGGAAACCCAGCCCGATGAGCATGACGATGCTGATGGCGATGAGCCAGGTGACCAGCAGCACCAGGCCGGTGCGGCTCGCGAGGCGACCCGCTTCAGCGAGCGTCATGCCGCCGAGGCAGGCCACCAGGGACACCGCCACGTAGGGCAGCACCGACATCTGCAGCAGGCGGATGAAGGCGGTACCGATGGGGTGGAGGATCGAGGCGCCCTCGCCGAAGAAGAGGCCGCAAGCCACGCCCAGCACCAGGGAGATGAGGATACGGGTGGCGAGGGCGAGTTGGTTGTAGCGCTGGAGGAGGTTCAACGGGCAGGGCCTTCCGTCGGGTAGAGGGGCGACCCGTGCATCTTGCCGCCGGCGCCGCTCTCTCGCCACCTCGAATTCACGTACACTCTGCGCGATGCGAGGACGACGTCGCGATGGCCTGGCACGGCCAGGTAGGCTACACTGCCGAACCGAGTGAAAGGTGCAGCCGGCGATCCCGGCGATCACGGAACATTGGAGACGATCATGCCTCGGCGTGGCTCAGCCTTGATTCTCGCGATCCTGATGGTGCTCCTGGCCGCATCGGTCGGCGCCGACGAACCGGCTGATCCGGAATCCAAACCCAAGATATACACCGTCAGCCTCTACGGCTGGCTCATGGCCATCGAGGGCGACTTCGTAAGCCCCGACGGCACCGAGAACGAGTTCAGCATTCCCTTCGACGAGATCTTCTCGCGGCTGGAGAGCGTGCTGCAGGCGTCCCTCGAGGTCGACATCGCGCGCTGGTACCTGATCTTCGACGGCACCTGGGCCACCTTCGCCGGCGGCTACGACGCATCGCTCTGGGCTCTCGACCTCGAGTTGAAGCAACAGATCTACGACATCAAGGCGGGCTACGACCTCTACCGCCGCGTGGAGTCCGACTCCGAGGACGACCGGCCCGGCGGCTGGGTCTGGGTGTCGACCGTGGACGTGCTGGTAGGGGCGCGGTATTTCGGGTCGCGGACCACCACCACGGAGACCAGCAAGCTGAGCGGCGAGTCCAAGATGACCGAGGCGAAGCAGTCTCGCTGGGATCCCGTGATCGGCGCCCGCGGCGCCTTCCCCTTCTCGCGGCGCTGGGCGCTCAACGTGATCGCCGACCTGGGCGGCTTCGGGATCGGTAACGCGGCCGAGTTCACCTATCAGCTCGACGCCAGCGTGTCGTACCGCTTCAGCCCGACCATCGCCGCCTTCGCCGGATACCGGCACCTCGGCTATTCCTTCGAGAGCGAGGCCGACGTGGAGAACCTGATCACGCAGCGTGGGCCGAGGGTGGGGTTGTCGGCGTCGTTCTGACCATCGTCCCTGTCGCGAGACGTCGTATTCCGGTGCATCTTTCTGCCCGTCACGCGCGTCGTTCTGGATTACGTTGACCTCTCTCGATATTGCCCCACTCTCCGGAGGCCTCAGATTTGTTACGAGTCGCTGCAGTCATGGGCGCGGTCCTGGTTCTGGCCATCGCCGCGATGTTGCTGGTGCCGAAGGCGGATTCTCCCGAGCAGGTCTTCCAGAAGGTCTGGGAGACCTTCGACGAGCGCTACGCTCTCTTCGAGGTCAAGGGCGTCGACTGGCAGGCGCTCCACGACGAGTACAGTTCCCGGATCACCGCCGATACCAGCGAGGATGAGCTCTTCGGGGTCCTCACCGACATGCTGTCCCACCTGAACGACAATCACGTCATGCTGACGGCGCCGTCGCTGGACAGGGACTTCAATGCCGGCCACCTGGGGCGCTACTTCGCCGACCTGGGAATGGACGGCGCCATGGAGTACCTCGACCAGCGACCCGTCGACGATTCCGCCTTCCTGGACGAGCCGCGCCTCGCCGGCGACGACCGGATCCAGTACGGCTGGTTGGATGACCGCGTCGGCTACCTGCACCTCGGCAGCTTCAACGACGTGGAGGTCACCTCAGCGGCGGTCGACACGATCCTGGCCGAGATGGCCGGCGCCCGTGCCTGGGTCGTGGACGTGCGCTTCAACAGCGGCGGCGACGATCGCGTGGTCAAGGCCGTCGCCGATCGCTTCGGCGACCGACGGCGCCTGTACATGGTCACCCGCGAACGCAACGGTCCCGACCACGACGACTTCGGGTCGCCGAGTTACTGGCACGTCGACCCGGGCGCCGGCGCCTTCACCGGTCCGGTGGCCCTGCTCACGAGCCGCCTCTCGGTCAGCGCGGCCGAGAACTTCGCCCTGGCCATGCGCACCCTGCCCCACGTCACCGTGGTGGGCGACACCACCTCCGGGAGCATGGCCGACGTGGAATGGTTCAACCTGCAGAACGGCTGGCGCGCTTCCCTCTCGCGAAACCTCTTCGTCGATTACGCCGACCGCTGCTGGGAGGGAATCGGGGTGCCGCCGGACGTGGTGGTAGCTGCGGACCCGGGCGACGGCGACCCGATCCTCGACACCGCTCTGCAGTTGCTGCAAGGCGACGGTCCGCCGCTCCAGGACGAGAGCGCCAGCGCGGCAGCGGCCCGTCAAGATCTGGTGGAGATCCTGGAGGCGCTGCTGGAGTCCGGCGAGTTTCCGACCGTTGGGCGCGATTTCGATCGCATCCGGAGCGGCCTGAACCCGGAGACCTGGCAAGTGGACAGCGACGAGATCAACGCCCTGGGGTACAGCATGCTGGGCGACGATCGCCTCGACGACGCCGTCGGCGTCTTCGAACTCTACGTGGAGCTGATTCCGGACGATGCCAACGCCTACGACAGCCTCGGCGAGGCGTTCATGGTCCGCGGCGACACGGAACTCGCCATCGCCAACTACGAGCGCTCCCTGGAGATGGACCCCGGCAATCGCAACGCCGTCAGGATGCTGGAGAGGCTGCGCTGACCGGTGCCGCTCAGACTCCCACCCGCTGGAACAGGAACAGCGTCTTGACCAGCTGCGGCTGTCCCTCCACCTCGAGCAACGGATAGGCCAGGAAGTTGATCGGGCCCGACGCCGGGCCCGGCTCCACCACCAGGTCGCGCCCGCGCGTGAACTCGAAGCGGTTGGCCGGATGGTGGCCGAAGAAGTACATGCTCAAGGCCGAGAACTTGTCGGCCTCGCTGATTTCCACGGGCCACCACTTGCCGTCGGCGTAGAACTCCGCCCAGCAGTGGTAGCCGTCGGTGCCGCCGTCGTTGCGCGCCGAGGGGATGGAGGCGCCGATGGCGAACCGCGCGGGAATGCCCACCGACCGCGCCAGACCGATGAAGTAGGCGTGGTAGTCGGTGCAGTTCCCGTAGAGGGTGTCGCAGGCGAAGACGGCGTCGCCCTGGCCCCAGCCCTCGCCGAATTTCTTGTAGCTCATCTGCTCCATGACGTGATCGTAGAGGGCGCGGGCCTTCATGAGGTCGCTGTCGCGGCCCTCGATGGCCGCCTGCGCAGTCGCCGTGATGGTGGCGTCCGACGGCACCATCCGCTCCGGCTGCAGGTGGGTCGCCGCCTCGGTGGCATCGCCGGCGTAGGCGCTCTTCTCCCGGCGCACCACGTCGTACACGATCTCGATCGACTTGCCGCTGTCCTCGGGCGAGAGCTCCAGGAAGAGCACCTGGTTACCGTGAACGTCGTCGGTAAGGGTCTGCTGCTTGCCCGGGACGTCGATGGACCGCACCGATACGGATTGCCAGTCGTCGGAGACGGCCAGGGGCAGCCAGCAGCGCGCATCGCCGGTGAACTCGGGCAGCGTCGCCAGGTAGCGGAACTCGAAGGCGTCGGAGCCGGAGACGACACCGAGCAGCGCGTTGTCGGCGCCGTCGACGGGCACCCGCACCCACACCTCATCCTCGTTCTGCTCCCAGACGTAGTAGGGCACGCCGTTGAGCTTGTGAACGGTGGTCTCGGTGACGGTCATGTTGCCGCGACCGCCCTCGAGGAAGAAGTCCACGTCGTAGAACTCGCCGTCGGAGCTGGCCATGTCCACGCAGGCGAACTGCCGATCCGGCGCCAGTGACGCCAGGTACTCGATGTGGACGCGCACCAGGTTGAGCTTCAGTTCCTTGCCCTCGTAGGTGACGATGAAGTACCCGTCGCCCTTCTCGACCTGCTCGGCGATGTGCTTCTCGATGCCGGCCTTGATGTCGCCCGTCACGATGGGAGGGGCGGCGTCTTCCGTGTCGGCGGCCGCCGGGGACGCCAGGCCGATCCAGAGCGTGGTGACGATCGCCGCCGTCGCCACGAGAGAGCCGATCCGGGTACGAGCGTGCTGCATGTCCAACTCCTCAGACAGTTGATCGCGACTGGGTCAGTGCGCGGGATGATCCTTGGGCTTCTCGGACGCGGCGGCTCCGGCGGCATCGGCCGGAATGATCACCGTGTCGATGGCGTGGATGACGCCGTTGCCGGCCTCGATGTCGGCCTTGACCACGGTGGCACCGTCCACGGTCACGTGACCGTCGGTGACCTCGATGACGAGATCCTGGCCGCTGACGTTGGTAGCCTTCATGGTCTTCACGTCGGCCGCCATGATCTTGCCCGGCACCACGTGGCAGGCGAGGATGCCGGCCAGCTTGGACTTGTTGGCCGGTTCGAGCAGGCTCTCCAGCGTACCCTTCGGCAGCTTCGCGAAAGCCGCGTCCGTGGGGGCGAAGACGGTGATGGGACCCTTGCCCTGGAACTTCTCCGTCAGCCCCGCGGCCTCGACGGCGGCGACGAAGGTTTTCAGGTTGTCGGTGCCGGACGCGACCACGACGACGTTGTTCGCCACCGCCGGGTGCTCGGCCTTGGCCGGATGCTCCGCCTTCGAGGGATGGTCAGAGGTCGTCGGGTGGTCCTGGGCCTGCGCCGTCTGGAACGAGGCGGTCGCAACGAGCAGGACGACGAGTACGAGGAGCTTGCTGGATTTCATTCTATCCTCCGGGTGTTCCGTCCAGGTTGGACGTGATCTGCGGCGCCGGACATCCCGTGGATAAGTGGCTGAAGGCCTTCGGGTGTTACGCCCTGGATCATTAGATTAGCGCCGGCCGGTTGACGCCGCCACGATCGGGCGGCGGCACCCGGGTTGACGCCGCCGCTTGCCGCTGGGAGACTGGAGCCGTGCAGCGAACGCGAACCGGGGAGCGGTCCATGAAATCCTGGATCTCGGCCACCTTCTTGCCGCTGATGCTGCTGGCATCGATGGCGCTTGCGGCTGAGCCACCCCAGGAGGTGGTCGTCTCCACCGAACTTTGCAGCGGCCTCTGGCTGGTGGAACTGGAGTGGTCGCCCGAGGGGAAGGCGCCGCAGCAACTCACCGCCGTCTTCGATACGGGCGGTTCGAGCGGCTTCATCGATCCGGACGGTCTCGAGCGGATCAGCGGGAAACGCATCGAGGAGGGCAAGCGTGTCCGGATGGAAGATCTCTCGGTGGCGGGCAAGCCGTTCAACAAGTTCCGGGTGCGGGTGCGCGATCTCGACCACCTGTCGCGCGCGCTCGGCCGTGAGCTGGATGTCTTCCTGCCGTTTCAGGCCTTCGCGAGCTACCTGCTGATTCTCGACTACCCGGCGGTGGAAATGCGCATCGTGCGCGGGGAGTTGCCCAGGCCGGACGGCGTCACGGTGTTTTCGGCGAAGGGCAAGGACAGTCGGCCGTGGCTCGAGATGCGGGTCGGCGGCAAGAAGCGGAAGCTGCTGCTGGACAGCGGCGCCTCGGGCGGAGTGTCGATTCGGCGGAAGGGCAAGTTCGACTGGGCGAGCGAGCCGGTGCCGGTCAGGTTGGTCCAGGGCATGAACGAAGCCCGGCTGCAGGAGATGGGGCGCCTGCGTGAACAGGTGACCGTGGGGCCGCTGGTGCTCGACGATCCGGTGGTGTCGCTGACCGATGATACCGAGCTGCTCGGGGCGCAGGTCCTGCAGCATTGCGTGGCGACCTTCGATCAGGAGAATCGCCGGGTCCGGCTGGAGCCGGCGACACTGGAGCCGGTGCGGCTGGCGTCGGTGCGTGGTACGGGGGCGGTGTTCGGCACGGATGTGGAGTCGTGGGTGGTCGTCCGGGTCGCGGCCGGGTCGCCGGCGGAAGCGGCGGGGCTGCGGAAGGGCGATCGGTTGACGCACGTCGATGGGGTGCCGGTGTTCGAGCTGGGGTGCCGGGAGATCGAGCGGGAGGAGCCGGATTCGCTGGTCTATGGGGTCGAGCGGGATGGGGTACGGTGGGAGGTCGCGGTGGGGACGGTGGTGCTGGTAGATTAGGTGATATGCGGATCCCCGAGAAAGGTGGCGGGACGGAATGAATATCGGACGAGGACCCCTGATCGCGATCCTGGCGTGTCTCCTGGTGGTGCCGGCAGCGACGGTCGCCGCGCATCCGCACGGGCCTGAAGAATCGCAACCGGATCTCGAGCCCGCACCCGGATTCTCGTGGGTGGTGGCCGACCAGCTGGCGGCCATGGCTCGCCCCGGGCGGGAGCGACCGCTGGACGAGGATTTGGCCTTCCTCCAGGCGGCGGGCATCTCCGTGCTGGTTTCGCTGACGGAGGAACCGATCGCGGCCGCGGACCTGGAACCCTACGGACTGACCGGCGTGCACCTGCCGGTGGCCGATTTCACGCCGCCGACCATGGCTCAGATCGAGGAATTCCTGGCGGTGGTCGAGGGAGCGAAGGTCGACGGCCGTGCGGTGGGCGTTCATTGCACGGCCGGACTGGGGCGATCGGGGACGATGCTGGCGACTTACCTGGTGACCCAGGGCCTGTCGGCCGAGGAGGCCGTGGCCAAGATCCGGCGGCTACGTCCGGGCTCGGTGGAGACCACTGAGCAGGAGGAGCGGGTGGCGGAGTTTGCGGAGGGTCTTGGAAAGGAATGATGGCGCTTAGGCGTCTGTCGCGGCTCGTGATCCGTCCTCAATCCAATCCCGCATCCACCTCGTCGTCCGAAAGATCCACCCAGATAGTCTTCGTCTCGGTGTACTGATCGAAGGCCGCCAGCCCATTGTCGCGCCCCCCGAATCCCGACTCCTTGAACCCCCCAAACGGCGTGGAGATATCCCCCTCGCCGTAGCAGTTCACGGTGACCGTCCCCGCCCGCACCTCGCGCGCCGCTCGCAACGCCTGCTTCACGTTGTCGGAGAAGATCGAGGCCTGCAGCCCGTACTTCGTGTCATTGGCCAGCTCGATGGCCTCGGCGTCGGTCTTCGCCGTCATCACGGCCAGCACCGGCCCGAAGATCTCCTCGCGGGCGATGGTCATCTCGGGCGTCACGCCGTCGAAGACAGTCGGCGGGATGAAGAGCCCCTCGCCGTCGAGTGCCTCGCCGCCCAGCACGCACTCCGCACCCTCGGCCTTGCCCTTCTCGATGTACCCCATCACCAGGTCGAAGTGCTCGCGCGAGACCATGGCGCCCAGGTTGTTGGCCGGATCCAGCGGGTCGCCCGTGCGCCAGTCGCGCACCTTGTCGAGCACGCGCTCGAGCAGATCGTCCTTGAGCGACTCGTGCACGATGAGTCGCGAGTTCGAGGTGCAGTTCTCGCCCATGTTCCAGAACACGGCCGTGACCACCTGCTCGGCCACGTGGTCGAGATTGCCTGCGGACGACAGCACGACAGACGGGTTCTTGCCGCCACACTCGAGCACCACGCGCTTGAGGTTGGAGTCGGCCGAGTACTTCAGGAACAGCCGGCCCACCTCGGTGGACCCCGTGAAAGACACCACGCCGATCCCGTCGTGCAACCCGATGGCCTGGCCGGCCGCCGCACCCAGTCCCGGCAACACATTGAACACTCCGGCGGGAATGCCCGCCTCGGTGGCCAGCTCCGCCACCCGCAGCGCCGACATGCTCGTCTGCTCGGCCGGTTTCACGATGACGCTGTTGCCTGCGGCCAGCGCCGGACCCAGCTTCCACGCGAGCATCTGCAAGGGGAAATTCCACGGCAGCACGCAGGCCACCACGC
>PIVY01000345.1 GCA_003353795.1 bacterium
CACGGCCAGCGCCGTACTCGCCAGCACCATGAACAGGTTCAGCCCATGCCGCGCCGGCAGCAGCATCGGTTTGCCCGACACCATGCCCTGCAGCTTGCAGAAGGCCACCACCGACCCCGTGAAGGTGATCGCTCCGATCCACACGGCCACGTAGATCTCGCCCAGATGGATGATCCGACCCAGCTCGGTGGCGCCGTGGTCGCCGAAGAAGCTGCCGAAGCCCACGAGCACCGCCGCCGCGCCCACGAAGCTGTGCAGGAGCGCTACCATCTCGGGCATGGAGGTCATGGCCACCCGCATGGCCATCACCGTGCCGATGGACGCGCCCAGGAGCAGCGCCACCACGACGTAGGTGCGACTGCCCGGATTGAAACCCTCGGCGGCAAGGGTGGCGACCAGGGCCACCGCCATTCCGAGCATGCCCAGCATGTTTCCGCGCCGCGCGGTCTGCTGGCTGGCGAGCCCCTTGAGGCTCATGATGAACAGTACGCTCGAGGCGAGGTACGGAATGGAAAGCAGGACCTGGTTCACGGACTAATCCCTTCGGAACATCCGCAGCATACGCTGGGTGACGAGGAAGCCGCCGGACACGTTGATCATGGCCAGGAGGATGGCCGCCAGGCCACAGACCGCCGCCAGTTCCAGGGAACCGTCGGCACGCATGAGCGGCAGGCTGCCTTGCTGTAGACCGCCAAGAATGATGATGCCGCTGATGGCGTTCGTCACTGCCATGAGCGGGGTGTGCAGCGCCGGCGTCACGTTCCAGATCACGTGCCAGCCCACGAAGCAGGCCATGACGAAGACCGTGAGATGCTGCACGAAGGCCTGGGCCTCGGTGCCGGTGGCTTGCCCGGGTCCGCCGAACTTCCAGCGCAGGAAGACCCACGCCGCTGCGAGCAGCATGCCGGTCACCGGCACGAATCCGCGGCTGCGGCGCTTCTTCGGCGCCTCGTCGGCAACGTCACTCTCCGCGACAACCGGCTCGGGCGCCGGCTCGGGCGGCGTCGGCGGGGCGGCCGGCGCGGGCGGCGGCCAGGTCACGGCCTTCTCGTGCGCCACGGTCATGGCGCGGGTGACCTCGTCGTCCATGTCGATGGTCACTGCGGCGCCGCCGAGGTGCTCCACCAGGTTCACCATGACGTTGCCGTAGAGCGTGCTCGCGGTGTTGGCCATGCGGCTGGCAAGGTCGGTGTAGCCCAGGACCGTGACGCCGTTGTCGGTGACGATGGCCGAGTCGGGACAGGTCAGTTCGCAGTTGCCACCCTGCTCGCCGGCCAGGTCGACCACCACGGAGCCGGGCTTCATCTGCTGCACCATGTCGGCGAGCCACAGCTTGGGCGCGGGTTTGCCGGGGATCAGGGCCGTGGTGATGACGATGTCCACCTCGGCGGCCTGCTCGCGGAAGAGGGCGAACTCTGCGTCGAGGAAGGCCTGACTCATTTCCTTGGCGTATCCGCCGCCGCCGTCTCCCGACTCCTCGAGCTCGACGGTGAGGAACTCGCCGCCCAGGCTCTGGACCTGCTCGCGGGTAGCCTCGCGGGTGTCGAAAGCGCGCACGATGGCGCCCAGGTTGCGAGCGGCGCCCACGGCGGCGAGGCCCGCCACCCCGGCGCCGATGACCAGCACCTTGGCCGGCTCGAGGCGGCCGGCGGCGGTCATCTGACCGCCGAAGAAGCGGCCGAAGGCGTTGGCGGCCTCGATCACCGCGCGGTAGCCGGCGATGTTGGCCA
>PIVY01000042.1 GCA_003353795.1 bacterium
TAGCAGTTGCAGTAGCGGTTGCAGCGCCGGGTGGTCGGAGCCGAGGAGATCGCAGCAGCCGCCGAATCGTCCGGTGCGGACGCGATCGTCTTGAGCCTCGTCTACCCCATGCCCGATCCGCGTTTGCACGAAGAGATCCGGCGCCTGCGCGGCCTCGTGCGTAACGACGTCCTGCTGGTCGCCGGCGGTCGTGCGGCTCAGGCCATGAGCGAGGAACTGATGGCGTCCGGCGTCGCCGTGGTGGGCGACCTCGATGAACTGGCACAAACCCTGGACGATCGTAACTATTGATACGACAATATTTTGTGCAGTTATCCCCGCGCGTCCGACACCGGGGCAGCTCCTGTTACCGCTGATGATCTTGGACATGTCATAGACATCTAGACATGTCTCGACGGCATGAACCGCGGGTTTGCTCAACCCGTGCGGCCGCCTGCCGATATCGAATCCAAGACAGATCCTGTTCACCCGACCTCGGAGCGTCCTGGCCATGTGCGCGCGGAAGCGGACCGTCCAACTGATCCGTGAAGTGACCTCGCTGCCGGCCCTGCCCACGCTGGTGCAGCGGCTCCTCGCCGTGCTGCGCGATCCCAACTACACCGCCGACCAGGTCACCGAAGTGGTTCGTTCCGATCCGGCGCTCGCCGCGCGGGTCCTGAAGCTGGCCAACTCGCCGGCCTACGGCTTCTCGCGCAACATCGAGACGGTGTCGCGGGCGGTGGTGGTCCTGGGGTCGCGATCGTTGCGCAGCCTGGTCACGGCCGCGGGCGTGGCGCAGGCTCTGGAGAAGCTGGCCGGCAGCGCCGACTTCGAGGAACTGTGGTGCCACGCCGCCTACACCGCCACCGGTGCGCAGGTGCTGGCGCGGCGAGCCGGCCATCCTTGCCCGGAAGAGGTCTTCCTGGCCGGGCTGATCCACGACATCGGCGAGCTGGCACTGGCCGTGGTACGGCCTCGCGAATACGGGCAGATCATGAAGCGTCCCGCGGTCGAACGCATCGAGGCGCAGCGTCAGGTGCTCGGACTCACCCATACCCGGGCCGGCTCCCAGCTGTTGACCGCCTGGAACCTGCCCGACGATCTCTGCGCCGTGGCGGGCAATCACCACTCGCTGGAGGCGACCACCGCACCGGACAACCGCACCCTGTCCCTGGTGGCCCTGGCCGACATGCTCTCGCGGGTTCGAGATCTCGGTCACGAGGCGCCCCCGCCCGAGGCCCATCTCATCGCCTTGCTGAAGGCCGCCGGCCTCTCGCGGGGAATCACCGCCGAGCTCGTCCGCGAGATCGACCTGCGCTACCTGGAGACCAGCCGCTTCCTGCACCCGGACAGCGCCCGCATCCAGGCCCCGTTCTCCCGGCCCGAGCCGCGCCGCGTGGCTCTGGTCTGCACCGATCCGGTGCGGTCACTCCTGCTTCACGAACTCTTCGCCTACCACGGTGACGAGGTCTTGCCCTTCGCCGAGTACTTCGAGACGCCCGACCGTGCCGACCTCGTCGTTCTCGATCCCCACTGCCTCGACGCCAAGGCCATCGACCACCTCGCGCCCGCCCTCGCCAGGACGCCCGACCGGCTGGCCGTCTACGGTGCGGCCGACCTCTGTGCGGGGCTTCCTGCCGATCTTCCCACGCTGCCCGTTCTCTTCAATCAGTCTGATCTCGCCGGTCTTCCCTCCGCGGATACGCACGCGCTCTCCTCGCGCTAGGTCCTCGCATTGGGCGGCCCTGGACGGGCCGCCCTTGCTGCGGAATCGCGCGAGGAGAACGCGTGCGTATCCGCGGAGGGAAGACCGGCGAGATCGGGCTGGTTGGAAGAATCGGGAGGTGGGAAGAGCGCCATGCTCTCATCGAGAGCATGTGCCGTGAAGGTTGGGCGAATGCCGGGGCTTCTTGCCGTAGGTCTTCCACACCCTCTCGCCAAGCGACTCCACAGCAAGGGCGGCCTCTTCCGGGGGCCGCCCAATGCGAGGACCCAGCGCGGCGAGAGGGTGTGGAAGACCTACGGCAAGAAGGCCCCGACATCAGCCAACTTCCGCGGCAGATACTCCTCGATGACATAATTGAGCCCGTGCTTGGCCAGCGCCTGCTGTTCCGCACGCACGCCCATCTTGATCATCTGCTGCATGGCCTTCTGCCAGGCCTTGTAGTGGAGGATGAAGGGGTCGTTCTTCAGGGCGTCGTTGGCGCGCTTGACGTCGACGTCCTTGAGGGGATGCGACGGCAGTTCGTAGTCGATGATGTCCTGGGGTGTAATGCCCAGGAGGTGGGCCTGGGGTACGCAGAAGAACTCGTTGAGGTGGGCGGCGTTGCCGGAGCCCACCTTGAGGGTGCGGTAGATGTTGGAGTAGCCGTAAGGGTCGCCGTCGACGAAGACGTAGACTGGCAGTCCCTTGGCGTCGGCGAGGCGGCGCACGAAACGGCGGCAGGCGCGGGTGGGCACACCACCCATGCTGACGAGGATGCAGTTGGAGGTGCGCCAGTAGTTGTGCTTCACCAGGCGCTGGAACATGCCGGCGGTCTCGATGCAGAGGATGAACTGGGCGTCGGTCTCGAACTCGAGTTCTTCCACCGAGATGGGGACGGAATAGGCGCCTGAGCCGAACTTGGTGCAGTCGATGTGCAGCTTTTCGCCGGTCTCCGTGTCGCGATCGATCACCACGAGGCGGCCGGCCACGTCGCCGCCCTTCTCCTCGGGCACGAAGCCCAGCTGTTCGCGGTTGACCCCGAAGAAAGCCTCCACGTCTTCCATGACCGTGTCCGACTCGGGCTGTTCCTTGAAGCGCGCTTCTTCCCAGTTCTTGGAGACGTAGTAGGCCTCTCGCTTGGTGGCGATGTCGTCGGTCTCCACGAGTTCTTTGGCCAGGGCCATCATCTTGAGGGTCTGGGCGAAGGTCTTGACCGTGCTCACGGTCAGGGTGCGCTCCTTGTTCTTTCCCTTGAGCTTGAAATAGCCGGTGCGCGGGTCGTAGCTCACATTGTTCAGCGAGCGCAGGGGGAACTTCATGGACGGCTTGTTGCCCACCAGGATGCTCTGGTGGATGAGGCTGGCCTCGCTGCGGATCTTCCGGGCCACCGGGCGGAACGAGGGCGCCCGCGACGACGTCTTCTTCGCCGGGACCGCGGCGGGAGCGGCGGCGGACTTTGGGGCCGCGGCCGGCGTCTTCTTCTTCGCGGCCTTCTTCGCCGGTTTCTTCACCCCGGGCGTCGCGCTGCGCGGCGCGCCGAACTGCAGCTCCGCCTGGGCGGTCGATTTCTCGGCGGCCTTCTTCGTGGTCTTCTTGGTGACCTTCTTGACCGTCTTCTTGGTGGTCTTGCGCTTGGCCAACGGTGACTCCCGGGCAGCGGCCGGCCGACGCCGGCGCCGCGGTCAGAGGCTGTTCAGTTCGCCGTGCTTCGCCTCGAGATAGGCGACGAAATCGTCGGCGCAGAGATCGCGACCGGTGATGTCGCGGCAGAGCTCGGCAGCGGTCAGGATGCTGCCGCGTTCGTGGATCTTCTCGCGGAGCCAGCCCAGCAGGCTGCCGAACTCTCCGGCGGCGAGCTGCTGATCCAGGTCCGGGAGGTCGGTCCTGGCCTGATTCCAGAACATGGCGGCGTAGAGGTTGCCGAGGGTGTAGGTGGGGAAGTAGCCGAAACTCCCCGTGCACCAGTGGATGTCCTGCAAGGCGCCGCGCCGATCGTCGGCGAGATCGAGGCCCAGGTCCTGACGGGTGAACTGGCGCCAGGCGTCCGGCACACCCGCCGGCTCGAGCTGACCGGCGAAGAGCGCCCGCTCGATCTCGAATCGCAGCACGATATGCAGATTGTAAGTGACCTCGTCGGCCTCGATGCGCACCGGCGACGGCTGGACCACGTTGGCGGCGCGATAGATGGCCTCGGGGGTCGTGCCGCCGAACTGGTCGGCGAAGGTCTCGGCCAGCAGCGGCGCCAGCCAGCGGCAGAAGGGCAACCCGCGGCCCACGTGGTTCTCCCAGAGGCGCGACTGCGATTCGTGGATGCCCAGGCTCACAGCCTGGCCCGCCGGCGTCTCGCGCAGGCTCTCGGGCAGCCCCATCTCGTACAGCGCATGGCCGCCCTCGTGCATGGTGCTGGAGATTCCCGACAGCAGATTGTCCGCGTGGAAGGCTGACGTCACGCGGACGTCGCCGTGGCCCATGGATTCGGTGAACGGGTGCGCCGAAATGTCCAGACGACCGGCCTCGAAGTCGTAGCCGATGGCCGTCAGGATGCGCCGGCTCAGTTCTCCCTGTGTCGCTGCGGGATAGGGGCCCGCCGGCAAGGACAGCGCGTCCGGATCAGGCGTGGTGAAGCGGCCGACCAGGTCGGCGAGGGCCGGGCGCAGGCCGGCGAAGATCTCCACCATCTCGGCCGTGCGCAGGCCGGGCTCGAACTCGTCCAGCAGGGCGTCGTAGGGCTCGTCGACCGAACCGAGGGCGGCGGCCTCCTGGCGCTTCAGTTCCACCAGCTTGGCGAGATGAGGCGCGAATCGCTGCCAGTCGTCGTCGGCGCGCGCCTTCACCCACTCGGGGTGAGCCAGGGCCGCGGTCTCGGCGAGTTCGCGCACCAGCGCGGCCGGCAGCTTCACGGCCCGGTCGCGGGCGCGGGTGGTCTCGCGAACGTCGGCGCGGGCTTCGCGGGAGAGGTCGTCACGGGCTGCGACGTCGGCCAGGAGTTTGCCCACCTCCGGATCGGTGAGCTGCGCGTGGATGATCTCGGCCAGGGCGGCGCGATGGCCGGCGCGGCTGCGGGCGCCGCCGGCCGGCATGGTGACTTCCTGATCCCAACTCAGGAGCGCCATGGCACCGCTGAGCCGATGAATGCGCCTCAGGCGCGGCAGCAGGTCCAGATAGGGATCGGTCATGTCGGCTCCGATTCTTGCGGACAGACGGTTCTAGAACTTGCGACTGCGTTCGAGGGTGTCGGTCAAGGTGGTGATGACGTCCTCGCGTTCGGGGTCCTCCAGGGTCAGGATTTCCTGCAGGGCGTCTCCGATGTGGGGAATGTACTTCTGGATGTAGCTGGCCTTCTGGGCGGCTTCCTTTTCACGCTGCCGCCGCTTTACGAAGCGTGCCAGCTGACGGCCGGCCTCCTGCAGGGCCAGCTTGAACTCCTTGATGATCTCGGGATAGTGGGCCACCGCTTCCTTGCTCTCCGAGGTGAACGGAACCCAGACCGAGGCGATGTGCACCAGGATCACCAGGGGGCCGGTGGGCAAGGCGCCGCGGCTCTGCTGCAGCCCGTAGCTACGCCAGTTGCTGGTGAGCACCGACTTGGTCACCGCGCAGGCCGAGTTCTGGTAGAGCAGCGGCACCCGGTTGGCGAAACGCATGACCTTGGCCAGTTCGTCGCCCGGCAGCTGGCCGCCGTAGGCCAGGCCCACTTCCACCTGGAAGGGGTTGCCGCGGTAGACGGCGGCCGGGCGGGTGACCGAGGTGTAGAATTCGGCCTCCACGCCGCTCTTGAGGCCGGCCATGACCAGTTCCTCGCCGATGGGCGAGAGGCAGTCGGTGGGGGGCGAGGCGATGCGCGTGACCGCGATGGCGTCGAGCAGGTGGCGGATGTCGTCCTGCACCAGACGCTTCGGGTTCTTGCGCGGAGCCAGATTGGCCGTGGTCAGGATCAGGTCGCAGGTCTTCACGCCCACGCGGCAGAACTCCTCCTTGAGGAAGCTGCTCAGGTTGCGGCACTTGGTGTCCTTGAGCATGCGCGCCAGCAGGCCGAGCTCCACGCCGTAGGGGTGCGGCTGGATCTCGTGCGCCTCGGCGGGCAGGTCCTCGGTGGCGTTGGCGTAGATGTGCTCCTCGCCCTTGGGGTCGACGTAGGTCAGGTGCAGGTGCGGGTTGGCGATGGCGGTCTGCTCGAGGTAGGTGTCCACCGAGTGCTGACCGCGCTTGTAGCTGCCGGTGAGGATGATCTCCACGCGGGTGCCGTGGTCCTTCTCCCAGATGGTCTCGTCGTCCGACAGCACCACCGGCTCGTTCTTCTTGGTGTCCAGATGCAGCGTCAGCCGGTGCGCGGGCTTGTCCTTGCCGGGGCGGGTGTAGACGGTGACCGGCTTGCCGGTGGTGAGCTGACCGTACATGCCGGCCGCCGAGATGCCGATGCCCTGCTGGCCGCGGCTCTGCTTGAGCGAGTGGAACTTGGATCCGTAGAGCAGCTTGCCGAAGATCTTGGGCACCTGGGCGGGGAGGATGCCGGGGCCGTTGTCCTCCACCACGATGCGGTAGATCTCCTCGCGGACGGGGGCGCCGCGGCCGGCCTTGGTCTTGGCCTTCCCGTTGCCGTTGGTGTCGGCGAGGCTGGGCAGGTCGAGGCCCTTGAAGGTGTCCTTCTCGGGGCGGATCTCCACGCGGATGCGCGGCGCGTTGCCCGACTCCTCGCAGGCGTCGAGACTGTTGTCCACGGCTTCCTTGATCGTGGTCAGCAGGGCCTTGGCCGGCGAGTCGAATCCCAGCAGGTGGCGGTTCTTGGTGAAGAACTCGCTGATGGAGATCTCGCGCTGTTTCGTGGCCAGAGATTCGGCAGTGCCGGTGGTGCGCGTACGCGGGGGCATAATCCGGGTTCCTTCCGGGTCGGAGCGTCCGTGCGGCGATTGGGCAAGATTATAGGATGAAGGGCCCCGGAATCAAGTCCGGTGGGATCGGAGGGTCATTTGCGGGAGTAGACGCCGCCCGGGGACGACCGGAGAACCGGTAGAGGTCGTTCGGCAGGTTCCATCGGGCAACGGAATGCCCGGGCGGCGTCACGCGTCCACCTTGCAGGAGGCGGACCCGCCGCCACGGGAAGCGATGCCTTCCTCATGACGGTCCATGACGCCCGATGGCGTGCGAAGCAAGGGTTCGCTCGCTCCGATTTTCCATGCAGGACGCCCGCCGCGGCCGGTGCGGTCGGGCAGGATCGCTCCGCGGCCGGTCAGCGGAAGCGATTTCGCACGTTCGTGATGGACTGCGTGGCGACCGGTACCGTGGAGGTGACCGTCAGTGCGAAGGCGCCGGTGACGCCGTCTTCCGGGGGCCGGAGGCAGTCGACGGCCAGGTAGACCGTGGTGACGTCCGGCAGCGAATTGGTCCACTCCAGGATCTCTTCCTCGCCGGCATTGCCGATGTCCGCGAAGGCAAGGCACTCGGCTTCGGGGCCGCAGTCTGCGAAGATCCAGAGGGCGAGGTCGAGGGTCTCCGACGCGGTCGTGGCGTTGATCACGACCCTGAGCGCCTCGCCGTAGCCGGTGCCCACGGTGTCGGTATCGGCGGCGGCGATGGTCATGGCGTACCACTTTTCGCCGCCGCGGATGGTGTAGGGGGCGCAGTCGTAGAGCGAGACCAGGTTGGGGCGGGTGTTGAGGGAATCGGCGTCGGCCTGGCTGCCGGCGCCGGCGATGTCGAGGAGCTGGGCGCCGCCGTTGCAGACGAGGTCCGGAATCCCGATCGGGTGGGTCTCGATGACGAGTTCGTAGTCGCCGGAGGCTCCGTTGAAGCCGTCGACCACCAGATACACCGTGGTGCCGGCCGTCAACTGGACGCTCAGCTCGCTGTTGGACTGGGTGAGGCACGAATCGGAATCGCAGTCGCCGAGCAGGATGAGATCGTGGTCGTTGGGGACGTTGGCGGTCAGCCACAGATCGGCGATCAGGTCCACGTCGGCAGTCAGGATGTAGACGTGCTCGGGGCCGGTCATCGACCAGCCGGGCTGGCAAGCGTAAGCGTCCACGGCACTGGCGCCGAAGGTGGAATCGGCGTAGACCTCGGACATGGCGATGGTGAGCGACAGGTCCTGGACGGCCTGATCGCAGGGCACCGGGACCGGCAGGTAGGGCGCGCCGGAGCGGGCGTCGCGACCGCTGTCCTTGCCGGGTAGCACGCGGACGCCGGCGACAGCCAGCACGGGAAGCATGACGAGGACGAAACCGAGAACGGCTCGTGTCAGATCGTATCGGCGGTGCAAGGCAAGGCCTCCTGCGGGGCGGCGCGTGATGCGCGGTGCGGCCGATCGGGGATGGCGTTCATCATTGTAACGCTCGGCGCCGCGTCCATCAACTGCGGCCGCCCGTGTGCCCTTCGTTGACAGCCTGCCGAAGCGGCCCCATCATCGCGCCCATGCGACGATTCGATCCGCGCCGGCTGCTCTTCGAGAAGGAAGTGCTGGGCCTCATGGGCCTCGGCATGCTGGTCAAGCCCGTGGGCCTGATCAGCCAGATGCTCATGGCGAAATGGTTCGGCGCCGGCGAGAATCTCGACGCCTACGGTCTCGCGTTCTTCCTGGTGACCCTGGGCGACGGCGCCCTCTCGCGCACCTTCAAGGCGGCCATGGCGCCGCACCTGATCAAGGTCAAGCGCGCCCTCGATCCCGAACCCTACGCCCGCTACCAGAACGGTGTGCTCGGACTCTTCGTGGGTCCGGGCGCGGTCTGGCTGCTGATCCTGGCCGTGGCGGCGCCCCTGGTGGTGTCGCTGGTGGGGCCCGATCTGCCCGTCGTGACCCGCGACCTCACCATCCGCATGATCGTGGTGATGGCTGTGCCGGCGCTGCTGATGGTGGCCAACAACCTGGGCATTGCCACTCTGCAACTGCACCAGGACTTCCGGCTGGCCGGCGCCATCCCGGTGCTGCAGTCGCTGTCGATCCTCGTGGCGCTGCTGCTCTGGCACGACCGCCTCGGCATCTGGTCCCTGCCCGCCGGATTCGCCATGGGCCACGTGCTGGCCTGGCCGCTGATCCACGTGCGGGCCATCCGGGTGCAGGCGCTGCGTCTGCTGCGCCCGCTGGGCGTGGGCCGTGATCTGCCACTGATCCGCCAGCTGGTGTGGCTGGTGCTGGTGGCCGAGATCATGCTCACGGTGAACACCTTCCTGGACAAATGGTTCGCCACGGGCCTGGAGCCGGGCAGCATCTCATCGCTGAACTTCGCCTGGACCCTCACCAGCTTCGGCCTGATGCTCTTCTTGACCAGCCTGGTGACGGTGATGTTCCCGCGCATGAGCGAGGCCATCGCCGCCGGCGACCGCGCCGGCTGCAGCGAGTACATCCGCGGCAACCTGGTGCGCGTCTCGAACCTGGTGGTGCCGGTGTCGCTGGCGGCGGCCGCGGCGGCGCCCGAGGTGGTGCAGGTGCTCTTCGAGCGCGGCGCCTTCGACGCCGCCGATTCGGCCCGCACGTCCATCACCATGTCCATGTACCTGCTGGGGCTGCCGGCCCTGATCATCAACAGCGTGATCGCGCGGGTCTTCCACTCCCTGCAACTGTTGCGCGACAAGATGTGGCTGGCCCTGCAGTACCTGGCGACCAATGCTCTGTTGAACTTCCTGCTGATCGGGCCGCTGAAGGTCCAGGGCCTGGCGCTGGCCTCGTCGCTGGCCATCAACGTGCACCTGGCGCTCTCGCTCTGGATGCTGCACCGGCGCCGGTCGGGACTGGCCAGCGGAAGCTTCACACGCATCATCGGCGAGGCATACGGGCTGGGACTGCTGGCGGCCGCGGCCTACTGGCTGGTACCGCTCGACGGCGCCGTCGCCGCGCTCGCCGGCCACGGGCTCGTAGGTGTCATCGGCGCCGGCGCGCTGAAGGGTGCGGTGATCGTGGGAGCGTACGCCGTGTTGCTGGCAGGCTGGCGGACGTTGCGCCGACGAAGCTAGCAGCGGCTGATCAGGTCGGCGAAGAACGCGGCGATCTTCTCGGACTCGGCAGCGAGATTGAATTCCCGCTCGACGTGGGCACGTCCGGCGCGGGACAGGCGGCGCACCAGATCCGGATCGCCTGCCAGACGATTCAGGGCGCCGGCCAACTGCTCGGCGTCGCCGGGGTCGGCCAGCAGTCCGGTCTCGTCGTGGCGCACCAGCTCGGGGATCCCCGACAACCGGGTCGACACCACGGGACAGCCGCTGGCCATGGCCTCCATGAGGGCCACCGGAATGCCGTCGATGTCTCCGTCGGTCGCCTCCACGCAGGGCAATACGAACACGTCGGCCGCGGCCAGCAGTTCGCGCACCCGCGCCTGCTGCTGGGGGCCGGTGATCTCCAGATTCGTGAGCTGGAGGCGGTCGGCCCGGGCGCGTAGGTCGTCCAGCAATGGACCGCCGCCCACGAGGTGGCCGCTCCAGGCAATGCCCCGGCTATCGAGGATGGACAGGGCGTCCAGCAGGTGACGGAAGCCCTTCTTCTCGGCGGCGCGACCGACGGCGAGGATCCGCAGGGGCGGGTCGTGACGGCTGCGCTCGGCGAAGGGGAAGTCGTCGAGCCGGATGCCGCAATGAATCACCGGGTCGGGCGCCGGGCCGTGGCGCAGGCTGCGGTAGAACGCCTGGTTGTACTCGCTGATCGACACCACGCCGGCCGCCTCGGCCAGCTTGAGGCGCAGGGCCTCCGGCTGACGGTAGAGGTCGGCGGCGTGACCGGTGAACGAGAACGGGATGCCGGTGAGTTGCGAGAGGAACAGCGCGTAGTTGCCAGGCGGACTGGCCAGGTGCGCGTGAATGTGGTCGAGGTCCAGCGACTCCACCCAGTCGACCACCGTGCAGGCCGCCAGCAGCTGTCCAGCCAGCTTGAGGCGCGTGAGGGCGCTGTCGCCCGGCGAGGCGAGGGCCTGGCGCAGAGCGGCCAGCAGGCGCGCCGGCCGCGAGGCCAGCATGCTCCACACACCTCGCACGAGGTGGCCCGGCGGCACCGGCAGCAGGTAGACCGTGCCGGCGAGGTCGCACTCGGGATCGGCGGCCTCGTGGGCCGCGTCGCGTCGCAGGGAGAGCAGGCTCACGTCGTGGCCGTGGCGCCGCAGCTGGTCAACCTCGCGGGTCACGAAGGTGAGCGTCAGGCTGTGGAAATTGGTGGTGAGGTAGAGCAAGCGCATGGTCAGGCGCCGCCTTCCCGCAACCGGCCGTAGAGGTCACGCAACTCGGCCTCCTGGGTGGCCCAGTTGAAGCGGGAATGGGCCAGCTCCTGGGCGCGGGCGCTCATGTCGGCGAGATGGGCGCGGGCGTCCACCACCGCGCGCAGGCCGCGGGCGATGTCCTCGGCGCGCGTGGCGTCCACGGCCCAGGCGGCGCCGGGCTCCACGAACTCGGCGACGAACGAGTCGAGGTCGCTGCACAGCGTCGGCATGCCCGCCGCCATGTACTCGTACATCTTGTTGACGCTGCTGTGGCGGATGGAAAGGTGGTTCTGCGGGTTGGTGAGCATGTTCACCGCCACGTCATAGCCCGCCACGGTGTCCATGACCTCGTCGGGCCGCACCAGGGAATGGAAGACCACCCGCTCGGCGAGATCGAGTTCGACGGCGAGCCGCTTCAGCACCGCTTCCGAATCCCGATACCCGAAGGCCACGAGGTGCAGTTCCGTGTCCGACACCTCCGTCATGGCGCGCAACAGCAGGTCGAGCCGGTTGCTACCGAGGTCGTAGCCGCCGCTGTAGATCAGTCGGATGGGGCCGGTGGGGGTGTGGTAGGTGCGCGGGGGCTGCGCCGTGTCCACGACGGGGTAATTGCTGACGATGGTGATCGTGTTGCGGCGCAGTCCGAAGCGGTCGGCCATGACCTCGGCGCGACCGGGCGACACGTTGATCACGGCATCCGCGCGGCGGATGAAGAGGCGCTCCAGGGTGGCCAGGGCCCGGCCGTGCTCCCACTGCACCTCGTGGGCGTCGTACACGAACTTGCCGCCGTGCAGCCGCGCCGCCAGCCACATGCCCACGAGGAACATGGTGTTGTGGGCATGGTAGACGTGGGCCCGCACGAACAGCAGGCGCAGGTTGATGAGCAGGGTATTGACCACGATGGACAGGTCACGCAGCCGGCGGCGCGACCGCGGGGCCATGAACAGGGTCGTCAGCGCGAAGCGTCCGGGAAGCTCGGCGGGGCGCTCGCGGGTGGCGCGGAAGCCGTACACCGTCACGCGCCAGCCGTCGTCCGCCAGGGAGTTGGCCTCCTTCTGGACGCGGTAGTCGTGGTAGATATCCGACGACTCGGCCATGACGACGGTTGGTTGCACGGCGTGATTCCTTCCGGACGACGGCTAGGCGCCGCCCGCCAGCGACTCGTAGATGTCCTCGTGCTCCCGCACCATGCGCGCGAGGGAGAAATGCTCGGTGATGATGGCCCGGCCTGCCTCGCCACACCGCCGCCGAAGATCACCGTCGGCGAGGCGGACCGCCACCAGATCGGCCCACTTCTCGATGAGATCGGCCGGAATCTCGCCTTCTGGAGGAGGAGAAGGATAGAGCCCGGAGGCCAGCTCAGCGTGGGCGGCCGTGAGCTGCACGACCTGGGGCAGATCGGGGGCGGTGAAGGCGGCGCCGGCGGTCATGGCCTCCATCACGTTGAGCGGCAGGCCCTCGTTGCGCGACGTGGACACGAAAAGGTCGCAGGCACCCAACAGGCGGGGCACGTCGCGGCGCAGTCCGAGCAGGGTGGCGCCCGGTGTCTGGGCGGCCTGGCGAGCCAGCGGATCGGCCAGGTCGCCGTGGCCGCAGAGGAATCCTCGCACCGGCAGTCCGCGTTCGCGCAGGCGGTGAACCAGCGCGACGAAGCCGTCCGGAGCCTTCTGGGCCGCGAGTCGCCCCACGAAGAGCAGAAAGTGCTCGCCGGCGGTGAGGCCGAGCTCACGCCGGATCGCCTGGCGCTCCACCTCCGGCAGCGGCCGGAACCGCTCGGTGTCGATGCCATTGACCACCGTGCGCACCTTGTCCGCGGGCAAGCCCTCGGTTTCCAGGCAATGGCGGTGGACCGCGTCGGAGACCGCCAGCACGGCGCCGGCCCGGCCGGCCAGGCGACCGTAGCGGTCGATCTGCCTGGGGGACATGTCGCCGTAGACGAGATGACGGGTCCAGAGGAAGGCGGGCACGCCGGCCCATGGCGCCAGGCGCCCTGCCCAGAGATCGGCGAAGCGATTGTGGCCGTGGACGATGTGGGGGCGGTGCCGGCGTAGGAATCGCACCACGCTCCACCAGGTGCGGGGGTCGCGAAAGGTCCCGTTGTGCAGGGCGAACGCGGGTACGCCGGCCTCGCGGAAGCGGCGGCGCATGTCGGGCTCGTCGTCGGTGCGAGGCTCGATGAGCGCCACGGCCAGCGACTCGAAACGATCGCAGTCCAGGCCTCGCGCCAGGTCCAGGGCCACCGTCTCGGCGCCCCCCACCCGGTAGGCGTTCAGGACCTGGCAAACCTTGATGCGGGGTGACGGGGTCAATGCAACCTCACGGGATCCTGGTTTGCTCGTGCGGCGGGGACGATACTACATTGGCCCGATCCAGACCAGTTCTCGCGTGTTTCCGAGGAGTCCGCCGTGCCTGCCAAGATCCTGCTCGTGGCCGCCGCCCGCCCCAACTTCATGAAGATCGCACCCTTGTGGCGCGCCCTGGCCAGTCGGCCCGACACCTTCGAGCCCCTCCTCGTGCACACCGGCCAGCACTACGACCACAACATGTCCGACGTGTTCTTCGCCGACCTCGGTCTGCCGCGCCCGCACCTTCACCTGGGCGTGGGCTCGGGCAGCCACGCCGAGCAGACCGCGGGCGTGATGGTGAAGTTCGAGCAGGTCTGCCTCGACGAGAAACCCGCCTGCGTGGTCGTCGTCGGCGACGTCAACGCCACCATGGCCTGCACCATCGCGGCCAAGAAGCTGCTGGTCGATGTGGCCCACGTGGAGGCTGGTCTACGCAGCGGCGACCGTACCATGCCGGAGGAGACCAACCGCATCCTCACCGACAGCATCGCCGATCTGCTGCTGACCCCCTCGCCCGACGCCGACGTGAACCTGCGCGGCGAAGGCGTTGCCGAGGAACGCATCGCCCTGGTGGGCAACATCATGATCGACAGCCTGGTGCACGCCCTCGACCGCGTGAAGAACCGAGCCTGCCACGACCGCTTCGGCCTCGGCGCCCGCGAGTACGGTCTCGTCACCCTGCACCGTCCCGCCAACGTCGACGATCCCGAGCTCCTGCGCCGCCTCTTCGCCGGCCTCGCGTCGCTCGACTACCCGCTCATCTTTCCGGTGCACCCGCGCACCCGCAAGGTCATGGAGAACTGTGGTCTCGCCGACCTCTTCGACGCCGGCGGCGATCGGCGCCTCACCGATCCCCTCGGCTACGACGACTTCCTCAACCTCACCATGAACGCCCGCTTCGTGCTCACCGACTCGGGCGGCATCCAGGAAGAGACCACCTACCTGGGCATTCCCTGCCTCACCATGCGGCCCAACACCGAACGCCCGGTCACCGTCACCGACGGCACCAACGAACTGATCACCCTGGAGACCATGGCCGACCGTGTGAAGGTGGTGCTGGCGGGGAACTGGAAGACCGGCAAGGTGCCCGACCTGTGGGACGGCGCCACCGCCGAACGCATCGCCGACGTGCTGGCCGGTCGCTACGCCTGAGCCGCGGCCTCGATGGTGTCGCAGATGAACGTCACCAGCGGCGCGTTGTCCGGCGCGGACGCCGGCTCCAGTCGCGGAATGAGCGGCAGCCCGGCGGCCTCGCCCGGCTTCCGCAGCATGAGCAGGCGCCCTTCCTGCTCCAGTTGCTCGTCCACCCGTCCGAGCCGTCCGCGGAAGAAGCTGCAAGACGGCACTCCCAGCACCGCCGCCTCGCGGGTCATGGTTCCGCCGCCGCCGACCACCAGGTCCATGGCCGCGACGAGGCTCGGCCCGTCGTAGACCTTGTCCGGCACGATCACCCGCGCCAGATCGTGGCCGCTCAAGAACGCCATCTGATCATCGCTGCGGGCCATGTAGACCAGTTCCAGATCACGGCGGGTGGCCAGGCGCGCAAGCACCGCGTCGAGGATGGCCTCGGCTTCGGGATTGTGGTAGTGGGCGTCGGTGGCCGGAGGACGCAGCAGCACCTTGAGCGCATCGGGGCTCAGTGCGAGATCGCCGGCCACGAACGCAGGGTCGAGGGGCGTGTCGGCCAGATACAGCTCTTCCTTCAGGCCGGGGAAGTGCACCACGCGATCCGGCGCCATGCCCGCCTCGACGCAGCGCTCCCGGTCGACTGCCACCGGCATGAGGATCGTGCGGCAGAAGCGGTTGAACAGCTTCGGGTCCACCCATTCGTAGTCGTACATGGTCACCGACGGGATGCCGAGCAGGCGGCTGGCCAGGGGCAACGCCCGCGAGCCGTGGCCGAAGCTCACACCGCATCCCGAGCCGCGCATGGCGCGCGCAAGCTGCCCCGACCGTCCCAGGGTGCCCTTGACCTTGTTCCACATGCCGGCGCCGTACGCGCCGCCGACGGTGCGGTAGCCGAGACCGTAGAGGTCGAGCAGTTCGCAGGTGCGGGTGCGGTCGCGAGCGGTGAAGATCACGGTGTGGCCGCGGCGCTCGAGTTCGCGCACCAGGGGTTTCATGATCAGCACGTGAGGGCCGTTGTCGGCGTCGAACCAGATCTTCACGCGACAGCCTCCCCGCGGCCGAGGTAGGTGGCCAGGGCGCGGATCATCCAGGCCTGGGACCAGCGCAGGTACGGCGTGCGGTCGGTGAACCAGCGACCGCGCTGGAAGGCGACCGTGGAACGACGCGGGTCGTAGAGCCGCGCGAGGCCGAGTTCGAGGACCCGGCCGGCGTCCGCAACGAGGGCACCGTCGCGGTCAGCCAGGGCCAGGAACGTGAGCGCCGCCTGGGCCACGGTATGGCTGTCGAGGGGATGGGGGCGGTCGGCGAAGTAGTAGGGCGTGAGGTCGGGGCCGAAGAGATGGGCCCGGTAGAACGCGAGGCCCGCGTCGAGGGCCCCGTCCCAGCGATCGGGTTCGCCCAGGAGCCGGGCCGTCTCCGCGATGGTCTCGAGCACGAATCCGGTGTGCAGGCCGTCGATCCACTGCCAGTGGTCGGCCTCGCCGTAGACCCAGGCGCCGTCGGGGCGCTGGCGGGCAGCCACGTAGTCCACCACCCGGATGGCCTCGGCGCGAAGTGCGGCGGCAGCGTCGCCGGTGCTCGACTGCGCGGCCCGGGCGAGGATCTTGCCGGCGAAGAGGCTGGCGTTGAAGACGCGGGTCCGGTCGCGTGGCGAGTAGCTGTAACAGACGCCGGTGTCGTCCTCGTGGCGATGAAGGTGGCCACTGATGAATCCCGCGGCGGCGCTGGTGACCGCGGTGCCCGTGGGATGGGCCGCGTCCGCGAAGGCATCCACCACGAAGCTGGTACAGACGACGGTGGGGTAGAAGGCCGGTTGCAGGAAGGCTCGGGACTGCCAGGGGAAATCGTACCCCCAGCCCGCGGCGTTCGGTGGGGCAGCGGCCAGACTCGCAGCGGCGCCGGCTCTCGGCTCGCGTCCCCCGGGCAGTGGGCTGCCGTCGGGAGCGGAGGCGAGACCGGCCAGGATGTCGGTCAGGCGGGCGCAGTCGTTCTCGGTCGCCAGGTCGGACCAGGCCGCGGCAGCCTGCAACAGCAATGCCGCTGCTTTGGGATTGTGTCCGCGCGGTATCTGGAGGACGCCGCGCAGGTTCACCGGGCAGCGCTTGACGCCCTGGATGACCGCCAGCCGCACCAGACGCGACTGCTGCATGAGCGGCGCCAGAAGTTCGCTCTTGAGACCGTCGTAGGGATCGTGCCCGGCGAAGTCGGTCAGGACGCAGTGCCGCCACATGGCCCGAGTGGCGCCGGCGAGATCGGACGGCGCGATTGCCGGGCCACTGTTCATGCGTCGCCGACGACCGAGGTCAGGTCCACCGGGCGCGGCAATCCAGTCCGCAGGCTCTCGAGAGCCTCCAGCGTGGCCAGGGTGGTGGCCAGCTGGCTGCGGATCGAGATGGCCGGTTCGCCCGACCGCACGGCGGCCAGGAAGGCGGCCACTTCCTGGTCCTGCCCCTTGCCGCTGGTGCGCTTGACCGAGCGCTTGCTCCCGTAGAGGCGGACCGAGCCGAAGTTGTCGATGATCGCGCTGCGGCCTCCACCCATGACCTGCAGCTCTTCCTTGGGCAGCGCCTTGCCGCCGCGGGCGCAGTAGGCGACGGTGCCGATGGATCCGTCGGCGAATCTTAAGGTCAAGAGGACGTTGTCCTCGGGTATGAGATCGGGACCGTCGCCGTCCACGCGCACGGCATGGATCTCGATGGGGTCGGCGCCACAGCAGTACTGCATGAGGTCGATGAAGTGGCAGACCTCGCCCACGATGCGACCGCCGCCGATCACGGGGTCCTGCGACCAGTGCTCGCGGGGGATGAAGCCGGCATTGACCCGGTAGACCATGGTTAGCGGGCCGGCGGCGTCTCCGAGGTGTTGTTTGACCGCCCGGGCTGCGGGCGAGAAGCGGCGGTTGAATCCCACCTGCAGGATGGGCGACGATTCGGCGCGCAACTGCCCGGCGATGGCCGCGAGCTCGTCGCGGTTCAGGCAGAGGGGTTTTTCCACGAACACGTGTCGCCCGGCCTGCAGCGCCGCCAGGGTCAGGGGACCGTGCTGATCGTGACGGGTGGCGATGACCACTGCCTGGGTGTCCGGATCCTCGAGCAGGGTCTCGGCGCTGTCCACGGCGCGGGCGAAGCCGGCGCGCCGACCCACGTCGGCGGCGCTGAGTCCGGTGCGGGTGTGAATGGCGGCGAGATTCACGCCGCCGGCCGAGCGGAACGGGGGCAGCAGGAACGACTGGGCGTAGGAGCCGCAGCCCAGGAAGCTCACGCCGAGGTCGCCGTTGCCGGCCGCAGAGCCGCCGCAGTCGATCTTTCCGGGGCGGTCGGTCAGGGTTTCGGAGTAGTCGAGCAGGATGCCTGCATAGGTCGCGCCTTCGGTGCCGAACAGGGCGTAGGCCTCGGGAGCGTTTTCGAACGGGAAACGGTGCGACACCATGGACAGCGGGTCGCACTTGCCGGCGGCCATCATGTCCAGGACCGCTTCCAGATTGCGGCCCTCGGTCCAGCGCACGTACCCCACGGGATAGTCGACGCCTCCCTCCTCGTACGCCGGGTCGTAGCGGCCGGGTCCATACGAGCAGGACACGGAGAACGCGATCTCCTTGAGATAGAAATCCTCGCGGGGCAGGTCCATGCCCACGGCGCCGACCACGACCACGCGGCCGCGCTTGCGGCAGATACGGGCGGCCTGGGCCGCCGGTTCGCTGCTGCCGGTGGCGGCGCAGATGAGCACCAGATCGGCGCCGTACCCGCGTGTGAATTCCTTCACGGTGTCTTCCACCGAGGCCGCGCCGGTGTCGAGCGCCAGGTCGACGCTGCCCGAGGTGCGGGCCAGTTCCAGCGCCGACGCGGAAATGTCCGTGCCGACCACGCGGCAGCCGGCAGCGCGCAACAGCTGTGCGGCGAAGAGCCCGACCACTCCCAGGCCGATCACCACGGCGGTCTCGCCCAGGGTGGGCCCGGCCAGGCGCACGCCCTGAAGCGCAATGGCGCCCAGGGTGGCCATGGCCGCGGCGTCCGTCGGCACACCGTCGGGAATCCGCACCGCCAGATTCACCGGTATGACCACCTCGTCGGCGTGATTGGCGTAGCCGCCTCCGGCGCACGCCACCAGGTCGCCCGGACGCAGTCCCGTCACATCGGGCGCCACTTCCAGCACGCGGCCGCTGAGGCTGTAGCCCAGGGGCTGGGCGCCGTCGAGCTTGGCGCGAACCTTCTGGACGGTTCCTTTGAGGCCCACCTGGCCGACCATGTCGATGACTTGACGCACCTGATCAGGCCGCGACCGCGCCTTCTCGATCAGGTTCTTCCGTCCGGTCCGGATCTTGTTGCCCTCGGTACCGGGACTCACCGCAGAATGCAGGGTATGCACCCGGATATGGCCATGTGGCAGGGTGGGAGAGGGGGCGTCCACCACCGAAACGGAGCCGTCCTTGAGGGTCAGGGCCAGGATGCGCAACGGAGGTCTCCTCGAGGGTTTTGCGGCTTCAGAAACTCGCCTGGGGTTGACAGATCATCAGAACGCCGAGTATAATACTATCGCTCAATTTAGCAGGAAGTTAAAGAATCTCTCCTCATCTCCCTTCACCCCGAGGTCGGCCTCACGCACGATTGCTAAAGTCCTTTCGGTAGCAACCGAACCTTTGGACAACCGGAGTATGGTCAACCTCGGGCAGTTCAGCAAGGCGTTCGCCTTGTCGCACTCCCGATCGTTATCGTCATCAGCTCGGTCGCGTTCCGGTTCGCATCGGTCCGTTGCCGATTGCACTACGGGGTTTGGAGTTCATGAGCAAGATCCTCGATGCCATGCAAGAAGGTTCCGGCGATCGCACCGACCGTACCGAGTACCAGCTCGGCACGATCAACACGGCCACGCTATTTCCGCCGCCGCCCGAAAACCTGCTGCTCGAACTGGACCATATAACGGGATCGCTCATCAGCCGCCGGTCGTCGGCGCGGGGGATGGCGCTGGTCTTCACCGCGGCCACCAGCGGCGAGGGGGTGAGCTTCGTCTCGTACTGCGTGGCGCGGCATCTGGCGTATCTCCTCGACGGTCACATCGCCTGGGTCGATGCCAACTACCTCAATCCCCAGGCCCGGCTCATCCACTACGAGAACACCTACCGGGATCTCCTGCTGGAACCCGAGGGCGCCCAGGGATTGCAGTCGGAAGCGGGATTGACCGTGGTCGGCCACGGCGATTCCGAGATCAAGCACACCGAGTTGCTGACCTGCGGCAACTACGAGCGCATGCTCGAGATCATGCGCGAGCGATTCTTCTTCACCATCATCGACGGTCCGCCGATCCTGAGCGCCATGGAGACGGCGCACATGGCCCGTTACTGCGACGGAGCGGTGCTCGTGGTTGAGACCCGGCGCCTCAAGTACGAGGTGGTCCGACACGGACTCGACAGCCTGCGTTCGCAGGGTGGCCAGATCTACGGTTCGGTCCTGAACAAGCGGACCTTCCAGATTCCCGGCTTCCTTTACCGGAAGCTCTAGGAGACCCAACGATGTCGCCATGCCCGGGACGGTCGTGACATGAATGGATTCAAGCTGATGGAACAGCCAAGATCGCAACGATGGATCGCCGGAGGGCTGCTGGCAGTGGTGCTGATGGCGCTCACGGGCTGCAGCACCACGGCGCCGCAAGCGGTACGCACCGAACTGGTGCCGTTCACGCCGGAGCAGCAGCAGGAACTCGCGCGGGCGTCCACGTCCCAGTACCGGGTGCGGGCCGGCGATCGTCTCGCACTGGATTTCAAGTACGAGGATGCTCTCGACAGCACCAATCTCCTGGTCCTGCCGGACGGCAACCTGACCCTGCCCGGCGGGGTCGACCCGCTGACGGTGCGGGGGCTGACGGTCAGCGAGGTCGACAGCGCGCTCACGGGCCTGTATGCCGTCGACTATCGGTATCCGGATCTGTCGGTGCTCGTGGAAGAACTGGCGGATCTCAAGGTCTACGTCATGGGCGAGGTGAACAACCCCGGCCAGATCACTCTGCCGGCGGGCGGCATGGGTGTGATGCAGGCCATCGCCACGGCCGGTGGATTCCATGAGAATGCGCGACCGCAGGAGACCGTGGTCATGCGCGCCACGCCCGAGGGGTTCATGCTGCGCCAGATCGACATGTCTCACATCGAACGACGCGGCATTCCCGACCTTGCGGCCATGGACCTGCAGCCGTACGACATGATCTACGTGCCCCGGTCCGCCATCGGCGATTTCGATTACTTCTCGCGGACCGTCCTGGACGGCCTGCTGACGATCACGCGGATCTTCTGGGATCTCTACGCGATCGCCAACATCAACAAGGTCACCAGTATCCTGCGCTAGGAAGGGACGAATCATGACCGAGAATCCCCACGTCCCAATGGCCAGGACGACCGAAGACCGGATGGACATCCGGTCGCTGGTCGAGGTCCTCATCCGTCGCCGCTGGATCATTCTCGGCGTGGCCTTGCCGGTGATCGCCGTGGCGCTGCTCGGGACCCTGCGCAGCACCCAGATGTTCCTGGCGCGAAGCACGCTCATGATCGAGATGGCCAGCCCGAACGCGCCGGCGTTCCATCGGACCGCGCCGAACTACGACATGGTCCTCAGCTCGGCGGCCGAAATGGCCATGAGCGCCCCGGTGGCGTCCATGGCTGGAGAGGCGCTGGTGGACTCGATCCCCATGCTCCAGCGGGAATTGCCGGAGTTCTTCGCCGGTGTCGAGAATGCCGCGGATCTCGCCGGGATCCTCGGCGGCGGCGTCAACTGCCAGCACGTGGGCGAGAGCAACCTCTTGAACCTGAGCTTCACCCACCCCAACGCGCGGTTCGCGCTCATCGGTTCGGGCGCCATCACGGCTGCGTTCATCGACTTCAACATCTCCACCAAACGCAACTCGCCGGCCGTCGAGTACTACTCCGAGCAGATCGCCACCACGCAGGCCGAGATGGACGCCCTCATGGCTCTGCGCATTGCGGCGCTCGATTCCGCCGGACTCATCGGCTTGCAGGCCGATCTCCGGTTGAGCTTCCAGCAGATCCGCGGGCTGGAGAGCGAGTACTTCACGGCGCGTTCTCGTCGCGAGGGACTCGAGGTGAAGATCGAGGGGCTCTACCGCGCCATCGACGAGGATCCGGACTTCATCCCCATGGTCAGCATGAACCAGTCCGGCAGCATCTATCGGCTCAAGGGCGAGCTGGATACCCGGCTCGCGAAGATCGCCGAGATGAAGCAGAGCTACAGGGACGACTCGAGCTGGGTCACCCGGGAGCTGGAGCAGGTCGACGAGATCCGCGATGAACTGTATCGCGAACGCCAGCGATACATGAGTGCCATGGAGATCGAGCTCGACACTCAGCGGCAGGTGGAGCGGTCGATCCACGATTCATACCTGGCGCAGGCCGAGCTCATTCGCGGGTACCCCGCCATCCGAGGAGAGATCGAGGCTCTCGATCTGCGGATCGACGGTCTGAAGAAGCTGATGGACAACCTGCTGCACAAGCGGGGCGAGGTGCGCATGTCCGCCAACAGCGACGTGCGGATCAGCGACGTCCTGGTCATCGAGAATCCGGTACTGGACGCGCCGGTGGGTCGCGGCCGAAAAATGCTCTACCTGATCATCTCGGTGGTCCTGGCCGTCGCCATGGGTCTCGTGGCCGCGTTCTTCGTCGAGAGCAACGACCACCGCATCTACGACCGCCGGCGTGCCGAGCTGTACCTCGAGGTCCCGGTCCTGGGTAGCCTGCCCGATACGTCGAGCAAGACCGGATACTGATGCAACGCGGTGGAGGCCATGTAGGCACCCGATACTCCGGGCCCGCCCATAGCGGCGGCTCGCAGGTCGGAGTCGGCATCGCCATCTTCTTCGGAATCCTCATCGGAATCATGTCGTGGTTGCTGCTGGGCAGGGCGGGGCTGGCCACGGTCATGACCTTGCTGGGCGCCACCGTGGCGGGCGCCATCCTCAGCTACGTCTCGTGGCGCAACATGGCGCTGCTCATCTGCCTCTGGCTCTTCGCCATGTCTGGCTTCCGCGAATACGCCATGATCTACATGCCGTTCTTACCGGACATGTCCATCGAGCGTATCATGGTGCTGTGGATCATCCTGCTCTTCGCGCTGCGGCTGCTTCTGCGTCGTGACGAGATGCAGCGTCCGGATCTCATGGACGTCCTGATGCTGGCGCACACGCTTTACATCCTCGCCAACCTCACCTACATCGGAAACAAGGTTCATACCCACGTCTGGGCGGTCAGTAGCGTGACGCCGTACCTCGCCTACCTCGTGGGCAAGAACGTCATGCGGCAGGACGATCACATCCGCTACCTGATGATCTTCCTGTTCGTCCTGTGCGGCTACTATTACATCCAGAGCATCGCCCAGAACCTGCACCTGAATTTCCTGGTCTTTCCCAAGGCGATCCTCAATCGCGCGGAAGGTCTGTGGCCGGAGGGCCGGTCGCGGGGGCCGTTCCTGCACCCGCCGCTCTTCGGCCAGATGATCGCCATGATCCTGCCGGTTCAGTTCTACTTCTTCTTCCGCGTCAAGATGCGGGCAGCCCGTGCCGTGGCCATGGTTTCCATCGTGCTGACCGGTCTCGGCTTGCTGTTCACCTACACCCGCGGGCCGTGGTTCGCCGCGGGCGTCGGGGTTGCCGTACTCGCGTTGTTGCGTCCCAAGTACCGGCAGGTGGTGGCGGCGCTCGGCGTGCTGCTTGCCGTGGCCGGATTCGTCGGACTGCTCCGCTACGCCGATTCGGCGTTCCTCCAGGAGCGCGTCTCCAACCTCATGACCCTGGAGAACCGGCTCGCCGCCATGTCGGCGGCCTTGCGGATGTGGCGGGACAACCCGGCCTTCGGCATCGGGTTCTTCAACTGGGAACAGTTCTACCCGTTCTACCACCGCGGTGAGGAGATTCCGCTCTACGGCTACGTGTCCCGCTATGCGGGCAAGGGCGTGGTGGTGCACGACATCTTCTGGGGTCGACTCGCGGAGGAAGGCCTGGTGAGCGTCGCTCTGCTCGGCGCGGCCACCACGGCGGCCTGGTTCCGCTTCAAGTACCTGTGGGCCCGCGTCAACGAAAAGGACTGGTTGAATCGCGATGGGCTGGCGGTGATCGCGGCCACATTCGCCGTCTATCTCGTGGGCGGCATGGCCATCGACTATCGGTACTTCGACCTGGTCAATGCACTGCCATACATGTTCGCGGGAATCCTCTTCGGCTACCAGTTGCCGAAGCACGCGCCGCCGCCGCCGCCTTACGCGCTCTGGACCGCTCCGGACTGGGACAAGATCGTGCCCCATCGGCGCGCGACCGTCTCCCACGAGTAACGTTCGGCGACCAGTTCCCGGGCCCGAGTCGCGAGCGCGGCCCGCTCGGCGTCGTCGTCGAGCAGCCGTAACACGGCTGCGGCGAATACGCCGGGATCGTCGGCCACCACGCAGTGTACACCGTCCACCACCGGAAACGCCTCCACGCCCATTGCGGTGGTCACAACGGCCTTACCCACGGCGAAGGCCTCGAGGACCTTGTTCTTCAGGCCCGTCCCGCTGACCATGGGATTGACCATCACCGGGTAGCGATCGAGATGGCCGAAGAGGTCGTCGACGAATCCGGGCACCTCGATCTCCTCGTGGCGATCGGCGAGTGCCTGGATCGCCGATCCGGCGTGGGGGCCCACGATGGACCAACGCACCTGCTGCGGCTCGAGATGGGGCAGCCAGACCTCACGATAGAACCAATCCACGGCGAGCTGATTCACCGGAAACGAGTGATTGCCCCAGAAGGCCACGCCGCGTACGGACGCGGCATCGGTGGCCGGGCGATGGAGCAGACTGCTCGCCACGCCATTGGGCACCAGTTCCACCGGGACCCGGCCGCCGGTGAGCTGGCGCAGGCGCTCCACGTCGGGGGGAGAAATGGACGTCACGAGGTCGCAGGTGTCGGCCAGACGAGCCTCGGCCTCTCGGGCCAGGCGCAGCCGCCACTGGCGACCGAAGCGCTGCCACGGGTTCAGGTTCGTCGGCGCGGCCAGTTCGCGTTCCATCGCGATGGTCAGACAGTCGAACTCGTCGATCACCCGGGTGACGCCCTCAAGGCCGCGGCCGAACTCCTCGCAGCGCAGGAGAACCGAGACCACCGTGTCGATGGACTCTCGCTCGACGAGATCCTGCATGGTTCGCATGGCGTGGCGGAAGTGTTCCGGATAGGTGCCGCGGTGATAGTTGCGATCGTCGGTGCGCAACCAGCGGAGCCAGTGGCGGCGATCCGGCAGGGGCGGCAGCAACGTGATGCTGGCGAAGACGCCCTGATCTTCCAGCACCCGCACCCGCTCGGCGTCGCCGTTCAGGCTGACCAGGTGACAGCGAAACTCGGCTGGAAGGTGGCGCGCCAGTTCGATGACCCGCAGGGCATAGCCGTCCTTGACGGGCCAGGGGATCCAGGAGGTGATCAGCAGCAGGTTGGTCACGTTGATTCCTTGGTCGTCGCGGGCCGGTCGCTGGACCGCAGATGCCGCAACAGGTCCAGCGTTTCGGACCACAGCCGGCGGTCGGCAACCAGGGCGACCGTCACGTAGACGACCGCGCCCACGGCGACGCAGATGGCCAGCCGGGGCGCCGGATCCAGGTCGGCGAACATGCGGACCCGACAGTACCAGGTGACCGCGGCCATGACGAGAGCGGCGATGGCCTGGGCGTAGATGGCGCGAACCACCTGCCGGACCGCCAGCGCTCCCAGCCGTCGATTGACCAGGGTCTCCACCGGGGCCCAGGCATAGGCGATTACGACATAGGCCGTCGCCACGGCAACGATGCCGTGCTTCACCGCAATCACGTATGCCGTGACGTTGATCGCTGCGAGGATCGCATGCAGCTTCAAGCGGACGTCCGCCCGCCCCAGAGCCATCATGGCCGCGCCGTTGACGTACTGGATGGCGTGGATCACACCCACCAGCGCCAGCAACTGCAGCACCGGAGCGCTGCCCTGCCACTTGTCCCCGAGCAGCGCCTCGACCACGTCGTAGGCCATGACCGACAGCCCGGCGAAGACCGGAAACGCCACCAGGGAAATGAACCGGCAGGACTTGGCTACCGCGGCGCGGAATCGAGGCATGTCGTCCTGCAATCGGGCCAGGGCAGGCATTGACACCGCCGAGTAGCTGCCGATCAACAGGCCGGTCGCCAGGGTCTGCAGGCGGGCGGCATTGAAGTAGAGACCGAGCTGCACGGTGCCGAGCACGCTGCCGATGAGGAACTGGTCGATCCAGCGATTCAGGTAATTGAGGACCCGGCCGCCCATGACCGAGAGTCCGAATCCCGCCACGTCGCGCAGGTGACCGCGCGAGAAGCGGCGCCGAGGCCGCCAGTCGCTCATACGCCAGAGCAGGATCGCGGCGACCGACCGGTTTACCAGCCGCTGCGCCACGATGCTCCACACTCCGAAGCCGTTCAACGCCATGGTGATACCCACGGTGCTGCCGGCGAGGATCCCGGCCAGGTCTCGGCCGGCGAGGGCCTTCATGCGAAGGTCGCGCCGCAGGAGCGAGGTCTGTACCCCGCACACCATCTGCAGCAGGAATCCCAGGGAGAGCCAGCGGATGACGTTGGGTAGGTCCGGTTCGTCGAAGTACCAGCCACCGACGGGTGCGGCCACCATGGTGACCGCGGTGAGCGCCAGGCCCAGGCCGAGGAACGCCCAGAAGATGGAGTCCAGGTGCTCGGGCTCGAGATCCTGCCGCTGCTCGATGGCGGCGCCGAAGCTCACGTCCGAGAAGATGTCCAGGAAGGCGATGTAGACCCCGGCCAGCGCCACCAGTCCATAGGATTCGGGGCCAAGGATCCGCGCCAGGATGGGGTAGACCAGGAACGTGACGATCTTGGCGCCCCAGGACTGGACGGTGCTCCAGCCCATGCCGCGAACGACCTTCGATTTCAACTGATCCGACATGCAGGAGCCTGTCCCGGGGTGGCGGCGTGGCAGGGGTGTGGCGCGCCCCCGATACTATGTCCAGGTATCGACCCCGGCAACCGGGTTCTGAAGCGGCCTGGCGACAATGAAGGTTGAGTTTGCCACCTGAATGGCCGATCATCCTGAAGAGACGGAGGTCGGCGGCGCCCGCGGCCTCAGCATCCGGTGGGAGATCCATGTACCAGGACCATTTCGGACTTCACGACGACCCCTTTGCGCTCGGCCCGAACCTTCGCTTCCTCTTCCGGTCGCGAGCCCATGCCGAGACCATGGCGCATCTGGGGTACGGACTCGAGCAGGGCGAGGACATCGTTCTGATCTCCGGGGCCATCGGCACCGGTAAGACCCTTGCCCTGCACAACTTGCAGGCCAAGATCTCCAAGCTCTTCCGGCAAGTGGTGATCAACGTCACCCAGCTCACGTTCCGCGAGTTCCTCAAGATGGTCCTCGACGAGCTGGACGAGACCTGGCCCGACCAGGCCGACACCGCCGATCTGCTGGTTCGCCTCAAGGGGCGCGCGACGGCGCTCCGCAGTGACGGCCGCAAGATCCTCCTGGTCGTGGATGAGGCTCAGAATCTCGAGCCCGAGACCCTCGAGGGTATCCGGCTGCTCACCAACATCGGCCAGCCCGACAAGCAGGTCTTTCAGATCGTGCTGTCGGGACAGCCGGGCCTGGAGGCCGTGGTCAACCGGCCCGAACTCGCCCAGTTGCGCCAGCGGATCCGGATCCACTACCGGCTCGAGCCGTTGTCCGCGGAGGAGACCGGCGAGTACATCGCGCACCGTCTCACGGTGGCCGGTCAGCCGGAGCAACTGTTCACGCCCAATGCCATCAAGAAGATCCACGCGCTCAGCGGCGGCATCCCCCGCCTGGTGAATCACCTGGCGGGACACTCGCTGCTGGTGGCGTTCGTGGACAAGGACCGCAAGGTCGACGCCAAGCACGTGGCGGCCGACGACATGCCCGAGTCGCCCGCTTTCTCTGCCGACCGCACCGGGGCGGTGCCCATCAAGCCCATGCCGGCCGAGCCCATGCCCGTCGGCGTGGATCGGGAACCGGAACCACCACTGACGCCGCCGCAACCGCGTGAACCGGAACCCGTGTTCGAACCAGAGCCCGAGCCGGAACCAGAGCCGAAAGCGAAAGCTCGACCGCGCCCCGAACCGGTGCCTGCGCCTGCGCCTGCGCCCGCGCCGAGCCCGGAGCCGGACGCCGACGTGCTGGCGCTGCTCGATCGCGGTGATCGTCGACCGGCACTCACACCCGCCCGGCCGGTGACGCCCAGCGGCAAGGAGTCCCGCAATCGGATCTGGATCTGGGCCGCCGTGGTCGTGCTGGCTGCGATTGGCGCCTGGGTCCTGCTGCGTGGCGACCTGCTGGGAGGTGGGCAGGCCAGTACCCAACCAAGGCCGCCCCGAACGTTGCCGCCGGCGGAAACGACGGGCGACCAGTTCGCCGACGCTTCGACGACCAATCAGCCCGCTGGCGACCCCGCTGAACCGGTCGCCCAGCCCGTGGCGGCCGGCGCCGGTCACTGGCTGCACGTGGCCAGCTTCCGCGATCAGGTGCGTGCCGATCGGTACGGCGCCATCCTGTCGTCGGCTGGCGTGGTGTCTCAGACGCAGCCGGCGACCTTGCAGGACGGTGAGGTCTGGCAACGGGTTCTCGTGGGGCCCTTCGCCAGCGAGACCGCTGCCGCCGAGACCGCCGCGAGCCTCGAGGCGCAGGGATTGATCTCCTTCCATCGCATCCTGCAGAGGTAGCCGCCGTGGCCGCGGACCCGGGCCCGGGCCACGATGCCATTCGCGTGGCTCATCTGGTGGAGCAGCTCGTCGTCGGCGGGGCCGAGACCCTGGCCGTGCGGCTGGCCAATGCTCGCGCCGCCGTGCCGCAACCCACGCGTCTCTACACTCTCAAGTCCGGCGGCGCCCTGGCCGCGCGTGTGGCCGACGGTGTTCCCCTGACCGACCTGGACCTGGATCGCGGCTCGGTCCGGCGCCCCTGGTCGTTTCTCACCGGGGCCATGGGAGGCCGCCGCGCTCTGGCCGACCGGGCCAGTGCCGATCGAATCGATGTGCTCCAGACGCACCTGCCGGAGGCGAACTTCTGGGGTCTCATGCTGTCGTGGAACGCGCCGTGCGCCCTGGTGGCCACCGTGCACAGCAACGACGAGTTCCACTACGGCGAGGGCGACGGCGTCGGTCGTCGCGCTCTGCGCCGCCGCGCCTACCGCTCGATCTGCGGGCGCTGCGACGCCGTGGTCGCGGTGAGCGACCGGGTGCGAGACTCTCTCATCCGGGAACTCGATCTCGACGATCGGCTGGCCGCGCGCATCGCCGTGGTGCCCAACGGGGTGACGGTGCCCGATACCGCGTCCGACCAGGAGATCGACGACCTGCGTCGTGCGCTGGATCTCCAACCCGACCATCGGATCCTCCTGGGCGCGGGTCGCCTCACGGCGCTCAAGAACTTCGGCGATCTCATCGAAGCCACGGCGCGGTTGACCGAGGCGGGCGTGAAGGTGACCTGTCTCATCGCCGGCGAGGGCGAGGACCACGAGGCGCTCTCGGCGGACATCGCCCGACGCGGCCTCGATGGTCGGGTGCGCCTGCTGGGCGCGCGCCGGGATCTGGATCGCCTGCACCAGCTGTCCGACGTGTTCGTGCTCTGCTCCCGCTGGGAAGGTCTGCCGCTGGTTCTGCTGGAGGCCATGGCTGCCGGCCGGCCGGTGGTGGGCTATCGTATCGACGGAACGGCAGACGTGGTGACCCACGATCGTGAGGGTCTGCTCGTGCCGGCCTACGACGTGTCGGAACTCACGTCGGCCATCGGCGGGCTGCTTGCCGATGCGGCGCAGCGGCAGCGCCTGGGTACCGCCGGTCGCCAACTGGTGACCGCGCGTTACGATCTTCGCCGGACCCTGGCGGGTCTGGAGGCTGTCTACGCCACCGCGGTCGATCGATGTCCCTAGCCGGCGGAGCCGTCATGTCCCGACCCCTGCTGGTATTCCTGCACTTGGCCAAGACCGGCGGCCGCACCCTCGATACGGTGTTTCGCAACACCTACGGAGCCGGCTACGTGCAGGCCGAGGCCTGGCGAGCTACCCGGCCCATGGGCTGGGGCGACGGCGAGTTCATCATCCCCACCTACGAGCCCGACGACGTGCGCCGCCTGCTGCGCCTGTGCCCCTGGGCCCGGGCCATCGGCGGCCATCCGTTGACCCTGTGGTCCGGCGCCCACGAGGTTCGACCGGTGCGCTACGTGGCGTTCCTGCGAGAGCCGGTCTCCCGAGGCATCTCCCACTATCAGTATCACGTGAACACCAATCCGGACCCGCTCGGCTGGGACGCCTGGTGCGACTGGCGCGAGCACCACAACCACCAGGCGCGATATTTCGACCGCGCCGGTGATTCCGCCGCCGCCATTGCAGCCATCCAGCAGCACGGCGTGTTCGTGGGATTGCTCGAACGCTTCGAGGAATCGCTGCTGCTGTTGCAGAAGCTGGTGGCTCCGGAACTGCATCCGGCCTACCTGCGGCGCAACACCGCCGAGAGCAACGACGTGGCCCGCGAGTTGCGATCCGATCCCGATCGTTGTGCCCGGATCCGCGACATGTATGCCGCCGACATTCCGCTCTACGACTGGGTGCGCAACGAACTCTGGCCCGGATACGAGCACGCCTACGGTCCCGGTCTGGCCGAGGACGCGCGCAGCCTCGCGGCCGACCCCGCCTCGGGATTCCGGCGCTGGCCAGACCGCGCCGGCCGGGCCCTGCACCGCTTCTGGGTGGAGCCTGCCGTGGAGCGCGCCCGGCGCGGCGGCGAGCAGGGCTGATTCGGCGCCGCTATGTTGACGGCACCCCACCACCGGAAGGACGGACCATGAACCCAGACGGCCACGATCCCGCCGACATTCCCATGCCTCAGGACGTCTATGCCGAACACGTCCGTCGCCGCAACCTGACGCCGCGACCGGATCCCCTGCAGCCGGTGCCGAGCCGCGAGCCGATCGAGTCCACCAGCACACTGGCCGCCGAGTTGCTGGCCGAGGCGGTCGAGCGCCCGCTGGAGAGCGGCGAATTGCTGCTGGTGAGCGAGGAAGCCACGCTGGTCGATCTCGAAACCGCCGGCGCCGCCGCTGCGCCGGCCGATGAGCTGCCCGCCCCCGATGCCGTCGGCGACGACCCGGTGCTGGCCGCCCTGGCCTTGCCGCGCCTGTTGAGCCTGCGAATCTGGGAGATCATGGACTGGCAGCCGCCCCTGGCCGAGCACCTCCGCTTGC